>DASWVP010000090.1:0-5100 GCA_036401175.1 Azospirillum sp. | reverse complement strand
GCCCGCCATCTTCGCCGCCCCGCCCCCGCCGCCGCCTCCCCCGCCGGCCCCGGCCGCCTTCGACCCGGCGGCGCTCAGCAACCCGGAGATTTCCGCGCTGGTGCGTGCGTTGCCCGACCTGCGCCTCAGCCATCTGCTGGTGGAAGCCGCCCGCGAATTGAAGCGCCGCGTCGAGCCGCCGGCCTGGGACGACGGCCAGGAGGGTGGAGAAGAGGACGGCCCGCGCGAGCCCAACCCCTCCCTGCTGCGCGCCGCCCGTCTGGTGGTCGGCGAATTCGCCGGGGACGGGGATTGAGCGGCGGGTCATGCGCGGCCTATCCGCCCGTGGCAACGCCGTGCCTTTCGGGTGAACAAAAATCGACTCCGGAAACGATGCGCGACAAGGCGAGGCTTCCTATGTCATGATACCTAGGCTCGTGTCCGCCCCATTCCCGGGGTGTGCGGCGCGGACGTGAACCGCCGGAGGCTCCCCTTGGAAGTGATCGCGTGGCTGCAGGAGTGGGGTAACTGGTTCTACCCCATCGCGTTCCTGTGGGCCTTCTTCGAGGGCGAAACCTTCGTCATCTTCGGCGGCTGGGGTGCCCACATGGGCATCTTCAACCTGTACTATCTGGTCGGCACCGTCTGGATCGGCAGCTTCCTCGGCGATCAGGTCTATTTCTGGATCGGCCGCAAGTGGGGCGCCAAGGCCATCGCCCGCTTCCCCGCGGCCGAGGTGCCGGCGGCCAAGGCGATCGCGTGGCTGGAAAAGTACGGCATCGGCTTCATCCTGACCTTCCGTTACCTGTATGGCGTGCGCAACATCGCCTCGGTGGCGATCGGCACCACCAGCATGCGCTGGCGCGATTTCCTGTTCTGGAACTTCTGGGCCGCCGGCATCTGGGCGTGGAGCTTCGCCGGCGCCGGTTACCTGTTCGGCGAGGCCGCCGCCTCGGTGGGCGAGGTCGGGCCGAAGCTGCTGCTGGGTCTGGTCGCCGTCGCCGTCCTGGTGTTCGTCGCCCGCAAGAGCCTGAAGTGGAAGCGCCGCCGCGCCGCCGCGAACGCCGCGGCCATGGTGCCGGTGTCCGATGTCACCCTATCCGAGCCGCCCGCCTCACACCCGCGCGATCCACACGGCAGTGAGATCATCGCGAAGGGGGCGGGGCATGCCCGTGAAGAAGCGATCCAGCACGACGCGCAGCGGCTCGGCCGGATCATCCCGCCGGCCCTGCCGAACCAACTCGGTCAGGCCCAACTGGCCGATTGAGTCGCCGCGCGCGTCGCGGCTTTCGATCAGGGCGTCGCTGGAGAGGAACAGGCACCCGCCGCGCGGCAGCCGCGCCGTGCGGTTCTCGTAACGCGCCGCGCGCGACACCCCCAGCAGCAGCCCCGACGAATCCAGCAGCTCCGGCTCGCCCTCCTCCACCATACCCAGGATCGGGTGGGGCGCCCCGGCGGCGGCGAAGGTCAGCGTGTCGGTGGCGGTGTCCAGCACGCCGTAGAAGGCGGTGGCGAACTGCCCGACCGGCAGCACCTCCTTCAGCGCGAGGCCCAGTTGCGTCAGCCACGCCGCCGGGTCGGTGCGCGGCGCCGGCACGCGTTCGGCCAGGGTGTGCAGGCGGAAGGTGTTGATGGCGGCGGTGATGCCGTGGCCGGCGAAATCGACGATCAGGAAGCCCACCCGCCGCTCGTCGATCTCCACCACGTCCCACAGGTCGCCGCCCAGTTCCGACGACGTCTCGAAATGGCTGTCGATGCGCAGCCCGTGCCGCGCGCCGATGGCGGCGACGCGCGCCGGTTCCGGCAGCAGGGAAAGCTGCATGGCGCGGGCGTGCTTCAGCTCGCGCTCGACCCGCGCGCGGAACGACGACAGCTCGGCGAACAGCATGCGCCGCTCCAGCTGGTGGCGCACGCGGGCCATGCACTCGCCCGGCTTGATCGGCTTGGAGATGAAGTCGCTGCCCCCGGCCGCGAAGCAGCGCACCTGCTCCTCGTCGCTGTCCAGCGCGGTCTGGAACAGGACCGGCAGTTCGGCGTGCGCCGGGTCGGCGCGCAGGCGCCGGCACATCTCCAGCCCGTCCAGGTTCGGCATGGCGACGTCGAGCAGGACGAGGTCGGGGCGGAACCGTTCCACCATCGCCAGCCCCTCCAGCCCGTCGGCGGCGAAGGCGATCTCGGTGATGCCGGCGCGGCGGACCACCACGGCCAGCGACTTGCGGTTGAATTCGTTGTCGTCGACGATGAGGACGCGGCTGGCCGCCAGGGAGATGGTATTGGGCGAGATGCTCATGCGTCGGCCCCCTTGAGATCGAACCGCAGCCGCGTGCGGCGCCCACCGTCGCACACCACCACCGCGTCGGCCAATGCCCGCATGAAGATGAAACCCCGGCCGGAGCGGGCGAAGCCCTCCGCCGGCCGCGCCAGGGCCGCCGGGTCGAAGCCGCCGCCCTCGTCGGCCACGGCCAGATCGAGCCCGCCGTCCCCCCAGCACGCCAGGATGTCGACGCGGCGCCGGCGCACCGCCGGGTCGCGCAGCGCCACCCCCACCCGTTCGCCGAACAGGCGCAGGCCGTCCGGCCCGTCGCGGGTCCCGCAGGGCACGCCGAGGTTGCCGTGCAGCAGCGCGTTGGCCACCGCCTCGTGCAGGCACAGCTCGACCGCCGAGCGCCGCCAGTCCGGCAGCACGCCGCGCCGCGCCAGCGCGTCGCACACCGCCACCGGGCTCTGCACGGCGAAGGCGGTGGCGGTGGTCAGCGACAGCAGGAACCCCGGCGCGGGCGCCGGCACGGCGCGCCAGCCGCCGTCCGTCCCGCCATCCTCGTCCAGTTCCACCAGCAGGGGTTCCCCATCCCCGTCCAGCTCGGCCAGCAGCGCCGCCAGCCGGTCACGGTCGAGCGGGCCGTCCAGCAGCAGGACCTCCGCACGGCCGCGCAGCGCAATGAAGGGGCGTGTCCCGGCCGGGTCCGCCATCGCGTCAGTCGACGATGGCGAGGATGTCGCCCAGCTGCGCCAGATCGATGGAGCGCCGCACGTCGCCGCGCGGGCCGCGCACGGTCATCGGGACGTTCCGGCCATCCGCCTCCTCCTGCAGGATGAGGAGCATGCCGAGCCCGGCGGAATCGATGAACTCCAGCCCCGACAGGTCGAGGACGAAGCGCTTGCCGGCGGCCTTGCCGATCAGCGCCACGATGTCCCGCAGGCGGTCGTGGTCGGTGAATTCCAGCCGCCCGGTCAGGCGGGCCTCGACGGCATCGGGCATGCTGTGCGCTTGAAACTCCATCGGTCCCCCGTGTTTTTCGAGATCCGTGCCGGTGCCCCGCGCGGAATCCTATTGAAAGCCCCCGCGCCCGGCAAGGATTTGCCCCGCTCAGCCCGTCCGCAGCGCGCTCGGTCGCGTAGGTTGGGTTGAAACCCAACGTGTTCGCGACGCCGGCTGTGTTGGGTTTTCGCTGACGCTCAACCCAACCTACGACACGCCCACACGTCGGAGGTCCTCAGCCCGTCCGCAGCGCGCTCAGCAGGGCGCCCAGTTCCTGGTTCAGCGTCTGCGTCGGCTGCGTCAGGTCCTTGGCCGCCCAGATCACCCGGATCGCCGAGCCGTAGGAGGAGGCGGAGGAGCGCGCCACCTCGCTGAAGCGCACGTTGAAGACGCCGGCGTCCTGCGAGACCTGCTCCACCACCTCGGTGATCTCGCGGGTCGCGGCGTCCTGCTGGTGGATGGCGCCGGACACCGTCTGCGCCACCGTGCTGATCTCCTGGATGGTGTTGGTGATGCTGGTGATGGCGTCCACCATGTCGCCGGTGGCGCCCTGGATGCCGGCGACCTGGGCGGCGATCTCCTCCGTCGCCTTGGCGGTCTGGCCGGCGAGGTTCTTCACCTCGGTCGCCACCACGGCGAAGCCGCGCCCGGCCTCGCCCGCGCGGGCCGCCTCGATGGTGGCGTTGAGCGCCAGCAGGTTGGTCTGTTCGGCGATGGAGGTGATGAGCTGCACCACCGCGCCGATGGTCTCCGCCGCCTGCGCCAGCCCGATCACCCGGTCGTTGGTGGCGCCGGCTTCGGCGGCCGCGCGGTGCGCGATGTCCGAGGAATGGGCGACCTGCCGGCTGACCTCGCTCACCGACTGCGACAGGCGCCGCGTCGCCTCGTTGAGGTGCTGGACGTTGGCGGCGGTGCGCTGCGACGCCTCGGTGGCGTCCAGCGAGGTGCCGCCGCCCTGGCCGGCACGGTTGCCCATGCGCGCGGCGGTGGTGACGATCTGTTCGGCGTTGCTGCGGATCGACGTGGTGGCGGCGGTCACCTTGGTCTCGAAGCCGTCGGCCAGCGCCAGCATGTGCGCGCGCTTCTCCTCCTCCGCCCGCGCCTTCAGCGCCTCGCTTTCCGCCGTCAACCGCCGCACCTCCAGCGCGTGCACCTTGAAGACGGCGATGGCGGCGGCCATGGCGCCGATCTCGTCGCCGCGGGCGGCGTGGGGCACCTCCACCGACAGGTCGCCGTCGGCGAGGCGGCGCATGACGCCGGTCATGTTCGCCACCGGCCGCGTCACCATCCGCACAACCATCAGGCCGCCGGCCCCGAAGATCACGGCGAACAACACGGCGGTGACCGCCAGCGTCGTCCACAGCTTGGCCAGAAACCCGCCGATGCGGACGTCGAGCAGCCGCTCCAGCTCGCGCGCCGTTGTGCTCCACAGGGTGCGGAGGGATTCCAGCGCCGCCGCTTCCAGCCGGCGCAGCGCCGCCGGGTCGACGCCGCGGCCCTCCTTCTCGATCACGGCGGCGACCAGACCGGCGCCGAACGCCTTCAGCGCCGCCTCGGCCGTCCGCACGTCGCGGTCCATGTTGGCCTTCAGCGTGCCGTCGGCGTTGCCGCGATAGCCGGCGGCGACGGACGCCGCGATGCCCTCCACCGCCGATTCGAAGCCCCCCTTGTGGATCAGGAACTCGGTGCGGCCGTCGGCGTCCAGCGCGCCCTTGCCGGCCACCGCCACCGCAAGATCGGCCAGCGCGGCGACGCGGTCCACCGCGTCGGCCAGCTTCACCACCGTCAGGTCCATGGCGTAGTAGCTGTCGAGATCGGGGTCGAGGATCAGGTTCGACTGGTCGCCGATGCGCGCCAGCAGC
>DASWVP010000089.1:0-13402 GCA_036401175.1 Azospirillum sp. | reverse complement strand
AACCTACGCGGGACGTTTCTGTAGGTTGGGTTGAGCGCCAGCGAAAACCCAACATCGTCCCGGTGGCGCGGCCACGCGCATGCCTTCCCGCCGCGTGACGGCGGGTCCTCCCTCCCCCGCCGGAGGCAGGGGAGGGGAGTCTCGAAAAGCCGTTACTCTTCGTCGCTCTCGGCGTCGGCCTCGATCTGCGCGGCGAGGTCGCGCAGCATGTCGACCACGTCCTCGTGGCTGGTCTCGTCGACCGCGGCGTTGACGGCGGCCTCGATCATCGCCACGGCGACGTAGGGGCCGAACGCTCCGCCTTCCTTGACCGCCATCTCCAGGTGCTTTTCGGCGATCTCGAGCGCCTTGTCGAACAGGGCCTCGGCGGTCTGGTTGCTGTCGTTGCTCATCGCATGGTCCGTTGGGAGTGGTGGACTCAAGCTATAACATCCGGGAAACCGGCTTGGCGCGGGAATTCCGTCGGGTGCGACGAATGGCTGTCATGGCTAAGCTTGTCGGGGGAAGCCGCACCCGCCACATTCGCCAGCGTACCCTTCGCGTCAGGATGACATGTCCACCATCGATCTCACCGACCCCGCCGGCTACCGCTTCTGGATCGAGGAGCGGGTGCGCTTCTCCGACCTCGACGTCCTCGGCCACGTCAACAACAACGCCTTCGGCGTGTTCTTCGAACAGGGCCGCGTCGGGCTGGTGGAGGCGTGCGACGCCTTCCATCCCGACCTGCCCTGGACGATGGTCCTGGCGCGCAGCGTCATCGACTACCGCGCCGAGATCCGCTACCCGGCCACGGTGCGGGTGGGCGTGCGGCTGATGCGGCTGGGCACCACCTCGTTCACGCTGGGCTCGGCCATCTTCACCGGCGCGACCTGCTCGGCCACCCAGGAGGGCGTGTGCGTCGTCGTCGACCAGAGGACGCATCGCCCGACGCCGATCCCCGACCGGCTGCGCGCCTCGCTCGCGGCCTATTAGCTGGACCGAAGGTATCTGCCCATGACCGCACCGCGTCTCGCCCGCCGCACCGTCCTGGCCGGCGCCGCCGGCCTCGCCGGGGCGCTGATGCTGCCGCGCCGTCCCCGGGCGGCGCCGGAGTCGTTCGCGCTGTCCGCCGGCCCGGCGCGGGCGTCGCTGGTCGGCCCGGCCCACCCGGACACGGTGGTGTGGGCGTACAACGGCACGGTGCCGGGGCCGGTGCTGCGCTACCGCCAGGGCGACACCGCGCGCATATCCTTCGCCAACGCGTTGGCGGAGCCGACGACGGTGCACTGGCACGGTCTGCGCGTGCCCAACGCCATGGACGGCGTCCCGCACCTCAGCCAGACCGAGGTGCCGGCCGGCGGCGCCTTCCACTACGAGTTCGCGCTGAAGGACGCCGGCACCTTCTGGTACCACCCGCACGCCAACAGCGCGCGGCAGGTCGCCCGCGGCCTGTCCGGCGCCTTCATCGTCGAGGAGGCGGAGCCGATCCGCGTCGACCGCGAACTGCTGTGGGTGCTCGGCGACTGGCGGCTGACCAGGGACGCGGCCATCGCCGACGACTTCGGCCACCCGATGGACGGCAGCCACGCCGGGCGCGTCGGCAACACGGTCACGCTCAACGGCGCCATCGTCGAGGAGGTGGCCGTCCGTGCGGGCGAGCGTGTGCGGCTGCGCCTCGTCAACACCGCCACCGCGCGCGTCTTCGCGCTGGAGTTCAACGGCCATGCGCCGCGGATCGTCGCGCTGGACGGCCAGCCGGTGGACCCCCACGCCCCGGACGACGGCAAGGTCCGGCTGGCGCCGGGCCAGCGCGCCGACCTCGTGCTCGACATGGGCGCCCGGCCGGGCGAGCGCTTCGACGTGGTCGACGGCTTCGTCCCGCGCCGGGCCTACCGCCTGACCCGGCTGGTCTACGCCGACGGGGCGCCGCTGCGCGACTCGCCACTCGACGCGCCGATCACCCTGCCGCCGAACCCGCTGCCCGAACCCGACCTCGCCCACGCCGTGCGGCAGGACGTGCTGATCGAGGGCGGCGCCATGGGCCGCCTGCCGCACGGCATGCGCATGACGCCGCAGGGGCCGTTCTGGGCGCTGAACGGCGCCGCCGGCACCGGTCACCATCCGGACCCGCTCATCACCGTTAAACGCGGCCAAACGGTGGTGATGCAGTTCGTCAACGAGACGGCGTGGTGGCACCCCATGCACCTGCACGGCGTCCCGTTCCGCGTGCTGAAGGTCAACGGCGCGCCCAACCCGCGCCGCGAGTGGCGCGACACCGTCCTGCTCGGCCCCGAGGAAACGGTGGAGATCGCCTTCGTCGCCGAGGCGCCGGGCGACTGGATGCTCCACTGCCACATCCTCGAACACCAGGAATCCGGCATGATGGCCGTGTTGCGGGTAACGTGATCCCAGCCGCGAAACCCTGTAGGTTGGGTTGAGGCGAAGCCGAAAACCCAACGTCGTCGCACCACGGGAGCGTTGGGTTTTCGCTGACGCTCAACCCAACCTACGAAGTATCCGGCCTTGAAAAAGCGTTCTGATTCCCGTTCCCGCCGCGTGGCCAAGCCCGCCCACGCCCCGCGCGAGGTCGAACTGACGGTACGGGAGGTCGGCGCCCGCGGCGATGGCCTTGCCACCGTGGATGGCGCGCGCATCTTCGTGCCGCTGACCGTGCCCGGCGACCGCGTGCGCGTCCGGCTGGGCGAGACCAAGGGCGACGGCGTGCGCGGCGAGTTGCTGGAGGTGCTGGAACCCGGCCCCGGCCGGGGCGAACCGGCCTGCGCGCACTTCGGCACCTGCGGCGGCTGCACGCTCCAGCACATGGGTGACGACGCCTCCGCCGCCTGGAAGGTCGGGCTGGTGCGCGGCGCGCTGGGTCGCGTCGGGCTGGCGGAGGTGCCGATGGCGCCGCTCTCCCGCACGCCGCCGGGGGGCCGCCGCCGCGCGCGTCTGGCGGCGTCGAAGCGCGGCCGGCGGGTGTTGCTGGGCTTCAACGAGCGCTTGAGCCACCGGCTGGTCGACCTTGCCGCCTGCCCGGTGCTGGTGCCGCGCCTGGAGGCGGCGTTGCCGGCGTTGCGCGCCGTGCTGGCCGATGTGCTGCCGGACGGCGCCACCGCCGACGTGGTCGCCACCGAGCTGGAGGGCGGGCTCGACCTGCTGCTGGTCGGGCCGCCGCGCCTCGACCTTCCGGCGCGGGAGCGTTTGGCGGCGTTTGCCGAGGCGGCCGACGTCGCCCGCCTGTCCTGGCAACCGGACGAGCGCGCGGCGGCCGAGCCCGTCGCCCACCGCCGGCCGGTGGCGGTGCGCTTCGCCGACGTTGCCGTGGTGCCGGGGCCCGGCGCCTTCCTGCAGGCCAGCCGGGCCGGGGAGTCGGCGCTGATCGCCGCCGTGCTGGAGTCGGTGGGGGAGGCCGCCCGCGTCGCCGACCTGTTCGCCGGCCTGGGCACCTTCACCCTGCCGCTGGCCCAGCGCGCGGCGGTGCACGCCGTGGAGGGCGACGCCCCGGCGCTGGCCGCGCTTGCCCGCGCCGCGCACGGCCTGCGCGTCACCACCGAGCGCCGCGACCTGTTCGGCGAGCCGCTGACGGCCAAGGAGCTGGATCGTTTCGATGCCGTGGTGTTCGATCCGCCGCGCGCCGGTGCGGCCGGGCAGGCGGCGGCGCTGACGGTGTCCAAGGTTCCGGTCGTGGTGGCGGTGTCCTGCAACCCCGCCACCTTCGCCCGCGACGCCCGCACCCTGGTCGATGGCGGCTACGCGTTTAACCGCGTTTACCCCGTGGACCAGTTCCTCTGGTCCGCCCATGTGGAGGTCGTCGGGGTGTTCCGGAGGTAAAAAGAGAATTTCAACACGGATGCACACGGATGGATGACACGGATGCACACGGATTCTGTTTTATCAATATTCCGTGTGCATCCGTGTTCACATCCGTGTGCATCCGTGTCTCAAAACAAACTCAATCCAACTGCAGAACCTGCGCCTTCAGGTACGCCGATTCCGGCAGGTGCGGGTGCACGGGGTGGTCGGGGCCGGCGCCGGCCGAGCGCAGGATGCGGCCCGTGCGGCCGGCGTCCACCAGTCCGCGGGCGACCTGCTCGGCGAAGGTCGGCGGGTCCACGTTGTGGCTGCACGAAGCGGCCAGCAGGAAGCCGCCCGGCGCGGTGATGCGCGCGGCCAGCCGGGTCATCTTGCGGTAGGCCCGGCAGCCGACCGCCAGATCCTTCTTCGACTTCACGAAGGCCGGCGGGTCGACGATCACCACCTCGAACTTTTCCCCGGCGTTGGCCAGCCGTTCCAGCTCGTTGAAGGCGTCGGCGCGGCGCGTCTCGAAGATGCCGTCCACGCCGTTGGCCGCCGCGGCGCGCGCCGCGTTGTCCAGCGCCGGCTGCGAGCGGTCGACGGCGACCACCGATTTCGCCCCCCGCGTCGCGCAGGTCACGGCGAAGCCGCCGTTGTAGCTGAAGAAGTCGATGACCCGCGCACCCTTTGCCAGCGAGGCGATGAAGGCGCGGTTGTCGCGCTGGTCGTAGAACCAGCCGGTCTTCTGCCCGCCCAGCGGGTCGGCGAAGAAGACGTTGCCGTTCTCTTCCAGCCGCAGCGCGCCGTCCAGCGCGCCCTTGGCGAGTCGCGTCTCCTCCGGCAGGCCCTCCATCGCGCGCTGCGTGCTGTCGTTGCGCAGGATGACGGTGGTCGGGTTCAGCACCTCGTCCAGCGCCGCCAGCACCGCGTCGATGCGCTGCTCCATGAAGATGGAGTTGGCCTGCACCGTCACCGCGTCGCCGTAGCGATCGACGATCAGCGCCGGCAGCCCGTCGGCCTCGGCGTGGATCAGGCGGTAGAAGGGCCGGTCGAACAGCGCCTCGCGCAGCTTCAGCGCGCGGGCGATGCGGCCGGCGATGAAGGCGCCGTCGATCACCGTGGCGGGGTCGGGCGTCAGCATCCGCGCGGCGATCAGCGTGTGCGGGTTGAACGTGGCGACGCCCAGCGGCGCGCCGCCGGCGTCGACCAGCCGCACCGGGCTGCCGGCCGGCACGGCCTTGGCCGGCTGGTCCATCTGGACCTCGTTCGAATAGACCCAGGGATGGCCGAGCTGGACGCGCTTCTGGCGGCCGGGGTGCAGGCGAATCGTCGGGTAGCGGGGCGGGGCGGGGGCGGTGGTGTTCATGTCGGTCATGGCGCCGCATCCTAGCGACTCGGGGCCGGCATGCAACGGCGCTGCGCGATCCGCCCGCGCCGAAATGCCGCGACCCTGTCGGAAGGGGTGGGAATCAACCCGCCGCGCCGGGCGGTCTGGATTTGTCACAGGCCGGCGGTCGGCCACCGTCGCCGACGGTGCTCAGGGGCCGCGACAAATTGTCCTGGTTGCCGGCCAGGACCTTGCAAAGCCTCGGGCTCACCACTTTATGCCCGCCGTCGCGGAAGAACCCCAGCATCGAATGGCGCTCGTCGGGCGGGCCGGCACAGCGTTCGGGCAGCGCCGTGTGAATAGCCGCGCAATGATGGGCGCGCGCTACATCCTCCATCGCCTTCAAAAGCACAGAGGCCGCCCCGGCGGGATTGAACAGATCCAGGACGATGAAATTATCCACTGCGAGAACCTGCCCGTAGTGAAGATCCGCCCGCACCGAATACGAAAAAAGCCCGTGGATGTAGCCGCGTTCGTTTTGCGCCGTCATGATGCCGCCGGGCGCGCCGGAGGCCCGGGAAAGGCCGGTAAGGGCCGTGGCAAAGCCCCGCCAGCGCTCGACCTCCAGGTCGGGCGCGATGGTGCGCACCAAGGGATAGGCCTGGTCGATCTGGCGCAATCCCAAGGGTTTCGCGGTGAAGCCCTCGTCCATTCCCGTCCCGTTCGCTCGGTCCGCCGAAACGATGGCAGGCGTCGGTCAAACGGGTCGTTGATACAGATCAATGTTGCTAAAACCCCGCAGGTGCACATAGTGCGCCACTGGCGGCAGGCGGGTCCGACGCGACGTGCGACGATCGTTCACGTGACTGCCGCCCTCTTAAACGTATAGACCCAGCGGTAGTGCATCCTCAAAGGAGCGGCCCAAGCCGCCCGGGGTAAAGCGGGAGAGATTGTATGACATCAGCGACTCTGACCCCAGGGGCCGCCCTGGGCAGCCAGCGGGGGTCGGATGACGTTCGGTACTACGAAGACGTTATCCGGCTCTTCACCATTGCGGCGGTGTTCTGGGGCGTCGTCGGCTTCCTGGCCGGCACGTTCATCGCGCTTCAGCTCGCGTTTCCGGTCCTGAACCTGGGCCTGGAGTGGACGAGCTTCGGCCGTCTGCGTCCGGTCCACACCTCGGCCGTGATCTTCGCCTTCGGCGGCAACGTCCTGTTCGCCACGTCGCTGTACTCGGTGCAGCGCACCTGCCGGCAGCACCTGTTCGGCGGCGAGGGGCTCACGAAGTTCATCTTCTGGGGCTACCAGATCTTCATCGTTCTGGCCGCGCTCTCCTACGTCCTGGGCCACACCCAGGGCAAGGAATACGCCGAGCCGGAATGGCACCTCGACCTGTTCCTGACGGTCATCTGGGTGCTCTACGCCATCCAGTTCATCGGCACGGTGATGACGCGGCGCGAGTCGCACATCTACGTGGCGAACTGGTTCTTCATGGCGTTCATCCTGACCGTCGCCATCCTGCACCTCGGCAACAACGTCAACGTGCCGGTGTCGCTGTTCAGCTCGAAGAGCTACCCGTTCGTGTCGGGCGTGCAGAGCGCCATGGTGCAGTGGTGGTACGGCCACAACGCGGTCGGCTTCTTCCTGACCGCCGGCTTCCTCGGCATCATGTACTACTTCGTGCCGAAGCGGGCCGAGCGGCCGGTGTATTCGTACCGCCTGTCGATCGTGCACTTCTGGACCCTGATCTTCCTCTACATCTGGGCCGGTCCGCACCACCTGCACTACACCTCGCTGCCGGATTGGGCGCAGACGCTGGGCATGACCTTCTCCGTCATGCTGTGGATGCCGTCCTGGGGTGGCATGATCAACGGCATCATGACCCTGTCGGGTGCCTGGGATAAGCTGCGCACCGATCCGGTCCTGCGTTTCCTGGTCACCTCGGTCGCCTTCTACGGCATGTCGACCTTCGAAGGTCCGCTGATGTCGGTGAAGCCGGTCAACGCGCTGTCGCACTACACCGACTGGACCGTCGGCCACGTGCACTCCGGCGCGCTCGGCTGGGTGGCCTTCGTCAGCTTCGGCGCGATCTACTTCCTCGTGCCTGTCCTGTGGAAGCGCTCGCAGCTCTACAGCATGCGTCTGGTCAGCTACCACTTCTGGACCGCCACCATCGGCATCGTGCTGTACATCACGGCGATGTGGGTGTCGGGCATCATGCAAGGCCTGATGTGGCGCGCGTACGACAACCTTGGCTTCCTCCAGTACTCGTTCGTCGAGACGGTGGCCGCCATGCACCCCTTCTACGTGATCCGTGCGATGGGTGGTGTGCTGTTCGTCGCCGGTGCGCTGATCATGGTCTACAACCTGTGGCGCACGGCCAAGGGTGATGTCCGCATTGAGAAGCCTTACGTCTCCGCGCCGCACAAAGCGGCCGTGGGCGCGGCCTGAAGCCGAGAGGACCTGAAGAATGGCTGAGGAAAAAAAGGGCTTTAGCCACGACACGATTGAGCGGAACACGCTTCTGCTCGTCGTGCTGATCCTGATCACGGTCTCGATCGGCGGCCTCGTGCAGATCGTCCCGTTGTTCACGATCGAGTCGACCATCGAGAAGGTGGATGGGGTGCGTCCCTATTCGCCGCTCGAACTGGCCGGTTCCAACATCTACATCCGTGAAGGCTGCTACAACTGCCACAGCCAGCAGATCCGTCCGTTCCGCGACGAGGTGGAGCGCTACGGTCACTACTCGCTGGCGGCGGAGAGCATGTACGACCACCCCTTCCAGTGGGGCTCCAAGCGCACCGGTCCGGACCTTGCCCGCGTCGGCGGCAAGTACTCCAACGACTGGCACGTGGCGCACCTCGTGAAGCCGCAGGCGGTCGTGCCGGAATCCATCATGCCGGGCTACGCCTGGATGAAGGACCGTCCGCTGAACTACGCCGACATCACGGACCACATGAAGACGCTGAAGATCGTCGGTGTCCCGTACACCGCCGATCAGATCGCCAACGCCAAGGCCGACCTGGAAGCGCAGAAGAATCCGGACGCCGACACGACCGGCCTGACCAAGCGCTATCCGAAGGCCGTGGTGGCCAACTTCACGGGCAACAAGGTCGTCACCGAGATGGACGCCCTGGTCGCCTACCTGCAGGTGCTGGGCACCATGGTGGATTTCACCAAGTACCAGTCGCCCAAGCAGCTGCAGCAGTAAGCGACGGAGGAATCCATGGACTTGGATTCGATCACCGTAGCCCTGCGGTCGTTCTGGACGGTTTGGCTCGCCCTGTTGCTCACCGGCATCATCGTCTACGCGATGTGGCCGGGCAACCGGGGCAAGTTCGACGACGCCGCCCGGATCCCGCTCAAAGACGAAGGCCAGGAGTTTTAGGCGATGGCTAGGAATGTTGAAAAAGACGCTCTGTCCGGAGTCGAGACGACCGGCCATGAGTGGGACGGACTGAAGGAGCTCAACAACCCGCTGCCGAAGTGGTGGCTGTGGGTGTTCTATGTCTGTATCGCGTGGTCGCTGGTGTACTTCGTTCTGTACCCGGCGTGGCCGCTGGGCACGACCTACACCAAGGGCATCCTTGGCTGGTCGATGCGCCAGGAGGTGGTCGACAGCATCGCCGCCGCCAAGAAGCCGCAGGAGAAGTACCTGACGGCCATCGCCGCCAAGTCGGTGGACGAGGTTCAGAAGGACAAGGACCTGCTGGCCTTCGCCATGGCGGGCGGCCGGTCGGTGTTCAACGAGAACTGCGCGGCCTGTCACGGCGCCGGCGGCCAGGGCGCCAAGGGCTTCCCCAGCCTCGCCGACGACGTGTGGCTGTGGGGCGGCACCACCGCGGACATCTACAAGACCATCCAGCACGGCATCCGTGCGGATGATCCGGATACCCGCGGCACCGTCGGCGTCGGCATGACCGCTTTCGGCAAGGACGGCATCCTCGACCGCAACCAGATCGACCAGGTTGCCGAGTACGTTCTCTCGCTCACCAAGCGCGAGACGGACAAGGCCAAGGCCGAGAAGGGCAAGACCGTGTTCGAGGAAAACTGCGTCGCCTGCCACGGCGACCAGGGCCAGGGCTCGGTGGCTGTCGGCATCGACGTCGGCGCGCCGCCGCTCAACACGGCCGCGTGGATGTTCGGTGGCGACAAGGCGACCATCGTCGAGACGGTCACCAACGGCCGCGCCGGCGTGATGCCGACCTGGGCCAAGCGCCTGGACGACACCACGATCAAGCAGCTCGCGGTGTACGTCCACAACCTGGGCGGCGGCAAGTAAGCCTCCACCGGTTGATCCAGATCAGTGCCGGGGGGCTCGCTCCCCGGCATTTTTCTTGGGCGGCGGCAACCGTTCAAGCGCCATGCAACGCCGTTAAACGCGGCACACGCCCCGGCCAGGGTGCGCCGCATCGCCGCACGGCCCGTCGACGGCCATATTGACCGTTCGCAATGCCCCTGCGGCGAACTGCCGCCATGGTCCGCCAGCATCGCCGGCACATTTCGGCGCTGTGGAAAGCCTACGGGAGAGCAAGGCAAAGCCATGAGCACGGTCACGCAAACAGAGCAGAAGCCCGCCCCCGCCGACACGCCGGCGGCCGCGCCCCAGGGCGCCAAGCGGGAGCCCGTCCGCCGGACGGCGCAGTCGCTGTACGCCAAGCACGCGAAGGTCTATCCGAAGGCGGTCGAAGGCCGCTTCCGACGGCTGAAGTGGGCGGCGCTGATCGTGCTGCTGGGCATCTACTACATCCTGCCCTGGATCCGCTGGGACCGCGGGGCGCACGCGCCCGATCAGGCGGTGCTGCTCGACCTGCCGGCGCGGCGCTTCTATCTGTTCTTCATCGAGCTGTGGCCGCAGCAGATCTACTACCTGACCGGCGCGCTCATCCTGGCGTCGCTCGGCCTGTTCCTGGCGACGTCGCTGGCTGGGCGAATCTGGTGCGGCTACGCCTGCCCGCAGACGGTGTGGACCGACCTGTTCCTGTGGGTCGAACGTCTGGTGGAGGGCGACCGCGGCGAACGCATCCGCCTCGACCAGGGCAAGTGGACCTTTGCCAAGCTGCGCCGGAAGGCGACGAAGAACGCCATCTGGCTGCTGATCTCGGCGGCCACCGGCGGCGCCTGGATCTTCTACTTCACCGACGCGCCGACGCTGGTGCGCGACATGGTGAATTTCGAGGCCAGCAGCACGGTGCTCGGCTTCATCGCCCTGTTCACCGCCTCCACCTACCTGCTGGCCGGCTTCGCCCGCGAACAGGTGTGCTGCTACATGTGCCCGTGGCCGCGCTTCCAGTCGGCGATGATCGACGAGGAAAGTCTGGTCGTCACCTACGAGGAATGGCGGGGCGAGGGCCGCGGCCTGCTGCGCAAGTCGCAGAGCTGGGAGGAGCGGCAGGCCCAGGGGCTGGGCGACTGCATCGACTGCTTCAACTGCGTACAGGTCTGCCCGGTCGGCATCGACATCCGGGACGGCCTGCAGATGCAGTGCATCGGCTGCGGGTTGTGCGCCGACGCCTGCGACGAGGTCATGGTGAAGATCGGCCGCCCCACCGGGCTGGTGAAGTTCGACACGCACAACAATCAGGTGGCGCTCTCCACCACCGGCAAGCCGGGACCGTACAAGCTGTTCCGCCCGCGCACGCTGATCTACATGGCGCTGATGTCGGTCATCGGCGGTGCCATCGTCGCCGGGCTGGTGTTCAAGCCGGGCCTCGACATCTCGGTGCTGCGCGACCGCGCGCCGCTGTTCGTGGCGCTGTCCGACGGCTCGATCCGCAACGCCTACACCTTCAAGATCTCCAACATGACCCGCGATCCGCGCGACTACACCCTCACGCTCGACGGCGTGGCGGGGGCGGTCATCGCGATCGCCGGCGAACACCAGGACGTCTCGGTCCCGCAGGCGCGCTTGACGGCGACGCCGGACACCGTCACCACCTACAGAATCTTCGTCACAGCGCCCAGCTCCAGTTTGAAAGGGGCGAGCACGCCGCTTAACTTCAGGCTTACCTCGGCCAATGGTGAGAGCGCGATGCGCGACACCGTGTTCTTGGGCCCCGGGGGCTAGCCCCACACCAGGGAAACGAACGGACGATGAGCATGTCCACCGACGCCAGGACCCCGTTGATGACGAACCGCCGCGCGCGCCCCGCCGGCTGGTACATTCCCTGGCTCTTCGTGGCCTTCTTCATGGTGGTGATCGCGGTCAACGGCATCATGGTCTATGTCGCGACCAGCACCTACACGGGGCTGCAGACCCAGGATCACTTCCTCAAGGGGATCCGCTACAACCAGGACCTGGCCGGTGCGCGTGCGCAAAGCGAACGCGGGTGGAAGGTCGACCTCGGCTTCGAGGCGACCGACCCGCGCAAGGGCGTCGTCGCCATCACCCTGAACGACAAGCACGGCAACATTCTGAAGGACGCCGCCGTCAAGGTGACCTTCATCCGCCCGACCAGCCAGGGCACCGACCAGGAGATGGTCCTGCCCTATCTGGGCGAGGGCCGCTATGGTCAGGCCGTGGACCTGCCGCTGTCCGGCGTCTGGGACATGCGGGTGGTCGTCGACCACGCGGCGGGCGACTACCAGGATCAGAAGCGCATCTGGGTCAAGTAAATGGCCGTCTGCCTCCACTGCGGGCAGGACCTGCCGGCCGGTGCTTCGCCCGAGGGTTCGGGCGAAGCGGGCGGGTTCTGCTGCGCCGGCTGCGCGGCCGCGTACGATCTCGTCCGCGGTCTCGGGCTGGAACGGTACTACGACCGGCGCTGCGTCGATCCGTCGGCGCGGCCGCTGCGCCCCGACGGCGACGCCCCGGTCATCGACTACGCCATCCACGCCAAGCACGTTCCCAAGGCCGCTGATGGCGGCACCGCCACGCTGCACCTGATGATCGACGGGTTGCAGTGCGCCGCCTGCGTCTGGCTGATCGAGACGGCGCTGGCCCGCCAGGACGGCGTGACCTACGCCCGCCTCAACATGACGACGCGCCGCCTCACCGTGACGTGGCGCGAGTCGGAGACCGACGCCAACACGGTGGTCGGCGTGGTGTCGCGCCTCGGCTACCGCGCCGTGCCCTACGATCCGGAACGGCTGGGCACCGCGCAGAGCAAGACCGAGACCGAGCTGCTGCGCTCCATGGCCGTGGCCGGCTTCGCCGCCAGCAACATCATGCTGTTCTCCGTCTCGGTGTGGGCCGGCTACGGCGACATGGGCACGGCGACGCGCGACCTCATGCACTGGCTGTCGGCGCTGATCGGCCTGCCGGCCATCGCCTACGCCGTGCGGCCCTTCGCCCGCTCGGCCTTCCAGGCTCTGCGGCGCGGCGGCACCAACATGGACGTGCCGATCACCATCGGCGTCGTCCTCACCGCCGGCATGAGCCTGTTCGAGACCATCAACAGCGGCCTGCACGCCTATTTCGATGGCGCAACGATGCTGCTGTTCTTCCTGCTGATCGGCCGTTACCTCGACCAGCGCGCGCGCGGGCGGGCGCGGTCGGCCGCCGAACAGCTCCTTGGTTTGCAGGCGACCAACGTCACGGTGGTGCAGCCCGACGGCCGCACGGTCATTCTGCCCCCGGAACAGGTTGCCCCCGGCGCCACGGTGCTGGTCGCGGTGGGCGAGCGCATCCCGGTCGACGGCCGGGTGTGCGACGGCGTGTCCGACCTGGACACCGGCCTCATCACCGGGGAAAGCGTGCCGGGCTCCGTCCGTCCGGGCGATCAGGTGTTCGCCGGCATGCTGAACCTGACCTCGCCGCTGCGCCTGACCGTCAGCGCGGTGGGCGAGGGCACGCTGCTGGCCGAGATCGTCCGCCTGATGGAGGTGGCCGAGCAGGGCCGCGCCAAATACGTCGCCATCGCCGACCGCGTGTCGCGGCACTACGCCCCGGTCGTGCATCTGGCCGCGCTCGTCACCTTCCTCGGCTGGACGTTCCTGATGGGCGCGGACTGGCAGGATTCGCTGATGAACGCGGTGGCGGTGCTGATCATCACCTGCCCGTGCGCGCTGGCGCTCGCCGTGCCGGTGGTGCAGGTGATCGCCAGCGGCCGGCTGATGCGGCAGGGCATCCTGCTGAAGACGGCGACCGCGCTGGAACGCCTCGCCACTATCGACACGGTGGTGTTCGACAAGACCGGCACGCTGACCGAAGGCCGGCCGGAGGCGCAGATCGCCGGCATCGACGACGCCGACCTGCGGCTTGCCGCGTCGCTGGCCGGGGCCAGCCGGCATCCGCTGGCCCGCGCGCTGGTGCGCGCCGTGCCCGGCGTGCCGGTGGCGGCCGGCGTGCGCGAGGTGCCC
>DASWVP010000088.1:0-1509 GCA_036401175.1 Azospirillum sp. | reverse complement strand
TGTACGCGCTGGGCAAGGCGCTGCGCCGGCTGAACCGCGTCGGCGCGGCCGACCGCGCGCTGGACGCCGCGCTGGCGGTGGCGCCGGGGCATCTCCGCGCGCGGCTGCTGAAGCTGCGGCTGGTCCCGGTGATCTACGACGACGAGGCGGAGATCGGCCGCTGGCGGGCGCGCTTCACCGCGAACCTGGAGGCGCTGACCGCCGGGGTGCCGCCGTCCGCCGCCGCCTTCGAAGCGGTCGCCGAGACGACCAACTTCTACCTGAACTACCAGGGCCTCGACGACCGGGAACCCGCGACTCGCTGGGGCGACTACGTGCACGCGGTGGCCGTCGCGCGCTTTCCGGACATGGCGGCGCCGCCGCGTTCAAAACGCAAATCCGGTGGGCGCGTGCGCGTCGGCTTCCGCTCGGCCCATCTGGTCGACCACACCGTGCTGCACCTGTTCCGCGCCTGGATGACCGGGCTGGACCGCGACCGGTTCGAGGTGTTCGCCTACGCCCCGGCGGCGGGCGACGCCGAAACCGAGCGGCTGGCCCGCGAGGTGGAGCACCTGCGCCGCTTCGGCCCGGATTTCGAAAGGAACGCCCGCACCGTGCGTTCCGACGGGCTGGACGTGCTGGTGCACCTGGACGTCGGCATGGAGGCGCTGGGCACCTGCTACGGCGCGCTGCGACTGGCCCCGGTGCAGGCGGCGGCCTGGGGGCATCCGGTGACGACCGGGCTGCCGAACATGGACCTGTTCCTGTCGTCCAACGCCATGGAACCGGAGGGCGGCGAGGCGCATTACCGCGAGCGCCTCGTGCGCCTGCCGGGGCTGGGCATCGCGTTCGATCCGCCGCCGCTGCCCGCGCGGCCGGCCGACCGCGCGGCGCTGGGCGTCGGCGCGGACGACACGCTGTTCTTCTGCGCCCAGTCGCTGTTCAAGCTGCTGCCTCAGCACGACCACGTGTGGGCGGAGATCGCCGCGCGCGTGCCGGGTGCGCGCTTCCTGTTCCTGCGGACGTCCGGGGCGGAGGTGGTGGACGGCTTCATGCGGCGCCTGGACCGCGCGTTCGGCGCGCTGGGGCTGCGGGCCGAAGACCACGTCGTGTGGTCGCCGCTGGTGGACCGCGCCGGCTATCTGGCGCTCAACATGGCGTGCGACGTGTTCCTCGACAGCATCGGCTGGTCGGGCGGGCGGACGACGCTGGAGGCGGTGGCCTGCGGCCTGCTGCCCGTCACCACGCCGGGCGCCTTTATGCGCGCCCGCCACACCGCCGGCATCCTGCGCCGGCTGGAAATTCCCGAGACGGTGGAGGTGGACAAGGCGGGCTATGTGGACGCCGCCGTGCGCGCCGCCGTCGATCGGCCGTGGCGCGAGGATCTGCGCGCCCGCCTGATCGCCAACCGCGCCGCGCTGTTCGGGGACCGTAGCTGGATGCCGGCGCTGGAGGCGGCGCTCGCCGGGGAGCCGGCCGGGCGCGCCGCGAACCGCCGGCCGTGATGCCGGACCGCCCGGCGGCGCGGCT
>DASWVP010000087.1:0-1528 GCA_036401175.1 Azospirillum sp. | reverse complement strand
TGCCGCCAGCCGGCGCGCCGATTCGGTGCGGGTGGCGTTCCAGCAGGCCTGGCCGTCGTGCTGGTCGCGGTCGGCGCCCTGGGCCTCGTCACAGCCCTTCGACTTGAAGTGGTTGGCGACCACCACGAACACCGGCCCCCGCCCGGCGCGGAACGCCTGTGCCAGCGACGGCCGGCTGCGAATGCCGAAGGGTCCGCCCAGCAGGGACACTGGCGCGCCCACCGGCTGCAGCCTCGAGGCGCGATAGATCAGCCCGACCTTGATCGGATCCTCCGGGTCCAGCGCGGTGGCGAAACCCGGTACGCGGCCTGCGGTGGCGATGAAGCGCCAGTCGCCCCCGTCCGCGTTCAGGGCCCGCACCAGGGCCGCCTGGCTGGAATCGGCGCCGTCGCCGTCGTTCTCCAGCTCCATCAGCGCCGCCACGTCCGCATCCAGCGCCTGGACGGTGGCGACCAGCTTGGCCAGCTGCGCCGCGTATTCCGCCGCCGTGCGCGCGCCGCGCGGCGTGGGAAAACCGGCGCCGCGACCGTCGCCATTGAACAGGTTCTCCAGGTTGAACGCGGCCACGCGAACGTTGCCATCGACCGTCGGCGCCGGGGGGCGGGGTGCGGGGTGCAGGGTCGGCGCCACTGCGGTGCGCAACACCGGACCGGCCGGGCCCAGGCCGATGACCCCGTCGACGTTGCCCACGGTACTGCCCAGGCGCGCCGATTCCAGCGCCGCGGCCATCTGGCCCGCAGCCACCAGGCGCAGTTGCCGCGCGGTGTTGGCGGTGTCCAGCGCGCGTGCCTCCACGCTGCCAGGACGGGCACGCTCGGTCGGGTTCCACGCGCGCCCTTCGAAGCGCACCAGCACCCCTTCGCCGCCCGTGTCGATCACGGTCAACGGCGCCGTCACCTGCACGCGTCGACCGGCGAAGGTGGACCAGTCCGCCGGCGCCTCGGCCAGTTCTGGCAGCGGCGGGGGCAGCGGGGCGGGAGGCGGCGCGCTGTGGCAGGCCGCCACGCCCGCCAGCAGGACCGCGGCCAAACCGCGGCGGACGAGGGGGCGGACATGCAACGGCGGTCGGGTCATCGGCGTACCGGGGAGGGGCGAAACGCGCATTATCCTTCGCGCGTGTGACGTCGCGCATGCCCCGCGAAAACGACAACGCCGCCCGGAGGCGGCGTCGTGCATGCGGCCAAGTCGGCGCGCTTACTTCAGGTTGCCGACCATCCAGTCGACCGTGGCCTTGACCTGCTCGTCGGTCAGCGCCGGGTTGCCACCCTTGGCGGGCATCACGCCTGCCGCGCCGGTGAAGCCTTCGATGGCGTGCTTGTACAGCGTCTCCTTGCCCTGCGCGATGCGCGCGCCCCAGTGCGCCTGGTCCAGGGTCGGCGCGCCGCCGGCGCCCGACTTGTGGCAGCCCGCGCACAGGTTGTCGAAGATGACCGCGCCGTCGGTGGTGCCACCGTAGGCCACCTGCGAGGCGGCGGAGGCAGCGGCCGCGGCGGCGGCGGCCTGCTGGGCCGCGGCACCGGTGGCGCCG
>DASWVP010000086.1:0-17967 GCA_036401175.1 Azospirillum sp. | reverse complement strand
CGGCACGGCGGCCGCCGCCCAGGCGTCCAGATCCTCGGCGAGGCGGCGGGGGGGGTCCTCGAAGAACGGCCAGGACAGGAAGCTGCGATCGGGCATGGGGGCCTCTCGGGCGGGAATGGCCTTTTAATGCCCCTCTCCCTTGACGGGAGAGGGGTTGGGGAGAGGGTGGTTACGCCCGGGCGGAAGAGACTCACGTCCCGGCTGGAGCCGGTAATCCCCCTCTCCCCAACCCCTCCCCCGCAAGGGGGGAGGGGCTTTAAGGCGGGTATTGCCTCAATTCCCCTTGAACACCGGCGTGCGCTTGGCGGCGAAGGCGTCGAAGGCGCGGCGGAAGTCCTTGGTCGCCATGCACAGCGCCTGCGCCTGGGCCTCCGCCTCGATCGCCTCGTCCACACCCATGTTCCATTCCTGGTGCAGCGCCTTCTTGGTGATGCCGTGCGCGAAGGTCGGGCCGTCGGCGAGGCGGCGGGCCATGGCGGTGGCCTCGGCCAGCACGTCGCCCGGCTCGCACAGGCGGTTGTAGAAGCCCCAGCGCTCGGCCTCCGCGCCGTCCATGGCGCGGCCGGTGTACAGCAGCTCCGCCGCGCGGCCCTGGCCGATGACGCGCGGCAGCAGGGCGCAGGCCCCCATGTCGCAGCCGGCCAGCCCGACGCGGCTGAACAGGAACGCCACCTTGCTGGCCGCCGTGCCGTAGCGCAGGTCGGAGCCCAGCGCGATCATCGCGCCGGCCCCCGCGCACACGCCGTCGATGGCGGCGACGATCGGCTGCGGGCAGGCGCGCATGGCCTTCACAAGGTCGCCGGTCATGCGGGTGAACGTCAGCAGCTCCGGCATCGCCATGGTCGTCAGCGGCTCGATGATCTCGAACACGTCGCCGCCGGAACAGAAGTTGCCGCCGGCTCCCGTCACCACCACGGTCTTGACCGTCTCGTCGTGATAAAGCGCGCGGAAGGTGTCGCGCAGCTCGGCATAGGACTCGAAGGTCAGCGGGTTCTTCTTCTCCGGGCGGTTCAGCGTCACCGTCGCGACCTTGCCGTCGACGGACCACAGGAAGTGCTCGGCCTGATAGCTCGTCAAATCGTCCGTGAGTTGGGGGCTCATGGCTTTTCCCTTCTTCCGATGCTGCGTTGCGCGGACCGCTTCACCTTGCCCAGCAGGTCCATGAGCAGCCCGGCCTCCTCGTGCGACAGGCCGGACAGCAGGTCGCCGATCCACCCCTCGTGCACCGTCGCCATGGCGAGGAAGGCGCGGCGCCCGGCCGGGGTGAGGCGGACCAGCGTGGCCCGGCGGTCGGTGGGCGAGGGCTCGCGCGCCACCAGCCCGTCGGCCATCAGGCGTTCGGTGATGCCGGTGACGTTGCCGTTGGACACCATCAGCCGCTTCGACAGCTCCCCCATGGTCAGGCCGGCGGGGGCGCGCTCCAGCGCCGCCATCAGGTCGAACTGCGGCAGCGTCACCTCCAGCGTCTCGCGCAGGCGGGCGCGCACCTCGTTCTCGATCAGGTTGGAGCAGGTCAGCAGGCGCAGCCACAGCCGCAGCTCCGGCTTGAAGCGCTCGGCGTCCGTCTCGTAATCGGTGGCGGGCGGGGGGGCGAGGTCGTCCATGGCGGCGGCGTCCGTCATTCCGGCACCACGGCGGTGGCCTCGATCTCCACCTTCGCGCGCGGCTCGACCAGCCCCGCCACCTGCACCACGGCCATGGCCGGGTAATGGGCACCGATCACCGCGCGGTAGGCGGCGCCGATGTCCTTCAGCGATGCCCGGTATTCGGCGATGTCGGTGACGTACCACGTCAGGCGCACGAGGTGTTCCGGCCCGGCGCCGTCGGTCTTCAGAATGGCGACGATGTTGGACAGGGCCTGGCGCGTCTGTTCGGCGAGGCCGTCGCCGCGGATCTCCTCCCGCTCGTCCCAGCCGATGACGCCGGCGGTGAAGACCATGCGCCCGCGGGCGGACACGCCGTTGCTGTAGCCCTTCGGCCGCGGCCAGTCGGGTGGGTTCAGAAACCGCATGGGGGCGCCCTCGTCTTGCCCGCGATGAATATGTGATATCTCAAACAAACCGGCCCGTCCACGCCTAACGCGACGTCGCGGCCGTCCGGGCGAGGTGCCGTCGAAACGGCATATATCCAAGTCGTGCCGCCTGTCCGAAGGTGGGCTTGACGGGGAAATCCGTTGGTGCCTAGGATATTTGCAGTTTAAAGCAAGAGGGGCGCCATGCGGCCGTTGCAGGGACGTCATGCCGTGGTGACCGGCGGTGGCACCGGCATCGGTCTGGCCGTCGCGCACGCGCTGGCCGGGCTGGGCGCGGCGGTGACGGTGATGGGCCGCCGGGCGGAGCCGCTGGAAGCCGCCGTAGAGGCCCTGCGGGCGGAGCATGAGGCCGAGGCACAGGCGGTGCCCTGCGACGTGACGGACGAGGCGCGGGTGGGCCGGGCCTTCGCCCAGGCGCGCGCCGGGCTGGGCCCCGTGGCGGTTCTGGTGAACAACGCCGGGGCGGCCCGCAGCGCGCCCTTCCTCAAGACCGGCGCCGATCTGTGGGGGGCGATGCTGGCGGTGAACCTGACCGGCGCCTTCCTGTGCACCCGCGCGGCGCTGCCGGACATGCTGGAAGGCGGGTTCGGGCGCGTCGTCTCGGTGGCGTCCACGGCCGGGCTGACCGGCTATCCCTACGTCGCCGCCTATTGCGCGGCCAAGCACGGCCTTGTGGGAATGACACGGGCGCTGGCGCTGGAAACGGCGCGCACGGGCGTGACCGTGAACGCCGTGTGTCCGGGCTTCACCGACACCGACCTGATTGCCGAATCCGTGCGCACCATCTCCGCCAAGACGGGCCGTGGCGCCGACGAGGCGCGCGGCGCCCTGGCGGCGCACAACCCGCAGGGGCGCCTCGTGGCGCCGTCCGAAGTCGCCGAGGCGGTGGCGTGGCTGTGCCTGCCGTCCGCGCAATCCATGACCGGTCAGGCCATCGCCGTCGCCGGGGGGGAGGTCATGCCGTGAAGATCGCCTGCATCGGCGGCGGCCCCGCGTCGCTGTACTTCGCCATCCTCATGAAGAAGCGCTTCCCCGACGCGCTGATCCGCGTGTTCGAGCGCAACCCGGCCGACGTTACCTGGGGTTTCGGCGTCGTATTCTCCGACGCGACCATGGAGGTCTTCGCCGACGCCGACCGCGAGAGCTATGAACGGATCATCGAGAGCTTCGCGCACTGGGACGACATCGACATCCATTACCGGGGCGACGTGATCCGTTCCAGGGGGCACGGCTTCGCCGGTCTGGCCCGCATCCGCCTGCTGCAGATCCTCACCGAACGCGCCCGCGAGCTGGGCGTGGAGGTCGATTTCGAAACCGAGGTGGCGGACATCGACGGGTTCGCCGGCTGGGACCTGATCGTTGCCGGCGACGGCGTGAACAGCGTGGCGCGGGAGCGCTACCGCGACGAATTCCAGGTCGACATCGACTGGCGCCGCAACAAGTTCATCTGGCTGGGCACCGACAAACGGTTCGACACCTTCACCTTCTATTTCGAGCAGAACGCGCACGGGCTGTTCCGCGCGCACTGCTACCAGTTCGCCCAGGGTCGCTCGACCTTCATCGTCGAGTGCACGGAGGAGACGTGGACCCGCGCCGGGCTCGACCGCGCGACGGAGGCGGACAGCGTCGCCTATTGCGAGCGGCTGTTCGCCGAACAGCTCGCCGGGCACCGGCTGGTGTCCAACAAGTCGGTCTGGCGCACCTTCCCGCGCGTCCGGAACGGGCGCTGGCACCACGGCAACATCGTGCTGCTGGGCGACGCGCTGCACACCGCGCACTTCTCCATCGGCTCGGGCACCAAGCTCGCCATGGAGGACGGGATCGCGCTGGCCAAGGCGTTCGCCGACGAGCCCACGGTCGCCGATGCCCTGGCCGCCTTCGAGCGCGACCGCCGCCCGGCAGTGGACAGTTTGCAGCGCGCCGCCCAGGTCAGCATGGAGTGGTTCGAGGACGTCGAGCGCTATTACGGCAAGCTGGAACCGCTGCAGTTCGCCTTCTCCATGCTGACGCGCAGCCTGCGCATCACGCACGAGAACCTGCGCCTGCGCGATCCGGAGTTCGTGCAACGGGTCGACGACTGGTTCGCCGACCGGGCGGAGGAACAGGCGCGTGTCAAGATCCCGCACCGGCCGGCGCCGCCGATGTTCACGCCGTTCCGCCTGCGCGACATGGTGGTGAGCAACCGCGTCGTCGTCTCGCCCATGTGCATGTATTCGGCCGAGGACGGCACCATCGACGACTGGCACCTCGTCCATCTGGGCAGCCGCGCGGTGGGCGGGGCCGGCCTCGTCATCACCGAGATGACCGACGTCAGCCGCGAGGGCCGCATCACGCCGGGCTGCGCCGGCATGTACAAGCCGGAGCATGTGGGCGCGTGGCGGCGGCTGACCAGCTTCGTGCATCGCTACACCGAGGCGAAGATCGGTCTACAGATCGCCCACGCCGGCCGCAAGGGCTCGACCCGGCTGATCTGGGAGGGCATCGACGAGCCGCTTGACGACGGCAATTGGGAGCTGATCGGCCCGTCCCCGGTCCCCTACAGCGCGGTCAACCAGGTGCCGCGCGCCATGACCCGCGCCGACATGGACCGCGTGCGCGACGATTTCGTGCGCGCCGCCCTGATGGCCGACGAAGCGGACTTCGACCTGATCGAGGTGCACTTCGCGCACGGCTACCTGCTGTCCACCTTCCTGTCGCCGCTGACCAACCGGCGCGCGGACGAGTACGGCGGCAGCCTGGAAAACCGCATGCGCTACCCGCTGGAGGTGTTCCGAGGGGTGCGCGCCGCGTGGCCGCAGCACAAGCCGGTGTCGGTGCGCATCTCCGCCACCGACTGGGTTCCGGACGGCTTCTCGGTCGCCGACGCGGTGCAGGTGGCGCGGCGGCTGAAGGAGCTGGGGTGCGACGTGGTGGACGTGTCGGCCGGGCAGGTGGTGGCGGAGCAGCAGCCGGTGTACGGCCGCCTGTTCCAGACGCCGTTTTCCGACCGCGTGCGTCTGGAGGCCGACATTGCGACCATGACGGTCGGCAACATCCAGTCCTACACCGACGTGGACACCATCGTGGCGGCGGGGCGCGCCGACCTGTGCGTGCTGGCCCGCGCCCACCTGTACGACCCCTATTGGACGCGCCACGCGGCGGCCGAGGCCGGCTACCCGCTGCCGCTGCCCAGGCAGTACTGCTCGATCCAGAACTATCGCCCGCGCTTCACGTGATGGACCCGTCGGTTGGACGCCGAGAAGGAGGTGCCGCCATGCCCCAGGACGGTCGCGTTCCCATGCCCGTCGCCGATACCTTCGTGGCCGACAGCCTGCCGCCGCCCGGCCTGTGGCCGGTGATCGACACCGCCCGGCCGCCGCTGTCCGACTACCCGGCGGACCTGAACGCCGCGGTGGCGCTGCTCGACGACATGGTGGCGGCGGGCCATGGCGAACGGCCGGTGCTGCGCTTCGGCGACGCGGTGTGGAGCTACGCCGACCTGCTCGACCGCGCCGACCGCATCGCCCGCGTGCTGGTGGAGGACATGGGCCTCGTGCCGGGCAACCGGGTGCTGCTGCGCGGCCCCAACAACCCGATGATGGTCGCCGCGTGGTTCGCCGTACTGAAGGCCGGCGGCGTGTGCGTCGCCACCATGCCGCTGCTGCGCGCGCGCGAGCTGGGCTTCATCGCCGCCAAGGCGCGCATCACCCACGCGCTGTGCGACCACCGCCTCGTCGAGGAGCTGGAGCAGGCGCGCCCGCAGGCGCCGGACCTGACGCGGGTGGCGCTGTTCTCGCCGCTGGGCGACGGTGACGGCGGCCTGGATTCGGCGATGGCGGGCAAGCGGGCGGGCTTCGCCAACGTCGGGGCGGGGCGGGACGCGCCGGCGCTGATCGCCTTCACCTCCGGCACCACCGGGCGGGCCAAGGGCACCGTGCATTTCCACCGCGACCTGCTGGCGATCTGCGACCTGTTCCCCCGGCAGATCGTCAAGGTCCGGCCCGACGACGTGTTCTGCGGCTCGCCGCCCCTGGCCTTCACCTTCGGGCTGGGGGCGCTGGTGCTGTTCCCCATGCGCTTCGGCGCCTCCGCCGTGCTGGTCGAGAAGCCGTCGCCGCAGGCCCTGCTGGAGGCGGTGGAGACGCACCGCGTCACCGGCCTGTACACGGCGCCCACCGCCTACCGGGCCATGCTGGATCTGGTGGCGCGGCACGATCTGTCGTCGCTTCGCATCTGCGTTTCCGCCGGCGAGCACCTGCCGCATGCCACCTGGGAGGCGTGGCGGGATGCCACGGGCCTGCGCATCGTCGACGGCATCGGCGCCACGGAAATGCTGCACATCTTCATTTCGCGGCGCGACGACGACGACCGCCCCGGCTCCACCGGCCGGGTTCTGGACGGCTACGAGGCCGCCATCCTGGACGCCGACGGCAACCCATGTCCGCCGGGCGTGGAGGGGCACCTTGCCGTGCGCGGACCCACCGGGTGCCGCTACCTGGACGACGCGGCGCGGCAGGCGGCCTATGTGCGGGACGGGTGGAACCTCACCGGCGACGTCTTCCGCCGCGACGAGGACGGGTATTTCTGGTACGTGGCGCGCGGCGACGACATGATCATCTCGGCCGGCTACAACATCTCCGGCCCGGAGGTGGAGGGCGCGCTGCTCGAACACCCGAAAGTGCGGGAGTGCGCCGTGGTCGCCGCCCCGGATGAGGAGCGCGGGCACGTGGTGAAGGCGTTCGTCGTGCCGCACGACCCGCGCGACGCCACGCCGGACACGGCGGCCGAGCTGCAGGCGTTCGTCAAGGCGCGAATCGCCCCCTACAAGTACCCGCGACAGGTCGAGTTCATCGACGCGCTGCCTAAGACCGAGACGGGCAAGATCCAGCGCTTCCGCCTGCGCCAGCGCGAGGCGGAGCGGGCAGGCGGGTAAGTCCGCCCGCGATCGGGCAGGATCAGGACCCACCCGGACGGGTAGCCTGCCCGATGGGGTGGGTTTTTTCCCGCTCAGGAGAGAATCCCATACTGCCCGGAGGGACGTTCCAGCGCGCGCCTTCGTCCTATACCTTCGACGTGACTGCACGGTGGGCCAATCGCCTGAACCGGGGCGTGGTCCAGAAGGGAAGGACGCGATGCCGTTCAAGGACAACACCACACTCGCCCAGTATCTCCTGGCCGAAAGCCGCAACCGCGCCGACGTCGGCACCGACCTCGTGGCGCTGATCCTCGACGCCTCGCGGGCGTGCAAGCTGATCTCCAAGCAGGTCGCCCAGGGTGCGCTCGCCAACCTGCTGGGCAAGGCCGACGGGGTCAACGTCCAGGGCGAGGAACAGGCCAAGCTGGACGTGCTGAGCGACCAGACCTTCCAGCGCTCGACCGAGTTCGGCGGCCACGTCTGCGCCGTCGCTTCGGAAGAGCAGGACGATCTGGTTCCGGTGCCGCCGGAATACCCGCGCGGTGACTTCCTGCTGCTGTACGATCCGCTCGACGGCTCGTCGAACATCGACGTCAACGTGTCGGTCGGCAGCATCTTCTCGGTCCTGCGCATGCCGCGTCCGGGCGAGGCGGCGACGGTCGAGGACTTCCTGCAGCCGGGCGTCAATCAGGTCGCCGCCGGCTACGCCATCTACGGGCCGTCCACCATGCTGGTGCTGACCGTGGGCAGCGGCGTCGTGGGCTTCACGCTGCACCCCATCATCGGCGATTTCGTGCTGACGCACCCCAATCTGAAGGTGCCGGAGCAGACGCACGAGTTCGCGGTCAACGCCTCCAACAGCCGCTTCTGGGAACCCCCGGTCAAGCGCTACGTCGAGGAGTGCATGGCCGGCACCGAGGGGCCGCGCGGCAAGGACTTCAACATGCGCTGGATCGCCTCCATGGTGGCGGAGGCGCACCGCATCCTGATGCGCGGCGGCGTCTTCATGTACCCGCGCGACACCAAGAAGCCGCTGCGGCCGGGCCGGCTGCGCCTGATGTACGAGGCCAACCCGATCGCCTTCATCATGGAGCAGGCCGGCGGCCTCGCCTCTACCGGCACGGAGCGCATCCTCGACATCGTGCCGAGCGAGCTGCACCAGCGCATCCCGCTGATCTTCGGGTCGCGCGAGGAGGTGGAGCGCATCGAGGCGTACCACCGCGACAGCGCCATCCCGAAGGCCGATACCCCCCTGTTCAACGCCCGCGGCCTGTTCCGCGCGGCCCTCTGAAGGCAAGGTGCCCCATGTCGGAAAAGCATCCCATCGTCGCCATCACCGGGTCGTCCGGGGCCGGCACCACGTCGGTCACCCGCACCTTCCAGGAAATCTTCCGTCGCGAAGCGGTCCAGGCCGCGATCATCGAGGGCGACAGCTTCCATCGCTACGACCGCGCCCAGATGAAGCAGATGATGGCCCAGCGGGTGGAGGCGGGCGACCAGACCTTCAGCCACTTCGGCCCTGAGTCCAACCTGTTCGACGAGCTGCAGGACCTGTTCCGCAGCTATGGCGAGACCGGCACCGGCAAGCGGCGCAAGTACCTGCACGACGAGGGGGAGGCCGCCCCCTACGGTCAGCCGCCGGGCACCTTCACCGCGTGGGAGGACCTGCCGCCCAGCGACCTGCTGTTCTATGAGGGGCTGCATGGCGCCGTGGCGACCGACACGGTCGACGTGTCGCGCTACCCCGACCTGCTGATCGGCGTGGTGCCGGTGGTGAACCTGGAGTGGATCCAGAAGATCCACCGCGACAAGGCCACCCGCGGCTATTCGACGGAGGCGGTGACCGACACCATCCTGCGGCGCATGCACGATTACGTGCACTACATCTGCCCGCAATTCACCCGCACGCACGTGAACTTCCAGCGCGTGCCGACGGTGGACACCTCCAACCCCTTCATCGCCCGCACGATCCCGACGGCCGACGAGAGCTTCGTGGTGATCCGCTTCGCCAACCCGCGGGGCATCGATTTCCCCTACCTGCTCAGCGTCATCCACGACAGTTTCCTGTCGCGGGCGAACACCATCGTGGTGCCCGGCGGCAAGATGGAGATGGCGATGCAGCTCATCTTCACGCCGTTCATCTGGCGCCTGATGGAGCGCCGCAAGGCGATGGGCCGGTGACGTTCTCCCGCCCCGGCTTCTAACGCCGGTCCTGGACGCGATGGTGGTCCGGCGCCCAAATGCGCCGGGCCCTTATCGTGTTCCCAGACCCTCAATGCGCCAGTTGCCCGCGCGCCATGGCCAGATGGTGTTCCTGGTGATGGGCGCCCTGGGCCATCAGGCCGATGAAGCCCAGCGCGCGGATGCGGGGAACCTGCTTCGGGTCGGCGGACGTGACCGTGAGCAGCGCGCCGTCCGGTCGTGGCTCGGCCTTCCAGGTCAGGCCCTGCGCGCCGTTCATCTGCTGGGCGTGCGCCGGCACCATGCGGCGGATGGCGTCCAGCGTCCGGCCGGCGCCGGTCACCGCCATGCGCAGGCCGCCGTCCACCGGCGTCTCGGCCGAGGCGGCGCGCAGCGTCACCTCGTTCATATCGACGAGGTGTTCGCGCAGGCGCTCGATGGACACGCTGGACCAGTCGGTGTGCGGGTCGGCCTCCAGAATGCCGACGATCTCCTGGATAGTCCCGAAGGCGTCCTGGCCGGGCATGGTCGGCAGCGGGCCGGCGTGCGGCATGCCGGCGTGGTGGGCGTGGTCCATGGTGGGGGCCGATGTCTGGGTGGTGGTCTGGGCCGTGGCGGGGCCGGCGGCGAGCGACAGCCCGAGGATCAGGAGCGCGGTGCGGATCACGGTGGTTCCTCCCATTTGTTGGATGCGCGAACGACCATAGCGGCGGCGGTGGTGGCGTCCTATGATCGCAATCATATCCGGATGGGGAGGGCGCCCGTGTGTTCAACGGCCGTGCGTTCAATGGCGGGGTGGGTCGGTCTGGTGGCGCCGGACCGGCTGGTGCCGCGCCGGGTGGCGGCGGGCGAGGCGGTGTTCCGCCAGGGCGACCCGACCACGGCCGTGTACCGGGTGGAGCAGGGGCGGGTGCGGCTGGTCCGGCACCTGGAGGACGGCTCCTCGGTGGCGCTGCACGTGGCGCGGGCGGGGGATGGATTCGCGGAAGCCGCGCTGTTCGCCGACGTCTACCACTGCGACGCGGTGGCGGAGGCCGACGCCGCGCTGACCCTGGTGCCGAAGGCGGACCTGCTGGCGGCGCTGGAGGCCGACCCGAGCGCCAGTCTCGCCTTCGCACGCATGCTGGCGGCGCAGGTGCGCGACCTGCGGGCGCGGCTGGAACTGCGCAACGTCCGCTCGGCGCCCGAGCGCATCCTGGCGTGGCTGAAGCTGCAGGCGTCCGGCACGCCGGCGACGGTGCGGCTCGACCGCCCCTGGACGGAGATCGCCGCCGAGATCGGCCTGACACACGAGGCCATCTACCGCGCGCTGGCGGCGCTGGAACGGGATGGGAGGATCGAGCGGAGCGCGAGGGAGGTTACGCTGGTGCGGTGAGCCACTCCCTTCCCCGCCGGAGGCGGGGGAGGGCTTGATCCGTCACACGTGGAAGCTCTCCCCGCAGCCGCAGCGGCCCTTTTCATTGGGGTTGGAGAACTTGAAGCCCGTCTCGAACTTGTCGTCGCGGTAGTCCATCTCCGAGCCGATGAGGAACATCACGGCGTCCGGAGCGATCATCACGGTGACGCCCTTGTCCTCGACCACCTCGTCGAACTTCATCTTCTCCTTGGCGTACTGGATGTCGTAGCTGAGGCCGGAGCAACCGCGCGCCTTGACGCCGATGCGCAGGCCGATGACCTCGTCCGGGGCCTTCGCCATCAGTTCCCTGACGCGCGCGGCGGCCGCGTCGGTCAGCGTGATCGCCTTCTGGGCAGCAAGAGCCATGGTCGTCTCGTCTCCTCAGAACATGTCCAACTGGATCTTCGCCACGTCCGACATCATGTCCGGACGCCAGGGCGGTTCCCACACCAGTTCGACCTTGCATGTGGTGATTCCCTCGACCGACGCAACGGCGCTTTGCACCTGCAGCGGCAGTTCACCGGCCACCGGGCACATCGGGCTGGTCAGCGTCATGTCGATGAGCGCGGTGCCGTCGGGCGCCACGTCGATGCGGTAGATGAGGCCCAGCTCCCAGATATCCACGGGGATCTCGGGGTCGTAGCAGGTCTTCACCGCATCGATGATGGGTTGCATCAGGTGCGCCATCGGGTGGTCGGCGTTCGCCTCGCCGGTCATGGCGGCGGCCGGCGTGTTGGGGCCGTCCTCGCCCGCGTGGGCTTCGTTGGCGACAGCGTGTCCGGTCATCGCGTGGGTCTCCTCGCTCACTCGCTCGCCCTTACTCACTTGAGGCCTTGGTTTCGCCCGTCAACGCCGCGTTCATGGCGTGCCAGGCGAGCGTGGCGCACTTCACGCGCACCGGGAACTGGCGCACGCCGGACAGCACCATCAGCTTTTCCATGGCCTCCTCGTCGACGGGGCCGTGGTCGCAGTGCTCGTGGTCGTCCTTGGTGCACAGGTCGTGGAAGGTGTGGAAGAGGGCCGTCGCCTCCTCGGCACTCCTGCCCTTCACCAGTTCGGTCATCATGGACGCGCTGGCGGTGGAGATGGCGCAGCCGCGCCCCTCGAACGCCACGTCCTCGACCACCTTATGGTCGTTGACCTTCAGGTAGACGGTGAATTTGTCGCCGCACATCGGGTTCTCGCCGCGCGCCTCGCGGTTGGCGTCGTCCGGGTGGCGCAGGTTCCGCGGGTTCTTCCCGTGGTCCAGGATGACTTCCTGGTAGAGTTCACGCAGTTCGTCCATCATCAGCCGAAGAACTCCTTCACCGCCTGCACCGACGCCACCAGCGCGTCGGCTTCCGCCCGGGTGTTGTACATCGCGAAGGACGCGCGCGCGGTGGATCCGACGCCCATCCGGTCCATCAGCGGCTCCGCGCAGTGCTGGCCGACGCGCACCGCCACGCCGTACTGGTCGACCACCGTGCCGATGTCGTGCGGGTGGATGCCGTCCAGCGTGAACGAGATGAGCGCCGCCTTGCCCGGCGCCGTGCCGACGATGCGCAGCCCCTCGATCTGGCCGAGCTGCTGCGTGGCGTAGTTCAGCAGATCGTGCTCGTGCGCCGCGATCGCCTCGCGCCCCACCGCCTCGACATAGTCGATGGCGGCGCCCAGCCCGATCACCTCGACGATGGGCGGAGTGCCCGGCTCGAAGCGCATCGGCGGCTCCTTGAAGGTGGTGCCCTCGAAGCTGACGCGCTGGATCATGTCGCCGCCGCCCTGGTAGGGGGGCATTTTCTTCAGAAGGTCGAACTTGCCGTACAGCACGCCCAGGCCGGTCGGGCCATAGAGCTTGTGCGCGGTGAACACGTAGAAGTCGGCGTCGATGTCCTGCACGTCCACGGTGGAATGCACCACTGCCTGACTGCCGTCGAACAGCACGGGGATGCCGCGCGCGTGCGCGATGCGGGCGATCTCCTTGGCCGGCGTCACGGTGCCCAGCACGTTGGAACAGTGGGTGATCGCCACCAGTTTCGTGCGGTCCGTCAACAGCTTGGCGTAGGCGTCCAGGTCGAGCACGCCGTCGTCGTCCACCGGCACGACCTTGATGACGACGCCCTTCTCCATCTGCAAGAGCTGCCACGGCACGATGTTGGCGTGGTGCTCCATGACGGAGAGCACGATCTCGTCGCCCGTCTCCAGGAAGGTGCGGCCATAGCTGGCGGCCACGAGGTTGATGCTCTCGGTGGCGTTGCGGGTGAAGACGATGCTTTCGCGCGTCGGCGCGTTGAGGAACGTGGCGACCTTGTCGCGCACCCCCTCGAAGGCGTCGGTGGCCGTCTGCGAGAAATAGTGCACGCCACGGTGGATGTTGGCGTACTCCTCGCTCATGAAGCGCGCCATGGCGTCGACGACGGGCCGGGGCTTCAGCGCGCTGGCGGCGCTGTCCAGATAGACCAGCGGCTTGCCCGGCGACGGCTTCTTGCCCTGCCGCACGTGCACGTTCCGCGTGAGCTGCGCGAAGTCGGCGCGGATGCGATCCACATCGTAGCAGGTGGCGCAGGTGAGATGGGTGTCCATCGTGCTTCCTCCTCAGCGCGCCGCGAGCCAGCCGGACACGAAGCCCTGGAACGCCTCGCGGATCGGCTCCTCGGGGATCTCGTCCATGGCTTCGGCCAGGAAGGCGGCGATCAGCAGGCCGCGCGCCTCCTCCTTCGGGATGCCGCGAGCGCGCAGGTAGAACAGCGCCTCGTCGGCCAGTTCGCCGGCGGTGGCGCCGTGGCTGCACTTCACGTCGTCGGCGTAGATCTCCAGCTCGGGCTTGGCGTCGATCTCGGCCGTGTCGGAGAGCAGCAGCGCGCGGTTGAGCTGGTGCCCATCGGTCTTCTGCGCGCCCGGATGCACGACGATCTTGCCCTGGAACACCGCGCGGGCGTGGTCGTCGATGGCGCCCTTGTAGACCTCGCGGCTCGTGCCGTGCGGCTCGCAATGCTCGATCACCGTGGTGGTGTCGCAATGCTGCTGGCCGCGCACCATGTAGGCGCCGCTGACGTGGCAGGTGGCGCCAACGCCCAGCGCCGTGCGCACCTCGTTGCGCGACAGCCGGGCGCCGGTGGTCAGGATGAAGTTGTCGTAGCAGGCGTCCTTGCCCACCCGCACGGCGGTGTTGGACAGGTGGAAGGCCTCCGTGCCCTCGCGCTGCACCTTGTAGTGCCGCAGCGTGGCGCCCTCGCCGACGAAGACCTCGGCCACGTGGTTGGCGAAGGTGGCGCCGGCGCCCAGGCCGATGTGGTGTTCGACCACCACGGCCTTGCTCTGCGGCTCGGCGATCAGCAGCGTGCGGGGGTGGAAGGCGGTCGGCGCGTCGTCGGTGCCCAGTGAGACGAAGACCAGCTCGATCGGCTGCTCCACCTCGACGCCGCGACCGACGCGCACCACCGCGCCGTCCGCCAGGAACGCCGTGTTGAGCGCGACGAAGCGCTGCTCGTCCGACATGGCGAGGCCGCCCAGATGCTCGCCCACCAGTTCGGGGTTGGCGGTCAGCGCGTCGGCCAGCCCGCGCAATTCGACGCCGGCCGGCAAGCCGGAGCGCGACGACAGGTCGGCGCGGAAGAAACCATCGACGAACACCAGACGCGGGCCGGCGTCGCCCGCCGCGCGGACGGTCGGCAGCACGTCGAAATGCACGCCCGCCGTGGCCGGCTTGGCCGGCTGGAAGGCGATCTTCTCCAGCGCGCGCAGGTTGGTGTACTTCCACGCCTCCACCTTGGTGGTCGGGAAGCCCAGTTCGGCGAAGCGGTCGCGGCCCTGTTCGCGCAGGTCACGCAGCCAGGACAGTGCCGCGCCCGGCAGGTCCGCCTTCAGGCGGTCGTACTGGTCCAGGTACGGCTTGGTCGCCGCCAGGTCGCCGGTGCGGGGGGAATGGGTGACCGTCATCTCACGCCGCCTCGTTGACGCCGAATTCCTTGTAGCCGTTCTTTTCCAGCTCCAGAGCCAGCTCCTTGCCGCCCGAACGCTGGATCCGGCCGTGCGCCAGCACGTGCACGTGGTCCGGCACGATGTAGTCGAGCAGGCGCTGGTAGTGGGTGATGACCAGCATCGACCGCTCCGGCCCGCGCAGCGCGTTGACGCCGTCGGCGACGATCTTCAGCGCGTCGATGTCCAGGCCGGAGTCCGTCTCGTCGAGGATGGCGAACCTCGGCTCCAGGATGGCCATCTGGAGCGTCTCGTTGCGCTTCTTCTCGCCGCCGGAAAAGCCGACGTTGACCGCGCGCTTCAGCATGTCGTCGGACATGCCCAGCTGCTTGGTCTTGGCGCGCAGCATCTTGAGGAACTGCATGGCGTCCAGGTCGCTCTCGCCGCGATGCCGGCGCATGGCGTTGATGGCGGACTTGAGGAAGGTGGTGTTGGCGACGCCGGGGATCTCCACCGGGTACTGGAAGGCCAGGAACACGCCCTCGGCCGCCCGCTCCTCCGGCTCCAGAGCCAGCAGGTCCTTGCCGTAGTAGGTGACGGAGCCCTTGGTGACCTCGTACCCGTCGCGCCCGGCCAGCACGTAGCTCAGCGTGCTCTTGCCCGACCCGTTCGGGCCCATGATGGCGTGCACCTCGCCCGGCCGGATCGTCAGGTCGATGCCCTTGAGGATCTCCTTGCCGTCCACGTTGGCGTGCAGGTTCTTGATTTCGATCATGACCGCTTTTCCATCCTCTCGTCACCGACGCCGATACGTCCTGCCACAAACCGACCACTCATCTCGGCCGTCATCCCCGCGAAGGCGGGGATCCACGTTCACCAGTTCATGGTCGTGCGCAAGTCGTTCCAGTCCGGGTTGTTTTCCTCGATCAGCCTGATTTTCCAGTCCCGGTTCCACTTCTTCAGCCGCTTCTCCCGCAGGATGGCGTTCTCGGCGTCGTCGTAAACCTCGTAATGAACGAGCCGCTTGACGCCGTACTGACTCATGAACCCCGGTACCGTTCCTGTCCTGTGTTCCTCGATGCGTCTGGCAAGGTCCGACGTCACCCCCACGTACAGCGTGCCCTTGCGCTGACTCGCCAGGATGTAGACGTAGAACCCTTTCTCCATACGTTTTCCATTTGCCGACTGCGTGGATCCCCGCCTGCGCGGGGATGACGAAAAAGAAAGAAAAGACCTTTGCCGTCATCCCCGCGCAGGCGGGGCTCCACGCACCTTTGCTTAACCGACGCTCCCCTCAAGGCTGATGCCCACCAGCTTCTGCGCCTCGACGGCGAACTCCATGGGCAGCTCCTTCAGCACTTCCTTGCAGAAGCCGTTGACGATCAGCGACACGGCGTCCTCCTCCGACAGGCCGCGCTGGCGGCAGTAGAAGAGCTGGTCCTCGCTGATCTTGGCGGTCGTCGCCTCGTGCTCGACGCGGGCGGAGCGGTTGCGGCTCTCGATGTAGGGCACGGTGTGCGCCCCGCACTTGTCGCCGATCAGCAGGCTGTCGCACTGCGTGTGGTTGCGCGCACCTTCCGCCTTGGGCAGGATCTTGACCAACCCGCGATAGGTCTGCTGCGCCTTGCCGGCCGAGATGCCCTTCGACACGATGGTCGAGCGGGTGTTCTTGCCGATGTGGATCATCTTGGTGCCGGTGTCGGCCTGCTGGCGGTTGTTGGTGATGGCGACCGAATAGAACTCGCCCACCGAATTGTCGCCCTGCAGGATGCAGCTCGGATACTTCCAGGTGATGGCCGAGCCGGTCTCCACCTGCGTCCACGAGATCTTCGAGTTGACGCCGCGGCAGGCGCCGCGCTTGGTCACGAAGTTGTAGATGCCGCCGACGCCGTTCTCGTCGCCCGGATACCAGTTCTGCACGGTCGAGTACTTGATGACCGCGTCGTCATGCGCCACCAGCTCGACAACGGCGGCGTGCAACTGGTTCTCGTCGCGCTGCGGCGCGGTGCAGCCTTCCAGGTACGAGACATGGCTGCCGGCGTCGGCGATGATCAGCGTGCGCTCGAACTGGCCGGTGTTGGCTTGATTGATACGGAAGTAGGTCGACAGCTCCATCGGGCAGCGCACGCCCGGCGGGATGTAGACGAACGAGCCGTCGGTGAACACCGCCGAGTTCAGCGTGGCGAAGAAGTTGTCGGTGTAGGGCACCACCGAGCCGAGATACTTCTTCACCAGTTCGGGATGCTTCTGCACCGCCTCGGAGATGGCGCAGAAGATGATGCCGATCTCTTCCAGTTTGGCCTTGTAGGTGGTCGCGACCGAGACGCTGTCGAACACGGCGTCGACCGCCACCGCCGGGGCCTGCCCTTCGGTGCCTTCGACGCCGGCCAGGATGGCGCGCTCGCGCAGCGGGATGCCCAGCTTCTCGTAAGTCTTCAGCAGCTCGGGATCGACCTCGTCCAGCGACTTCGGCCGGTTCTTCGTCTTGGGCGCGGCGTAGTAGTGCGCGTCCTGATAGTCGATCGGGCCGTACTTCAGCGCCGGCCAGTGCGGCTCCTCCATGGCCTGCCACGCGCGGAAGGCGCGCAGGCGCCATTCCAGCAGCCACTCCGGCTCGTTCTTCTTGGCGGAGATGAAGCGGACGGTGTCCTCGTTCAGGCCCTTGGGCGCCACGTCCGATTCGATGTCGGTGGCGAAGCCGTACTTGTACTTCTGCTCCGTGACGGCGCGGACCTGCTCGACGGTTTCCGACGTGCCAGCCATGGTGTGCGAACTCCTGAAAAAGCGTTTCTGTCGAGACGGCGGTGTGGGGTCAGCCGGCCCGCGCGGCGGCGCGCGTCACGGGCGGTTCGCCCGGCGGCGGCGCCCACGCGGGCATCATCATGTCGGCGAGCGTGACCTGTTCCAGCGCGCCGCGGATGGCCGTGTTGATCTTTTCCCAGCCGCCGCGCATCGGGCACAGGCTCTCCACCCCGCACTCCTCGCCGGCCCCCTCGACGCAGGCGGTCAGCGCGATGGGACCGTCGAGCGCCACGACGATGTCGGCGACGGTGATGTCCGTGGCCGGGCGGGTCAGGGCGTAGCCGCCCGCCGCCCCCCGGTGGGAGGTCGTCAGCCCGGCCGGGGTCAGGCTCTTCATCAGCTTGGCGACGGTCGGCGCGGGTACGCCGGTGCGGTCGGCCAGCTGCGCCACGGTGTGGACCGTGCCGACGCGGCGCGCCATCTCGCTCATCACCACGATGGCGTAATCGGTGAGCTTGCTGAGCCGGATCATGCCCGCCCTCAATCAGGACCAATACAGTACTGATTAGGTGGGGTATGCGGGGGATTTGTCAAGAAAAAGGCGTAGACGGAATATCCCTCGAAATCACTCGGGCATCAAGGGCCTGTTTTGCCGGGTTCGATCCCGCCCAGCGACCCGGCGACAATGGCGGCGGAGACGGGCAGGGCGGCGGCCAGTAGCGCGTCGCGGTACTGATCCAGCGCCCGGCCGGCGGCCTCGGCCAGGGTGTCGCGCTCCTCCGCCTCCCACAGCTTGACCACCGCCAGCTCGACGCCGAGGCTGGCGGC
>DASWVP010000085.1:0-13713 GCA_036401175.1 Azospirillum sp. | reverse complement strand
CGCCGCGCCACTCCACAGCACGGAGTCGCTCGCCAGATCCCAGGCATAGGCGACGTCACCCATCGCTGCCAGGGCCGCCGCCATCACCGCATCCCGTGCGGATGCTTCATCGACGTTCGGGCCCGCCATCGTCCGTTCCTTCCCACCCCACCGCACCTCTCCCAATCGGGTGCCGCGGATGAACGCCATGCGTCCACCATCGACGCTAGGACGATAAGGTTTAAAGTGCATTAAGCTAAAATGTGACGAAACGCCGAACCGGCAAGGCGGACATTAACGTTCCACCAACCTTGCCCGGCGTAGGCTGATCCTGCCCGCAACCTTCACCCGATCCGCGCCGGTCCCGTGAGCCTTATCCCCGCCCTTCCCTCGCCATCGATGACGTCCGCGTCGTCCGCCCCCTCGGGCGTGGCGAAGCTGAAGCAGATGCTGATGTCGGAGGCGATCCCGGTCACCCCGATCCGGCCGATCCCCGGCGAGGGGCAGCCCCAGGGCCGCCGCCGCGACGAGGTCGAGGAGACCGAGGATGCCGTCCGGCGCGGCGGACGGGCATCCGGTTCCGACGCCGGCACCACGGCGCGCGGCGCCGGCACGGCGGGCGGCGGCGCCGCTGGGACCAACGGCGGCGAGTCGGGTCCGGTGACGCCCGGCCCGGTGTCGCTGGGCGCCGGACCGATGGTGGGCTTCGTGACGCAGAGCATCGCCCAGGAGGCCGTCGGCCCCGGCCTGCACATCGAACCGTGGCCCGAGGCCATCCAGGCCTACCGCCGCGCCGACGCCGGCCTCGTCAACGAACCCCTGGTCAGCCGCGTGACGGTGTAGACACGCCCCTCCCCCGCCGATAGGGCGGGGAAGGGACCGTGACGCTCAATCGTCGCCGTAAAGCTGCTCCTGCTGGTAGGCCTGCAGGCCGATGCGCTGTATGAGGTCGAGCTGCGTCTCGATCCAGTCGATGTGCTCCTCGGTGTCTTCGAGGATGTCCTCGAAGATCTCGCGGCTCTGGTAGTCGCGCGAGGCTTCGCAGTCGGCGATGGCGACCTGGAGCAGGGCGCGGTTGTGCGTCTCGATGCCCAGATCGGCGTTCAGCATCTCCGGCAGGTCCTCGCCGATCTTCAGCTTGTGCAGGTCCTGCAGGTTCGGCAGCCCTTCGAGGAACAGGATGCGCTCGATCAGCTTGTCGGCGTGCTTCATCTCGCCGATGGATTCCTCGTAGACCTTGTGGGCGATGCGCTTCAGGCCCCAGTTCTTCAGGATGCGCGCGTGCAGGAAGTACTGGTTCACCGCCGTCAGCTCGTTGGTGAGGATGGTGTTCAGATGCCTGATCACCGTCGGATCGCCCTTCATCATGTCCTCCTTGTTGACTGCCCTGCCGAGTGCTCCTGCGCGGGCCGGCGCAGCCTAGCCCAAGCCGGCGGCGGAAATAACCGCAAACCTGGTGGACCGAGCCGAACGGAGATTTACGTTTTACAAAGAACGTTAACCGCACAGGTGAGCCTACAGAAACAGATCATTGGATCAGTCTTTTGCTGTCGTCGAGCACGGCAGGGGCCACCGGCGTAGCGCGGCCCCTACTTCCAATTAATGGCCGCACAGGATTTTTTGAGGGTAGAGCGAGTGTTCGCGGTTGAACGGCTTCATTTCTGGCAGCATTTTATCCTCCAGCATGACATCCCTTCGATCAGCCTCTCGTTAAGCACCTTATACCTTGGAGATAACGGGAGACAGCTAAATGTAAATCTGAAGCTGTATTCACGCGAAGGAGAGAGACGATGCCGCTCTATCTAACGAAGTTCAACTACACGCCCGCGACTTGGGCCAAGTTGATTGACAACCCAGAGGACCGCCGAAAGGCCGCTCAGTCGTACATTGAGTCGGTCGGTGGGACGCTCCACGGGTTTTGGTATGCCTTCGGCACGCACGACGGCTACAACCTGTGGGAGGCTCCCGACAATGTGTCCATGGCCGCGGTCGCGTTGGCGATCGGTGCCGGAGGGGCGCTTAGCTCGATCGAAACGACTGTCCTCCTAACTGTTGATGAAACGATAGATGCGCTGCATAAGGCTCGGCAAGTCGGGTATCGGGCGCCCGGTACGTAACTGCTCGCGCGATCACTCGTGGCCCAAGCCAGACAGATCTTGTTGTTCTACATACGTAGAGATCCGTCTGGCGCAGACCACTAGGTAGGTTTCTCGGCCGCCCCGGCCAGGGGGGCGTGCAGCAGCGCCAGCGGAAAGCGGTCCAACAGCCGGCCCACCGGCACGTCGCCGTTGGCGGGCAGCGGCAGCGCGCGGCCGGTGAAGACGTCCACCGGGTCGGCCGATTCGGGCAGTTCGGGCAGCATCAGCGTGGTGTCGCCCCACGCCCCGGCCGGCGGCAGCGGCACGGTCACGCCCTTCATCAGCGGCAGCACGAGGCGCGGCGCCACGACCAGCGCGAAGCCGCCCGCGTCGCGGCGCAGGAAGGCGATCACCCGGTCGGCGTGCGCGCCCACCACCTCCACCGGGCGATAATCGCCCAGCGCGAACAGCAGCGGCTCGCGCTTGCGCAGGGCCAGCGCGCGGGCGACGACGAACTGCTTGACCCGCCCGTCCCGCCAGTCCTTCAGCAACGCCGTCCCGTCGCCCGCGTCGGCGATGGCGTCTAGCGCGTGCCGGCGGGCGGCGTAGTCGACCGGCCGGCGGTTGTCGGGATCGACGAGGCTGAGGTCCCAGAAGTCGGTGCCCTGGTACAGGTCCGGCACACCCGGCGCGGTGATCCGCAGCAGCGTCTGCGCCAGCCCGTTCACCGCCCCCACCGGCGCCACCGTCTCCAGCAGGTCCATCAGCTCGGCCAGGAAGGGCGCGCCGCGCTCGGCGTCGAGCAGGCCGTGCACGAAGCGCTCCAGCGCATTCTCGTAATCGGCGTTCGGCGATGTCCAGGAGGAGCGCACCTTGCCCTCGCGCACCGCCTTGATCATGTAGGCGGCGACGCGCTCGCGGAACTCCTGCAAGCCCTCCCCGGTGGGCCACGCCAGATCGAGCGGCCAGGCCCCCACCAGCGTCTGGTACAGCAGGTATTCGTCGTTGCGGCCGGGCGCGGCGGCGCCTTCGATCTCGCGCTTCTTGAAGCGGTTCATGCGGTGCCAGCGGCGCACCCGCGCCTCCCACTCCTCCGGCATTTCCGACAGCACGGAGATGCGCACCCGCGTGTCCTCGCCGCGCTTGTGGTCATGGGTGGCGGTCGCCAGCATGTTGAAGGGAAAGCGTTTCAGGCGTTCCTGGTTGACGTGGTGGAAGGCGGCGGCGCTGGTGCCGAACCGGCTCGGCTCGCCGCCCACCTCGTTCAGGCTGACGAGGCGGAAATAGCGGTAGAAGGCCGTGTCCTCCAGCGCCTTGGCCATCACCGGGCCGGAGAACTGCTGCGCCTTCATGGCGACGTGCACCACGTCCTCCGACCGGTAGCCGCGTTGCCCGCCGCGCGCCCCCTCGCGAGCCACATCGGTGCTCAGCGCCGCCAGCAGGAAATCATACACCGACGCGTCGGCCGCCCCCGCCAGCTTGCGCGCCCGGCCGATCGCCCAGTCCAGATAGCGGCGGTCCACATCCTCGACCTGATCGGCGGTGACGTAGGTGCGGTAGACCGGCAGGCAGGCGACCACGTCGGTCAGCGCCCGGCGGATGCCGGTCAGCGTGAAGTCGCGGGTGTTCCAGCTTTGCTGCGCCAGCCGGTGCAGCTGGCCCGCCAGCACGTGCAGCTCGGCCGACAGGCTGGTCTGGATGACCCGGCGCTTGGTCTCCACCACCAGCTTCTCGAAATCGACCTCGCGGCGGATGAAGCGATGGTAGGCGTCGGTCATGCCGCCTTCGTTGGCGGCGTCGACGAACAGGCCGCCCACCAGGATCATGAACTCGTAGCCGGTGGTGCCGGCCACCGGCCATTCCTCGCGCAGGGTCTCGTGATGGCCCAGGATCTTCTCGACCACCACGTAGAACGGCTGGCGCAGCCGCAGGCCCGGCGGGTCGGCGCCGGCCGGCGCGCCTGGGCGCAACGTCAGATAGGCGGCGCGGTCCTGCAGCTTCTCAAAATAGCCCAAGGGGTCGTACAGCCCATCGACGTGGTCCAGGCGCAGCCCCTGCAGCTTGCCCTCGCCGATCAGCCGGAAGACGAGCTGGTGCGCCAGCTCGAACGCCTCCGGCCGGTCGATGCGCAGGCCGGCCAGATCGTTGATGTCGAAGAACCGGCGATAGTTGATCTCGTCCGCCGCCACCCGCCAGTAGGCGACGCGGTAATGCTGCTCCTCCAGCAGATCGTGCAGCGCCTGGAAGCTGTCCGGATCGCCGGGGCGGCCGTTGATCGCGCTCACCGCATCCTCGATCGCCTCGGCGATGGCGGGGTCGGCGGCCACCACGGCGGCCAGTTGCGCGCGCAGCTCCTCCGCCTCGCGGTGCACGGCGGCCTGCCGCTGGACCGAACGGGCGGTGCCGCCCAGCCCGGCGAAGGCGGCGATCAGCGCGTCCAGCGCCACGCCCCGCTCGCCCAGCGCGTTGCGCGCCGGCCGGATCAGCCGCGGGTAGTTGCGCACGGCGACGGGGAAGCGGTGCGACCAGTACCACACGCTGAAGGCGCCGCGCTCCGTGTCGAACTTCAGCTGCAGCTCGCCGCGCTCCAGCACCGCGCCGTACTGGTCGCCCAGGAAGGGCAGCAGCACCTTGCCGTGCAGGGCGGCTTCCGGCGGGGTCCAGTCGATGTCGAAGAACGGCGCGAAGGGCGACGCCGGCCCCCATTCCAGCACGTCGAGCCACCACGGGTTGTCGTTCCCACCCACCCCCATGTGGTTCGGCACGAAATCGAGGATCAGCCCCAGCCCGTGTTCGTGCAGGGCGGCGACGAAGCGGTCGAAGGTCGCCGCGTCGCCGACCTCCGGGTTGAACTGCGCGTGGTCGGTGATGTCGTAGCCGTGCGTCGAGCCGGCGCGCGCCTTCAGGAACGGCGAGGCGTAGACGTGGCTGACGCCCAGCGCCGCGAAGTACGGCACCAGCTCCGTCGCCCGTTCGAAGGTGAAATCCTTGGTGAACTGGAGGCGGATGGTGGCGCGGGGAACGGCGGGGGCTGCCGTCATCGGCCCTCGCGCGCGGCGGTGACGGCGGCGGCCAGCGCGCGCACGTCCGCGTCACCGGCGATGGCGTCCAGATCCCGGCTCAAGCGGCGGCGCCAGTTGGGATGCTGGTCGACGGTGCCGGGCAGGTTCGGCTGCTCGGTCTCGCCGAGCGCGTCTTCGATCTGCACCATCGCGATCCCTCCGGGTGTCCTGGCCAGATAACGGTGCGCCGCTTGCGCGAGTTCCCGCGACCACGGCTGCGCGCCGTCATCGGTCGGATAGCCGGCCGGCCGCAGCCCCTCGCGCCCCAGCGCCTGGAGCAACCGCCAGCGGTCGACGCCACGGTCCCACGCGTCCTTGTCCTGCGCCGCGGCGTTCGGATAGAGGTCCAGGCGCTGGCGCCATTCCAGGTCGTGCGCGGTCCAGAAGCCGCGGAAGGTCGGCAGGTCGTGCGTGGTCAGCGTGACCATCGCCGCCTCCGGATAGGCCGACGGCGCCAGGAACCCGCCCTCCCCGTCCCGCTCGAAGTACAGCACGCGGTAGCTCAGCACGCCCGCGCGCTGCATGGCCGGGCGGAACCCCTCGGGCACCGTGCCCAGGTCCTCGCCGATGACGACGCAGCGCTGGCGGCGCGATTCCAGAGCGACGATGCGCAGCATGTCCTCGAACGGGTACTCCACATAGGCCCCGTCGCCCCCATTGGCGGGTATCCAGAACAGGTGCTTCAGCGCCATGACGTGGTCGATGCGCAGCGCGCCCGCGTGGCGCATGTTGGCGCGCACGGCGGCGATGAAGGGGGCGTAGGCCGCCTCCCGCAGGCCCACCGGCGACAGCGGCGCCAGGCCCCAGTTCTGCCCCTTCATGTTGAACTGGTCGGGCGGCGCGCCCACGTTGGCGCCCTGCACGAGGCATCCCGGCTCGGCCCAGGCGGTGGCGCCGCTGGGGTGCACGGCCACCGCGAGGTCGCGGTAGAACCCCACGGACAGCCCCGCCCGGCGCCCGCGCGCCGCCGCCTCGCCCAACTGGCGGTCGGCCTCGAACTGCAGGAACTCGAAGAACTCCACCCGCTCGGCCCGCTCGCGCGCGAACGCCTCGACGGCGGCGGAATTGGGGCGGCGGAACTCCTCGGGCCAGCTCTGCCACGCCCACAGCGCCGGGTCCTCGCCGTAGAACCGTTCGTGCAGCGCGTTGAAGATCGCGTGGTGGCGCAGGTCCGCCCCCATCTCGCGCTGGAAGGCGCGGAAGGCCAGCCCGCGCGGGCTGACGTCGCTCTCCGTCAGGTTGGCGGCGCGGAAGGCGGGGTACAGCGCCTCCAGCACCGGCATCTTCAGCCGCGCCACCGCCGGGTAATCCACCAGCTCCGCCCCGCGCGCGGCGTCCAGGTCGCGGCGGAACGCCTCGGACGACACGATGGCCTGCGCCGCGTCGCACGCGGCGAACTCTGGCACCGCCTCCGGGTCGATGTACAAGACGTTGAGGAACCGGCGGTCGGACGGCGAGTATGGGCTGAAATGGTTGGGATCGGCCGGGAACAGCGCGTGCAGCGGGTTGAGCCCGACCAGATCGGCCTTGAGATGGGCCGCCGTCTCGGCGAAGCGGGCGAGGTCGTCGAAATCGCCCATGCCCCAGTCGTCCGCACCCTTCAGCGCGTAGAGCTGCAACCCGATGCCCCACAGCTTGTGCCCGTCCGTCACGTCCTGCGGCAGCACGCCGCGCTGCGGCGCCACGATCAGCGTCGTCGCCCCGTTCAGCCCGCCGGCCAGCCCCGGCGGGCGCACCTGAATGGCCAGCGTGTGATAGCCCAGCGGCAGCCGGTCGGGCAGCGTCAGCGTGCGCCGCTCGAACGCCACGCCGTCCAGCGTCGCCGCCCCGGCGGACGGCAGCGCGCCGAAGGGCGTTTCGCCCCGGCGCTCCGCCCCGCCCTCCTCGGTCAGCGTCCAGATCAGCGTGGCGTCGCCCAGCCCGACCGGTGCGGCGACCGGCACCGCCGCGAACCCGCCCTCCTCCTGCACCTGCACGGGCGGCAGCAGGCGCCGCCACGCCCGTTCCTCGACCGTGCGCAGGCTGTGCGCCACCTCGGCGTCGGTGCCGGCGGCGAGCCCCATGGCGGAGATCAGCGCCACCATGGTTTCAGGCGAGGTGTCGCGCCGGTTGCCCCAGATGTCGTGATAGTACGGCTCGATCCCGACGCGCTCGGCCAGCCGACTCAGTTCGCTCATCCCCAAGACCTTCCCCCTTACCCTTTTCCATCCCCCAGGAACCACAGCGCCGTCCATCCGGCGATGCGGCCGTGCGCCGCGTCCTGCTCCGCCCCGTCCTCGCTGGCGGCCAGCAGCCGGCCCGCCGGCCGCGCCACGCCCTCTACCGCCGCGTCGCCCAGATTGGCCAGCAGCGTCAGCGCGCCGCCGTCGCCCAGCGTCCAGGCCACGGCGAACGCCGTTCCCCGCCGCCACGTCACCGCCCCGCCGCGCTCCATGCCCGCCAGCCGCGGCACCAGTTCGGCCGCCCGCGTGCGCAGCAGCGTCCGGGTGAAGGCGAGCCATCCGGCGTGAGGATCGCGCGTCGGCGCGTCCCAGTCCAGTTTAGATCCTTCGAATGTTGCGGGTGCGTTGGGGTCGGGGATGCGTTCGCGGGCACGGGCGTCGGCGAACTCGGGGAACCCGGCGAACTCCCGCCGCCGCCCCTCGCGCACGGCGTCGGCGAGGTCGCCGTGGAAGTCGCAGTAGAAGTTGAACGGCCGCCGCTCGCCCCACTCCTCGCCCTGGAACAGCAGGGGCACCGCCGGAGCCAGCAGCGTCACCGTCGCCAGCGCGCGCAGGCGCCGCGGGTCGGCCAGCGCCGCCAGCCGCTCACCCATCGCCCGGTTGCCGATCTGGTCGTGGTTCTGCAGGAAGTTGACGAAGGCCAGCGGCGGCAGGTGCGCGCTGGGGCTGCCGCGCCGCGCGCCGTCGCGGTAGGGCGACGGGTCGCCCTGGTACACGAACCCCTCGGCCAGGGCCCGCGCCATGGCGCCCACGGCGTCGCCGGCGTAATCCCCGTAATAGCCGCCGCTCTCCCCGGTCGCCAGCACGTGCGCGACGTGGTGGTAATCGTCGTTCCACTGCGCGGTGTAGCGGTCCGCCCCCGGTTCCAGCAGGGCCGCCGCGTTGTCGTCGTTCTCCAGCACGAGGTGGACCGGCCGCTCCCGCCCGATGGTGTCCCGCACGCGTTCGGCCAGTTCGTTCAGGAACCGCCGGTCGCTGTCGTCGATGATGGCGTGCACGGCGTCGAAGCGCAGCCCGTCGAAGCGGTACTCCTCCAGCCAGTACAGCGCGTTGTGGATGAAGAAGTCGCGCACCGTGGCGCTGTCCGCCCCGTCCACGTTGATGGCCGCCCCCCACGGCGTGTGGTGCCGGTCGGTGAAGACCGGCCGGGCGTAGGCGTGCAGATAATTTCCCTCCGGCCCGAAGTGGTTGTAGACGACATCCAGGAACACCATCATCCCCCGGCCGTGCGCCGCGTCGACCAGCGCCTTGAGGTCGTCCGGCGTGCCGTACGCGGAGTCCGGCGCGAAGGGCAGCACGCCGTCATAGCCCCAGTTGCGCGTGCCGGCGAAGTCGGCCAGCGGCATCAGCTCCACCGCCGTGACGCCGACGTCCCGCAGATGGTCCAGCTTGGCCATGGCGGCGCGGAACGTGCCCTCCGGCGTGAAGGTGCCGACGTGCAGTTCGTACAGCACCGCCTCGTGCCACGGCCGGCCGCGCCAGCCGGCGGCCTGCCAGCGATAGGCGCGCGGATCGACGACCTGGCTCGGCCCATTGACGTCCTCTGGCTGGAATCGCGACGCCGGGTCCGGCACCGCCAGCCCGTCCGGCAGCACGAAGCGGTAGCGCGTGCCCGGCCGGGCGCGGTCGGTGACGCATTCGAACCACCCTGCGCCGGCGGCCGCCATCGGCAGCGGCGCCGCGCCTTCGATCGCGACCTGAACCGCATCGACGGACGGCGCCCACAGGCGGAAGCGGACGGAACCGTCCAGCCGCACCTCGGCGCCGAACGGCATGGCATGGGCGAATTGGGCGACGCTCGCGGTCATGCTGGCCTTGCGTTGTGTGGATTGCTCGGTTTTGTGGAATGCTCGACGACGCGCCGTCCCCGCAGATCGGCGCTCCCCGTAGGAACGTCAACAGACCGATTCGACGTATGATCCACGCACCGCGACCGATTGTATCCGCACGCCGGACACTTTGTTCCAGCGCCGTCACAGCACCATCCCCATCTTCATACCTCGTGCCCTGACGGGGGGCGGTGTGGAGGTTGCGTGAAAGTGCTTTGGCTGACCCTGCTGATGCTGGTCCTGCTGCTGGCCGGGCCGGCCTTCGTCATCGCGTCGGGCACGGTGGCGCTCGGCCCCGCCTGGATGAGCGCCGATCGCGGGCCGGCCGGCCTCGCCCCCGATCCGGCGATGGTGCAGGATCCGGTGGTCCAGGTCTACGCCGCGCGCGCCGTGTCCTGGCGCGGCGCCTTCGGCGTGCACCCGTGGTTCGCGGTGAAGCCGGCCGGCGCCGCCCACTACACGGTGTACGAGGTGATCGGCTGGCGCCTCTACCGTGGCCTGCCGGTGCTGGCGATCAGCCACCGCGCCCCGGACGGCCGCTGGTTCGGCGCCGCCCCCGTGGTGCTGGCCGAGCTGCGCGGCGACGCGGCGGCGGCGGCCATCCCGAAGATCGACGCGGCGGCACGCGCCTACCCCTACGCCGACCGCTACCGCGTCTGGCCCGGCCCGAACAGCAACACCTTCGCCGCCTGGGTCGGCCGCGCCGTGCCCGAGCTGCGCCTGGACCTGCCGGCCACGGCGCTGGGCAAGGACTATCTGGGCACCGGCGTCTTCGCCCGCGCGCCCAGCGGCACCGGCTGGCAGGTCAGCCTGTTCGGCCTCGCCGGCATCCTTCTGGCGACCGAGGAGGGGCTGGAGGTGAACCTGCTGGGCCTGACCTTCGGCATCCAGCCCTCCACCCTGTCGGTCAAACTCCCCGGCCTGGGCGTGCTGCCGGTGCGCGCACGGGGCACCGCGACCGCCACGGACGAGGTGGGGTGAGGCGAGGCGCCGGGGCAAAGCCCTATAACCCCTCCCCCGGCCCCGCCGGGGGAGGGGCTATAGTGAGATCTCAATCCAACCTACACAACTGACTCCCCCAACTTCACGCCTTCGCCGGTTCCGCTTCGGCCGCCGTCGCGCCCTTGGCGTCGGCCTTGGCCTGGGCGATCTGGTCGAGGCGCGCGCGGTAGCCGGCAACCGCCGCCGTCACCTCGCGCACCATCGATTCCAGGGGCCGTTCGCGGTCCACCGCCTGCATCAGCGCGCGCGACAGCTCCTGCGCGTGCGCCACCTCGCGGGCGTCCACCGTGCCGGCGTCGGCCTCGGCGCGCAGGTGCTCGGCCAGCCGCTTCAGCTCGCGCGCGGCGGTGTCGATGGCGGAATGGTCGCCCATGTCCGGCAGGCGGCGCAGCAGCTCGTCCACCATGGCGGGAACGCGGCTCAGGTGCTCCACCGCCATGCGCTCGGGCGGGGTGCGGGTCAGGCCGGGCATGGCGAATTCGATCAGGAAGGCGGCCTGCACGCTGGCCCGCAGGCGCTTCTGCTCGTTGACGCGGCTCACCGCCTCCAGCGTTAGCTTGCGCGGCACGACCGTGCCCCACTTGTTGGTGGCCTTCAGGCGCAGCGTGTTGGGCACGTCCAGCAGGGGCACCTGCGTGCCGTCGCGCGCCGATTTGCGGCGGTCGGGGCCGGTGTAGTCGGCGGTGACGACGAACTTCTTGCGCGCCTCCACCAGCATCGTCACGCGTTCCTGCACCTGCTTGGGCGACACCGGCTTGACCAGCAGGTCGTCGGCCCCGGTGTTGGCGACGCGCATCAGCAGCACCGGCGTCGGCTGCCACGTGGTCAGGATGACGCAGGCGAAGGGGTTGGGCGAGCCCGGCTCGTTGCGCAACGTGCGCACGAACCTCAGCGCCTCCGCCTCCTCGCCGTCGATGTCGACCAGCAGCAGGTCCGGCGTGGCGTTGGTGAGCAGCGGGGTGGCGTCCTTGATCGAACTGAACGTCGCCACGTTCTTCAGGTTGAAGCGCGACAGCAGATCGCGCAGCAGGCGCAGCGTGTTGTGCTGGCTGTCGATGATCGCCGCTTCGGCCTGGGAGAAATCATAGTCTGGCATCGCGAAACTCGAATCAACCGCTGGGCTAACGGTGACAATAGTGGAGCAACCGTTAATTTCGACTAACGCGATTCGCCGCGCTCCACCGATTCCACCAGAACATAGACCAGCACCGACCGCCCCTCCACCGGCACCGGCCGGCCGCACAGCAGCATGCGCCCGTCGCCCGCCCCGTCCGCCTCGCGGGTGTCGAGCACGCAGCGCCAGCCGCGCCCGCCCGGCACCTCCGGCAGGGTGAAGGCCACCGTTTCGGCGTGCGCGTTGAGGATGATCAGCAGCACCCCGTCGTCCAGCCGCCGCCCCTCGGCGTCCACGTAATCGCCCGCATGCCCGTTCAGCAGCAGGCCGATGCAGCGCGTGTGCGTGTTGCGCCACTGCTCGGCCGATTTCTCGGCGCCGCCGGGGGTGTACCAGACGATGTCCTTCAGCCCGTCGGCCGAGGTGACGCGGCCGTGCAGGAACATCGGCCGGCGCAGCACCGGGTGCGCCCGGCGCAGCGCGATCAGCCGCCGGACATAGGCCAGCATGCCGGCCGCCTCACCCTGCATGGTGCTCCAGTCCAGCCACGTCAGCGGGTTGTCCTGGCAATAGGCGTTGTTGTTGCCGTGCTGGGTGTGGCCGATCTCGTCGCCGGCCAGCAGCATCGGCGTGCCCTGCGACAGCAGCAGCGTGGCCAGCAGGTTGCGCTTCTGCCGCTCGCGCGCGGCGCGCACGGCCGGATCGTCGCAGTCGCCCTCCACCCCGTGGTTCCACGAGAAGTTGGCGGAGTGGCCGTCGCGGTTGCCCTCGCCGTTCGACCAGTTGTGCTTTTCCGTGTAGGCGACGAGGTCGGCCAGCGTGAAGCCGTCGTGCGCGGTGACGAAGTTCACCGACGACCACGCGCGCCGCCCGTGCTTTTCGAACAGGTCGGACGATCCGGCGATCCGCCCCGCCAGTTCCGGCAGCATGCCTTCGTCGCCGCGCCAGTAGCGGCGGACGGTGTCGCGGTAGCGGTCGTTCCACTCCGCCCAGCCCGGCGGGAAGTTGCCGACCTGATAGCCGCCCAGGCCGACGTCCCACGGCTCGGCGATCAGCTTGACGCCGGCCAGCACCGGGTCCTGCCGTACCGCGTCCAGAAAGCCCGAGCCGGGGTCGTAGCCATGGCTCTCCCGCCCCAGCACCGTCGCCAGATCGAAGCGGAAGCCGTCCACGTGCATCTCGGTGACCCAGTAACGCAGGCTGTCCATCACCATTTGCAGCACGCGCGGGTGGGCGATGTTCAGCGTGTTGCCTGTGCCCGTGTCGTCGGCGTAGTACCGCTTGTCGCCCGGCATCAGCTTGTAATAGCTGGCGTTGTCGATGCCGCGAAAGCTCAGCGTCGGGCCCAGGTGGTTGCCCTCGCCCGTGTGGTTGTAGACGACGTCGAGGATGACCTCGATCCCCGCCTCGTGCAGGCGGGCGACCATCGTCTTGAACTCCGACAGGACGCCGGTGGTCATGTAGCGCGGCTCGGGCGCGAAGAAGCCGATGGTGTTGTAGCCCCAGTAATTGTGCAGCCCCTGCGCCACCAGATGGCGGTCGTCGGTGAAGGTCTGCACCGGCAGCAGCTCGATTGAGGTGATGCCCAGCGCCTTCAGGTAATCGACCACGGCTTGAGTCGACATGCCGGCGAAGGTGCCGCGCAGCGGCGGCGGCACCGCCGGGTGCTGCATGGTGAAGCCGCGCACGTGCGCCTCGTACAGCACCGTGTCCGACCACGGCACGGCGGGCGGCCGGTCGTTGCCCCAGGTGAAGGCGCGGTCCACCACCCGGCACTTGGGCATGGAGCGCGCGTTGTCGCGCCGGTCGAACGACAGATCCTCGCGCGTCGAGCCCAGGCGGTAGCCGTGATGCGCGTCCGACCATTTGATGGTGCCGAACAGCGCCTTGGCGTAGGGGTCGAGCAGCAGCTTGTTGGCGTTGAAGCGGTGCCCCGCCGCCGGTTCGTACGGGCCATGCACGCGATAGCCGTACAGCAGCCCCGGCCGCGCCTCGGGCAGATAGCCGTGCCAGACCTCGTCCGTGTGCTCGGGCAGCGCGATGCGCTCCACCTCGCGCGCGCCGGTCTTGTCGAACAGGCACAGCTCCACCTTCTCGGCGTTGGCCGAGAACAGCGCGAAGTTCACGCCGTACCCGTCCCACGTCGCCCCCAGCGGATAGGGCTTGCCGGGCCGGACGGCGGTGCGCGCGGACCCGTTGGACATCGGCGAAGGCTCCGGAGCAAGGGGGAAAGGCGGCGGCGGGGGACGACGGTGCGGCATGCGGGCATCCTGCCCCAACGGACAGTCACCCGCCTGCAATAAAGGAGCGGCAAGCGCCGGGCGTCAAGGAGGGTGTGGGATGGGGGGCCCCGACAAAGCCCCCCAATCAGGCCCCCACCCCATCCCTCCCCCACTTCGCGGGGGAGGGGGCAGGGCGCGCGTCATC
>DASWVP010000084.1:0-4385 GCA_036401175.1 Azospirillum sp. | reverse complement strand
CATCGCCCCGGCGCCCATCGCGCCCGCGCTTCCCGCCGGCTACACCGCCAACGGCTACGCCCCGCCGACGGCGGTGGCCGCGGTGGCGCGCGGCAACGGCGCCGGCATTTCCGGGCTGGTCGGCCGCACGGTGGCGGACGTCGAACGCGACCTGATCATCGGCACGCTGTCGCACTGCCTGGGCAACCGCACGCACGCGGCGAACATCCTGGGCATCTCGATCCGCACGCTGCGCAACAAGCTGAAGCTGTACAACGAGGAGGGTGTCCCCGTGCCGCCGCCGGGCGCCGAGGACCGGGCGGTGCCACAGCCGGCCGGCGCGTAACGGGCTGAAGGACGGTCGCGACGACCATGGCGCTCACCGAACACACGAACCCGGACGGCAACCGCGGCGGCGGCGGAGGCGGCAACATGGCCGCCTTCGGCGACATGCTGCAGGTGGCGAAGAAGTCGCTCAAGCGCGGCGACATCGCCATGGCGGCCGGCATCATGCTGATCGTCGTCGGCCTGATCATGCCGTTGCCGGCGCTGCTGCTCGACCTGATGCTGGCGGTGAACATCACCGTGTCGGTGTTGATCCTGATGGTCGTGCTGTTCATCGCCAAGCCGCTCGAACTGTCGTCCTACCCGACCATCCTGCTGCTCACCACGCTGCTGCGGCTGTCACTGAACATGGCGTCGACACGCCTGATCCTTCAGCACGGGCACGAGGGCACGTCGGCGGCCGGCCACGTCATCGAAGCCTTCGCCGGCTTCGTGATGGGCGGCGACTTCATCATCGGCGTGATCGTCTACGGCATCCTGACGATCGTGAACTTCAAGGTGATCACCGCCGGTTCGGGCCGCATCGCCGAGGTGGCGGCGCGCTTCACCCTGGACGCCATGCCCGGCAAGCAGATGGCCATCGACGCCGACCTGTCGGCCGGCATGATCGACGAGGCCACGGCGCGCGCGCGCCGCAAGGAGCTGGAGGACGAAAGCGCCTTCTTCGGCTCCATGGACGGTGCGTCGAAGTTCGTGAAGGGCGACGCGGTCGCCGGCTTGATGATCATGTTCATCAACATCATCGGCGGCGTGTCGATCGCCGTGCTGCGCTACGACATGCCGGTCCTCCAGGCGCTGGACACCTTCACCAAACTGACCATCGGCGACGGGCTGGTGTCGCAGATCCCGGCGCTGGTCATCTCCATCTCCGCCGGCTTCCTGGTGTCGAAGGCCGGTGCTGGCGGCTCCACCGACAAGGCGGTGGTCGGCCAGCTGACCGGCCATTCCGCGGCGCTGGCCCTGTCGGCGGGCGCCATCGGCTTTCTGTCGCTCCTGCCCGGCATGCCGTTCTTCACCCTGGCGCCGGTCGTGGCGCTGGTGGGCGCCGCGGCGTGGTACGTGCCGAAGATGCAGGCCAAGAAGGAGGCCGAGGAGGCCGAGGCGGCGGCGGAGGAAGCGGGCGGCGGCGTGCCCGGCGGCCCCGGCGGCGCGCCGGTGGCCGACGAGCCGATCTCCACCGCGCTCGCCATCGACCTCATCCGCCTGGAACTGGGCTACGGCCTGCTGTCGCTGATCAATCAGCCGCAGGCGGGCAGCCACCGCCTGACCGACCAGATCAAGGGGCTGCGCCGGCAGATCGCCGGCGAGGTGGGCTTCGTCATGCCGGCGGTGCGCATCCAGGACAACCTGCAGCTTCCGCCCAACACCTACATCATCCGCATCAAGGAGATCGAGGCGGGGCGCGGCGACATCCGCCCGAACATGCTGCTGGTCATGGACCCGCGCGGCGAGGCCATGAGCCTGCCCGGCGAGCAGACCACCGAGCCGACCTTCGGCCTGCCCGCCGTGTGGATCGAGCCCGGCTACCGCGAGGAGGCGCTGTTCAAGGGCTATACGGTCGTCGATCCGTCCACCGTCGTCACCACCCACCTGACCGAGCTGATCAAGGACAACATGCCCGAGCTGCTCTCCTTCACGGAGACGCAGAAGCTGCTGGACGAGATGGACAAGGACCACCAGAAGCTGGTCGGCGACGTCGTTCCGCAGCAGATCACGGTGGGCGGGTTGCAGCGCGTTCTGCAGAACCTGCTTGCGGAACGCATCTCGATCCGTGATCTTCCCACGATCCTCGAGGGCATCTCCGAGGCGGCGAGTCAGACCCGCAGCATCACGCAGATCACCGAGCACGTCCGCACACGGCTGGCGCGCCAGATCTGCGAATCCTGCGTGAACGAATTGGGCTTCATCCCGCTCATCACGCTGTCGCCCGAGTGGGAACAGGCGTTCGCCGAATCGCTGGTCGGCGATGGCGACGACCGCCAGCTGACCATGGCTCCCAGCCGGCTGCAGCAATTCATCACGTCGGTGCGACAGACCTTCGAGCGGCATGCCATGATGGGCGAGACTCCAGTCCTGCTGACCAGCCCCCTGATCCGGCCCTTCGTGCGCTCGATCGTCGAGCGCTTCCGGCCGTCCACGGTGGTGATGTCGCAGAACGAGATCCACCCCAAGGCGAAGATCAAGACGCTGGGGCAGATCTGATGACGCGTCCGCCGGACATCGCCCGCCCCTGGAAGGAGCCTCCTAGATGCGGCTGAAGTCCTTCCACGCCAAGACCATGTCGGAGGCCATGAAGGCCGTCCGCCAAGCGCTGGGTGACGACGCCATCATCGTCGCCACGCGCGAGGAGGAAGGCGGCGGCGTGCGCGTGACCGCCGCGGTGGAGGAAGACGACCAGTACGCCCCCGCCGCGTCCCGCGTCGCCCTGGTGAAGCCGGCCGAGCCGGAAATCGACGTGGGCGAATTGGTGGCCGACGCGCTGCACCGCCACGGGGTGCCGGCGGCGCTGGCCGAACAGCTCATCGACGCAGCCGCCGGCCTCGACACCGAGGACGCGACGCTGGCGCTGGGGGCGGCGCTGGACGCGCTGTTCAACTTCCACCCGCTGCCCGACGGCACCAGCCGCGGCCCGGCCCGGCCGCTGGTCTTCGTGGGGCCGCCGGGCGCCGGCAAGACGCTGACCATCGCCAAGCTGGCCGCGCGGTCCGTGTTCAAGAAGCGTTCCGTCGCCGTGATCACCACCGACACGGCGCGCGCCGGCGGCGTGGAACAGCTGTCCGGCTTCATGCGTCTGCTGAAGATCAAGCTGCACCGGGTCGACGACCCGGAGGCGCTGGGCGGCGCCATCGAGATGAGCCAGGGTGTCGACCTCGTGCTGGTCGACACGGCCGGGCGCAACCCCTTCGACGACCAGGAGATGGCCGACCTGCGCGCCCTGCTCGGCGCCGCCGAGGTCGAGCCGGTGCTGGTGCTGCCGGGCGGCATCGACGCGGTGGAGGCGGCGGAGACCGGACTGGCCTTCCGCAAGCTGGGCGCCAAGCGCATGCTGGTCACCCGCCTGGACATCGCCCGCCGCCTGGGCAGCCTGCTGTTCGCCGCGCACCGCGCGCGGCTGGCCTTCTGCGACGGCACCATCGCGCCGAAGGTCGCCGAGGGGCTGACGTCCCTCAACCCGGTGGCGCTCGCGCGCCTGATGATGCCCGGCCAGGAAAAGGCCGCGTCCAAGGCGGCCAAGCCGAAGGCCGCCGCCCAAGCCCACGCCATGAGTTCCCCGTCCTCGAGGACCCTTCCATGACCGAACCCGTTTTCTCGGCCCCCGCGTCCATGACCAAGGTGCGCCCGCTTCGCGGCGCGAACGTCATCGCCGTGGCCAGCGGCAAAGGCGGCGTCGGCAAGACATGGTTCTCCATCACGCTGGCGCACTCGCTGGCGAAGATGGGCAAGAACACGCTGCTGTTCGACGGCGACCTTGGCCTTGCCAACGTCGACATCCAGCTGGGCTTCGCGCCGAAGCACGACCTGGGCCAGGTGATGGACGGCTCGGTCACGCTGAAGCGCGCCGCCCAGCGTTTCCCCGACGGCGGCTTCGACATCATCGCCGGCCGCTCCGGCTCCGGCTCGCTGGCGACTCTGCCCAGCCAGCAATTGTCCAGCCTGCGCAACGACCTGCTGGAGCTGGCGCGCAGCTACGACTGGGTGATCATGGACATGGGCGCCGGCGTCGACCGCACGGTGCGCACGCTGTGCGGCCCGGCCGGCACCACGCTGGTCGTCACCACCGACGAGCCGACCTCGCTGACCGACGCCTACGCCTTCATCAAGCTGACGCACGCCACCAACCCGGCGGCCGACCTGCGCGTGGTGGTCAACGCCGCGCAGACCATCAAGGAAGGCGAGCGGACCTACGGCACCATCCTGAAGGCCTGCCAGAACTTCCTGAAGTTCGCGCCGCCGCTGGCCGGCATCATCCGCCGCGACATGAAGGTGCGCGACGCCATCCGCAACCAGATCCCGATCCTCACCCGCTCGCCCGGCAGCGACGCCGCCAACGACGTGCTCCA
>DASWVP010000083.1:0-3271 GCA_036401175.1 Azospirillum sp. | reverse complement strand
CGCCACGCTGCGGCCGGGCCGGTGGGCCGTGGCCGCCACGGCGGGCTTCGTGGCGCTGGCGCTGGCCAGCGTGGGGTGGAGCCCGTCCGGGCGGGCGCTCGCGACCACGCTGGAGATCGGCTACGTCGCCGTGGGCGCGCTGCTGGTCGGCGCCTGGATCACCACCCTGTCGGAGGAGGAGGCCGGCCGGCTGGCGCGGCTGTTCGTCGGCGGGCTGGTGCTGGGCATCGCCGCCTTCACCGCCGAGGACGCGCTGGACTACCCTGTGCACCGCTGGATCAACGGCCTGCCCGCCGATTCGCTGATCGAGGTCAGCAACGTGCCCAAGCGCACGGCGGTGCTGTTCGCGCTGCTGGTGTGGCCGGCGGCGCTGGCCCTGCACCGCGCCGGGCTGCGCACGGCGGCGCTGGCCCTGCCCGCGCTCTACGCCGCCGCCAGCCTGTCGCAGTCCAGCCGGTCGGCCATGGTCGGCGTCGCCGTCGGGTTGCTGGCCTACGCGCTGGCGCGCGCCTCGGCGGTGTGGTTCCGCCGCGCGCTGGCGGCGCTGCTGGTCGTGGCCTTCGCCGGGGTGTTGCCGATCGCCCTGTTCCTCGACCGCGGGGCCGGGCTGGCCGACGCGTCGTGGCTGTTCACCTCGGCCCGCCACCGGGTGGAGATCTGGTCGCTGGCCGCCAACCGGGCGCTGGAATCGCCGGCGGTCGGCCAGGGCATCGACTCCTCCCGCGCGCTGAAGATCGCCGGCGAGTTCCGCCGCTTCGCGGTGGAGGACGCCACGCTGCTGCCCCTGCACCCGCACAACGCCTACCTCCAGGTCTGGCTGGAGACCGGGGCGGTCGGGGCGGCGCTGGCGCTGGCCCTGGCGCTGCTGACCCTGGCCGGCACGCGCCGCCTGCCGGCGGACGAGCAGCCCTACGCGCTGGCGCTGTTCGCCGCCGGGCTGGCGCTGGTCAGCACGACCTACGGCATCTGGCAGGCGTGGTGGATGTCCGGCCTGCTGGTGTCCGGCCTGATGCTGCGCCTGGCGGCACGGGTGCGGCGCGGCGGAGGGGCGTGATGGCCGGCGGGGGCGTCCTGGTCGTCAAGCTGGGCGCGCTCGGCGACTTCTTCCTGGCGCAGACCGCCTTCCAGGCGATCCGCCGGCATCACGCGGGCGACCGCCTCGTCCTGCTGACCATCCCGCAGCTCGCCCCGCTGGCCCGCCTCAGCGGCCTGTTCGACGAGGTGTGGGAAGACCCGCGGGAGCGTTCCCCGGCGTCCTACCTCGCCATCCGCCGCCGCCTGCGCGCCGGGCGCTTCGCGCGGGTCTACGACCTGCAGGCCCAGTCGCGGACCGAGTACTATTTCTGGCTGCTGTTCCCCGGCCCCTGGCCGGAGTGGTCGGGCACGGCGCGCGGCTGCTCGCACCCCGACCGCTATCCGGGGCGGCGCAAGGTGCCGGTGCTGGAACGCTACGCCCGCCAGCTCCGCCCCTTCGGCATCGAGCTGGACGAGCATCCCGACCTCTCCTGGCTCGACGCCGACACCTCCCGTTTCGGGCTCGACGGGCCGTACGCGCTGCTGGTGCCGGGCTCCTCGCCGGGGCGGCCGGACAAGCGCTGGCCGGTCGAACGCTACGCCGAACTGGCGCGGGCCCTGGCCGCGCGCGGCGTGCGCCCCGTCGTGCTGGGGACGGCCATCGAGAAGGATCTGGCGGCCGCCATCACCGCCGCCTGCCCGGCCGCGCTCGACCTCACCGACCGCACCGCGCTGGCGGAGATCGCCGGCCTGGGGCGCCGGGCCTGGGCGGCGGTCGGCAACGACACCGGGCCGACCCACCTGATCGCCGCCATGGGCGGCCCCACCGTGGCGCTGTTCTGCGACGCCTCCAACCCGATCCACGCCAGCGGCCGGCGCACCCTCGTCCACCACCGCCCGACCTTCGCCGACATGGACGCGCCCGGCGTGCTGGCCGCCATCGACGCCGCGCGCGCCCTGCCCTGACGGAACCCCGCCGGTTCCCGTCTGTTTGCATCCCCGCCTGTTCGAGTGGCGCGGCTGGCGCTGGCGGGAAGGATGATGCGCGACGTCCGGATCGATTCGCTGATCGACTACATCGACTTCATCTCGGGCGCGGCCGACCGCACGGTGAGCTACCGCGGCGCGAAGGACCCTCTTGAGGACATGAAGCCCACCGTCGTGCGCTCCTGGCAGCGCAACCGGGCGATCCGCGACGACACCGGCCGCAACGGCGCGCCCTCGCCCGCGCTGTGGGTGTACGAGGAGCGCCTGATCGAATCCTTCAAGCGCCAGTCCGTGCCGTTCCTGGAAAGCGCGCCGGGCTGCCACCTCAACTGGCTGGCGGTGGCGCAGCATCACGAACTGCCGACGCGGCTGCTGGACTGGACCCGCAACCCGCTGATCGCGCTGTACTTCGCCGCCAACAACCGGGAACCCTACCGGCGGCCGGAACAGTGGTCGGACGCCTTCGTCTTCATGTGGGTGATCAGCGACACGCTGGACAGCCACCGCCACATGCTGCCGCTCGACCGCCTGCCCGAGATGCGGCCGCGCGGCGAGGGCCGCATCGGCGACGAGACGCGGGCGGGCGGCGCGAACCGCGTGCATCTGTTCAGCCCGCCCAACCTCTCCTCCCGGATTGCCTCGCAAGAGGGGTTGTTCAGCTTCGAGGAGCAGCTCTCGGAAACCTCCTTTCCCGAACTGGCGGAAAGGCTGGGCCTGGACGTCACGCGCATCCGCGTGCCGGGCGCCGCGCGCTTGGACATCCTGAAACACCTCAACCGCTTGGGCGTTGAAACCGGAAAGCTGTTTCCCGATCTACCGGGCTTGTGCGCGCATCAACGATGGGTCGCCGAATGGCTGTGGTGACCAGGGAGGAGCGAGGGATGGACGAGGATCTTCAGGAACGCATCCGCCGCCGTGCCCACGAACTGTGGGAACGGGACGGCCGGCCCGAGGGGAAGCACGACGAACACTGGGCCCAGGCCGAGGCCGAGGTCCGCGCCGAACAGGATGGCAGCGCCAAGGCCACCGCCGGCCGGGCCCGGCCGGTGGCCGCGAAGACGGCGACCACGAAAACGGCGACGGCGAAGCCGGCCGCGCCCAAGGCCACCACCACCGGGACCGGGCGCACGAAGGGCGCCGCCGCGCAGCCCGCCCCCGCCGGCGATCCCGGCAAGACCTCCACCAAATCGGCCAGCCCGGCGGCCACGGCCGGCGCCGCCAAGCGCGCCACCAAAGCCGGCACCCGCGCGGCGGCCGAGGACCTGTCGGT
>DASWVP010000082.1:0-2840 GCA_036401175.1 Azospirillum sp. | reverse complement strand
CGGGCGTCGGCGCGCATGCCGGCGAAGGCGACGACGGCGTGCGGGCAGCGGTCCAGCACCTCCTCCACCAGCGCCAGGAAGCCGGCGTCGACCTCCTGCTCCAGGCGGGTGCCGACCACCGCGAAGACGAAGCCGATGTCGCCCAGCCCGAAGTCGCCGCCCTGCCCCGGCGACGGCGGCAGGGTGAAGCCGAAGCTGAACGGGCGGAAGCGCCGCGCGAAGGGCGCCCGGTACAGCGCCGGGATGGACTGCGTGTAGTCGTGCTCGTCGTACCCCAGCACGATGTGCGCCAGCGAAAAGGTCAGGCCCGACGTGGTCGGCAGCGTCACCACCGGCCGCGCGCCCGTCTCGGCGAACAGGTCGGCGGCGACGTTGGACCCGCCGAAGGAGACCAGCACGTCGGGGTCGTAGCCGTCGATCGCCTCCAGGATCTCCCGCATCTTCTCGCGCGAGAAGGCGCGGCCGGTGAAGGACGCCATCTTGACCTGCCGGCCGAACATCTCGATCCCGTGCACGCCCTCGTACTTCTCGACCATCTCCGCCACCATGGGGGGGATGAAGATGTTTTCGATGCGCAGCGGCATCGTGTTGGTGTTGATGATCGCCACCTCCAGCCCGGCTTCCTGCAGCCGGGCGGCGTAGTCGAAGCAGTCGCGCGAGGGCTGGTGCCGGTCGTTGGTGAACTGGTTGGTGACCACGGCGACGCGGCGGATCGGGCCGGGCCTCGGCGTGCGGCGCGGCGGGACGGGGCCCCATTGCCGGGCGATCAGCCGCACCATGTGCTCGTAATAGCGATAGACGTCGCAGGGGCCGAAGGCCGCGGACTTCTCCGGCGACGACGAGCCCATGAACAGCTGCCGCGACACGCACCAGTAGGTGTAGTGCAGCAGCTCCGGCGCCACCTCCTCCCCGCCCATCTGCAGGTAATGCAGAATGCGTTCGTAGTGGTAGAGGTCGCCGGTCAGATGGAAGAGCACCGAATGCAGGCGGACGGTGTCGCCGGTCGGCGCCTCGCGGCGCAGGTGGTCGGCGACGGCGATCCGGGCGTCCAGCGGCAGGTCGCGGCGCACGGCGTCGCACTGCGCGGTGAAGCGGTTGATCTTGTCCGCATCGAACTGCCGGTCGGTGAGGAACGGCAGCAGCGCCTGGATGGCGGCCTGCACGGTCGCGTCCATCATCGGTCTCCGTTCATGCGGGCGCGGTAGGCGCGGTGGAAGGCGTGGATGCGTGCCTCGTTGGCGCCAGGCACCGCCGGCCGGTCCGCCTGCCGGATGCCGTGCTGCACGGACTCGCAGATCACGCGGTCCTCGTCCAGCACCCGCCGGTTGACGTCCTTCAGCGAATCCTCGATGTGGCGGCGCACCGCGCCGTCGCGCTTGTCGGCGTTGGACAGGAACAGCCGGAAGCGCAGGTCGCAGCGTTCCGGCGCCACCGGGTCGTAGGTCTGCACGCTCAGCATGGCACCGTGCGTGATGCCGATGGCGAGGTTGGGGAAGATCACGACGTTGTCGTAGTCGCGGTGCCGGTCGGTGCGCCGCAGCCCCAGATGCTTGACGAGGCCGTTCCAGTACCGCTCCCCCGTGTCCGACAGGGTGGCGATGCCGCGCGAATGCGCGCCGGCCCCGGATATCTCCCACACCGGCTTGAAGAAGGGCTTGAAGGTCTCCGGGTGCACGCTGGCGACGTGGTAGACCTCCAGCACGCTCTCCACGCCGATCTTCCAGTTGGTCGCCCAGGGCACCGTCCGGTCGTCGAAGCGGTCGGTGAACATCTCCGAGGCGTGGTCGAGGATGGCGCCGTACGCGCCCAGGTGGTCGTCCAGCGACGGCCCGCCCGGCTCCAGCCGCACGAAGACGAAGCGCCCGCGAGTCGCCACCTCGAACCGCTTCAGCGCCAGCCGCTCGCGCTGCGCCCGGTCATAACCGAAGAAGGTCTCGTTGCCGGGAATGCCGACCGGAACGCCGTCGCCGTTGTAGGTCCAGCCGTGGTAGGGGCAGGTCGCCCGCCCGTTGCCGCAGGGCTTGTCGTGGATCTTGGCGAAGCGGTGCGAACAGACGTTGTGCAGCGCGCGCAGTTCGCCGCCGACGTTCCGCACGACCACCGACGTGCCGGCCAGTTCGGCGGTGATGAAATCGTCCTCGTGGGCAAGGTCGTCGGTGAAGCCGGCGAACAGCCAGCTCTGGCGGAAGATGCGCTCCATTTCGTGCTCGAACACCGCCGGATCGTGGTAGGCGGCGGGCGAAATCGCCTCTTCCAGGACAGGGGGCGCGGTCGTTGCGGCCGTATCAACCATTTGGACACCCCCTGGATCTAGCATCGACGCTGCTCTCCTGTTACGCCTGGGGGAGTGAAGGTTTCAAGTGCGGCCGCCGGGTGCGACATCCGGGGCGGCGGAAAAGCGGAGGGACCATGGTCAAGGCCGTCGTCGACGGGGTGCGGATCGCCGGTGTCCGGGCCGCCGTGCCGCAGCGCCGCCACTCCTTCCTGGACGATCCCGGCCCCTTCACGCGGGAGGAGGCGGAGAAGCTGTGCGCCTCCACCGGCGTGCGCGAACGCCGCATCCTGCCTGCCCACCTCTGCGCCTCCGACCTGTGCGTGGCTGCGGCCGAAGGGCTGCTGGAGCAACTGGGCTGGGACCCGGCCAGCATCGACGTGCTGGTCTTCGTCTCGCAGGACGCCGACTACAACCTGCCGGCCACCGCCTGCGTCATGCAGAAGCGGCTGGGCCTGTCCACATCGGCGGCGTGCTTCGACGTGGCGCTGGGCTGTTCCGGCTTCGTCTACGGCACCTGGATCGCCGCGCGCCTGCTGTCCGGGCTGGTGCCGGAGGCCGGGCGCGG
>DASWVP010000081.1:0-5354 GCA_036401175.1 Azospirillum sp. | reverse complement strand
GTCTGCTGCTGCGCTGGGCGCGGCTGGCGGCGGGGCATGCGGGCGTGGAGGTGATGGTGGTGGCGCTGGGCGATCCGCGTTCGGCCGGATTCGCGGCGGAGCACCGGCAGGCGATGGAGGGCGCGCCGGCGCGCTTCGTCTACGCCGACATGGCGCTTGCCGAGCCGGCGCGCGACCGGGCGCTGCTCGACACGTTCCAAGGTTACGATCCGGACCTCGTGGCGGTGCTGTCGGACGACACGCTGCTGGAGGATCATCTGTACGAGCGCTGGCCGGTGCTGCGGCTGTCGGTGGCGATGGCGTTCCCGTACAGCCGGTTCGACACCATCACCTCGATCTTCGACGACGACAAGATCCGGGCCTTCTGGCGGGCTCAGGGCTGGCCGGCGGAGCGCGTGGCGGGGCACGAGCGCATGGCCTGCACGCCCATCGACCTGCCGGCCCCGGCGGCGGCGCGGACGCGCGCCGAGCTGGAGCTGGAGGAGGACGCGGTGGTCGTCGTCACCGTCGGCAACCGCCTGCACACGGAGATCGACGCCGGTTTCGCGGCGCTGATGTTCGCGCATCTGGAGGCGCACCCGCGCAGCCGCTGGCTGCTGGTCGGCACCGGGCGCTTTCCGCTGCCGGAGTTCGCGGCGCACCCGATGCTGGCGCAATGCCGGTTCCTGGCGTACGAGCGTGACCTCAACGCGCTGTACCGCATCTGCGACGTCTACGCCAACCCCGACCGGGCCGGCGGCGGCCTGAGCGCCTTCTGGGCGATGGCCCGGGGCGTGCCGGTGCTGACCTTGGACACGCTGTCCGACACCGCCATGTGCGTGCCCCGGCCGTGGCGCATGCGCGACGCGGAGCAGTATGCGGCGACCCTTGGCGACCTTGCATCGGATGCCCTGTACCGCCGCGCGCTGGGCGCCGGCATGGCCGAGGCGGCGCGGATCTTCGCGGCACCGGAGACCTTCGCGCGCGAGTTCCGGCGGCTGGCCGAACTGACGGTGGCGCGCTTCAACGCGCGCGTGGAGGGGGCGTGAACGCCGATCCGCAATGGCTTGCCGTCGGCCGGCCGCTGCTGCCCCCGGCGGCGGCGGTGCTGCCCTATCTGCAGGAGATGGAGGGCAATCGCTGGTACGCGAACCACGGCCCGCTGGTGCGCCGGCTGGAGGCGCGGCTGGCGGCGCGGTACGGGCTGACGGCGGGACACGTCGCCACGCTGGCCAGCGGCACGGCGGGGCTGACGGCGGCGCTGCTGGCGCAGGGGGTGACGGCCGGCGGGTTGTGCCTGATGCCGTCCTGGTCCTTTGTCGCCTCGGCGCACGCGGCGGTCGCCGCCGGGTTGATACCGTGTTTCGTCGATGTCGATGCGCAGAGCTGGGCGCTGACACCGGAAGCGGCGCTGCGGGCGCTGGAGACGGCGCCGGGAGCGGTGGCGGCGGTGATGCCGGTGATGCCGTTCGGCGCGCCCCTGGACATCGGCGCGTGGGACCGCTTCGCCGAGCGGACGGGACTGGCCGTCGTGGTGGACGGGGCGGCGGGGTTCGACACGGTGCGGCCCGGCCGGGTGCCGGCGGTGGTCAGCCTGCACGCCACCAAGGTGCTGGGGGTGGGCGAGGGAGGCTTCCTGGTGTCGCGCGACGCCACCCTCGTCCGCGCGGTGGAGGACGCGGCGAACTTCGGCTTCGTCCGGCGGCGCGCGGCGGAGCGCGCCGGGCTGAACGCCAAGATGAGCGAGGTGCACGCGGCCGTCGGCCTTGCCGCGCTGGACGGCTGGCCGCAAACGCGCGCGGCGGTGCGGGGCGTGGCAGACGCTTATGCCGCCGCGCTGGCGGAAACGCCCGGCGTCGTGCGGGTGATGGGCGCCGGGGATGCCGCCGGGGATGACTGGGTGTCCTCCACCATCGTCGCGGCGTTCGACGCGCCGGTGGCCGAGGCGGTGGCGGAGCGGTTGCGGCTGCGCGGCATCGACACGCGGGCGTGGTGGTCGAAGGGCATCCACCGGCAGGCGGCGTTCCAGGATCATCCGCGCGGGCCGCTGCCGGTCACCGAGCGGCTGGCCGACAGCACGCTGGGCCTGCCGTTCCACGCCGATCTCGCGGCCGGGGCGGTGGCGCGCGTCGCCGTGGCCTTGGCCGACGCCTTGCGGGAGGTACGGTCGTGAACGACGAACGCTATCGGCGGCTGATCGGCCCGATCGAGGCGGCCCTGCGCGAGCACGGCGGCACGCCGCGCGGCGTGCTGTGGCCGAACGAGGGGGACCTCGTCACGCGTTACGACGTGTTCTTCGACATGGTGCGCGGGCACGGGGAGTTCTCGCTGCTCGACGTCGGCTGCGGGCCGGGGCTGGTGCTGGACTATCTGGAGGCGCGCGGCTGGCTGGACCGCGTCGACTACCACGGCGTCGACGTCAGCCGGCCGATGATCGAGCGGGCGCGGGCCGACTGGCCCGACCGGCTGTTCGAGCGGCGCGACCCGCTGACGGAACCGTTGCCCGAACGCTGCGTCGACTACGCCATGCTTGCCGGGGTGTTCACCGCGCGCTTCGGGCTGTCGCACACGGAGATGGAGCACTTCGTCACCGCGCTGCTGCGCACCGTGTGGCCGTCGGTGCGCGGCGCGCTGGCGTTCAACGTGATGAGCATCCACGTGGACTGGCAGCGCGACGACCTGTTCCATTGGCCGATGGACGCGGCGGTCGCCTTCTGCAAGGCGTTCCTCAGCCGGCACGTGGTGGTGCGGGCGGACTACGGTTTGTACGAGTACACGGTGCAGGTCTACCGCGAGCCGGTCGCCGGAACGCTGCCGGTGCCGCCGCGCTGGCTGGCCGGGGCGCGGTAGGCGGGGAAGTACGCGGTGTCGGCAGCCGCCGCCGACAGTGCGGCGTAGGCGGGCCGGTCGAGGACCGCGCCGAACAGGTGGGCGGTGGCGGTCGCGTTGGCGAAGCCGCGCTTGAAGCGGCTGAGCCCGTCGTCGGCGTCGGCGGGGCCGGCGTTGCCGCCCAGGTCGAGGATGCGGCACCCGGCGAAATGGCGGATCGCCGCGTCGTACAGGGCGTAGGAGACGGAGCGGCGGTAGCCCTCGGCGTCGGCGGCGCCGAGGTGGTTGTGGGCGACGGCGCCGGCGCGCAGCCACAGCGCCATGCCGGCGACGCGCCCGTCGGCGAAGGCGGCGAAGGCGGTCAGGCCATCGAGGCGGGCGAGTCGCGCGAAATGCTCCGGCGAGAAACGGGCGATGCCGGCGATGTGGCGGCGCTCCACCAAGCCGTCGTACAGGCGTTGCCAGTCGCCGAGGTGATCGGCGAGCGGGACGATGGCGACGGTGCAGCGCCGGTGCGCGCGCCGGACCTCGGCGGCGTGGTGGTCGGAAAAGCGCGAAGGCCCGAGCGCGCGGTCGATGACGAAATGCGTCTTGAAGGGGCGGCAGAGGTCGAAGGCGGCGGCGAAGCGGTCGAGGCTGGGGGCATCGTACGGGTCGCGCACGCCGACGACGGAGACGAGCCCGCGCGCGCGCAACACGGCGAGGCCGGCGGCGAGGTCGGCATCCGGGGCGATGGCGGCCAGCGGGTAGAAGCCGGCGGCGTCCTGACGTTCGGTGCCTGGGTGTTCGGTGCCTGGGCGTCCGGTGCCTGGGTGTTCGGTGCCTGGGCGTCCGGTGCCTGGGCGTCCGGTGCCGGGGATCGGGCGCAGCCGCACGCCGGTTCCCCACGGCGCCACCGGCAGCACCGGGCCGAGCGCGGCGAGGGCCTGCGCGTAGGCCGAGCTGCGGTAGGGGGAACAGGGCTGGTCGGGCATCGGCGCGCATGGTAGCGCGGCGGACCAACGTCCTGCACGCCCCCTCTACGCCGCCTCGCTGCTCAGCGGCGGGGCGAAGAGGTGGTCGCCGGGGGCGAGGCGGTCGGCGGCGGGGAGGCGGCGGTCGCCGACCAGCAGTTCGGTGACCAGCAGTTCCTCGTCGGCGCAGGCGACGCGCGCGCCCTGGCCTTCGACGGCGGTGACGATGCCGGGCGCGGCGGCGGCGCGGCGGCCGGTGCGCTTCGCCTTGGTAAGCGCCACCCGTTGGCCCCGGTGCAGCGTGCGCGGCCGGCCCCAGGGCGAGGTCAGCGGGTCGAAATCGCAGGCGCGCACAAAGCCGTCGACGGTCGCCGCCGGCCAGTCCCAGGCGATCCAGCCGCCGTTGGGCGGCTCGAACCCGCAGGGAACGCGGCTGCCCTCGGGCATCGGGTCGCAGGGCACGGAGCGTGGATCGCGGGCCAGGGCATCGACGATGCCGAGCGCCAGCGGCACGCCGTGGCGCACGCAGGCCATGGTGAGGGTGAGGGCGGTGTCGTCGGCCTCGATGGGGAACTCGGCGTGGGCGGCGATCGGGCCGCGCCCGACCTGCGGGTTCATCGCGTGCACGGTCACGGCGTGCCGCCGCTCGCCATGGAACAGCGCCCACTGGGGAGCATGGCGGCCGGGATAGCGCGGCAGCGGGCCGGGGTGCAGGGCGTAGGCGCCGAGCCGGGGGGCGTCGAGCACGTCCGGGCAGACGACGTGCGGCGACTGCGCGTTGAACAGCACGTCCACGCGCGCCGCCCACACGGCCTCGGCGAAGTCGCCGGCGCAGACCCGCTCGGCCGGCCAGGTGGCGAGGCCGAGGCGCCGCGCCGCCTGCTCCACGCTGTCGCCGCCGGCGGACGGGCCGTCCGGCGTCGCCAGCACGCCGGCCACGCGGTGGCGGGTGCGCAGCAGCGCTTCCAGAAGATGCAGGCCCATGACCCCCTCGGCGGCGAGGAGGAGGGTGAGAGGGCGTTCCCGTGGACTCATGCCGTTATGTTCCCGCCGGATCGAAGGGGGTGAAGCCAAGGTCGCTGTCGGCGGCCGTGACGTACCAGTTGGCCGGATCGGACAGCAGCGCCGCGTTCTCCTCCGCGCCCGGGCCCACGCGGGCCATCATGCGCGTCGGCAGGTTGAAGCCGTTCCGGAAGCAGACGAACCCCATGGCGGCCAGCGGCCGGGCCACCTCGGGGTTGAGCGTCCGGCACAGCAGCGCGGCCGTGCGCTCGCGCCGCGCGAATTCCACCGCCAGGGCGAAGGCCGGCAGCGTCCAGCCGGGCCGCACGAGGTAGTCCAGAACCACCGTCACCGGCAGGCCGCGCCAGCTGTCGGCGCGCAGCACGACGTAGCCCATGAGCTGGCCGCGGCGCTGGATGTACAGGCGCGTCACGCGCTGCGCGGCCGGGCTCCGGTCGAAACGCCAGCGCAGGAAGGCAAGGTCGCGCCGGGCGATCACGGGATGGCGCGGCGCCGCGTCGCGCCACAGCGCGTCCACCCGTTCGTCGAAGCGCTCCACCACCTCCACCCGCGCGCCGGCGGCCAGGGCGG
>DASWVP010000080.1:0-31037 GCA_036401175.1 Azospirillum sp. | reverse complement strand
CTGCAGGTCGACGGCGGCATCAACGCCGAGACCGCGCGCCTCGCCATCGAGGCCGGCGCCGACGTGCTGGTCGCCGGCACCGCCACCTTCACCGGCGGCCCCGACAAGTACGCCGAGAACATCCGCAAGGTGCGGCTGGGGCAGTAACCTCTCAAGTCCCTCCCCCGCCCCCGGTGGGGGAGGTTAGGAGGGGGCAAAGTCTATCCGGGTGCCAAAGTACTACCCGGACTTTTGAACAGGCCGTTGCCCCCACCCTGCCCGCTACGCGGGGGAGGGATAAACACAAAAAATCGCCCGGCGGCCGGTTGGTCGCCGGGCGAAGTCCGCCCAATCCGGGAGCTTTCGCTCCCGGCAACCATCCCCTTTTGGGGATTCGAATCTTTCCGGTTACTTGGCCTTCTTGACGACGATGCTCCAGTGGCCGTCGTGCTTGTCGCACGCCAGCAGCTGGTGGCCGACCTTCTTGGTCCAGGCCGGGATGTCGTCGGCCGAGCCGCGGTCGGACGACAGGACCTCCACCTCGTCCCCCACGTTGAGGGGCTTGAGGGCGGCGATAAGCTCCATCAGCGGGCCGGGGCAGAAGGCGTTGCGGGCGTCGACGGTGCGGCGGGCCATGATACGTGAACTCCTTGGCGACAACAGGCGAGGTCAGGCGGCGTGAGCGCCACGGGCGCGGGCGCGGCAGGACCGGATGAAGGCGGCGAAGCGGTTGGGCCAGGCGTTGCCGCCGACCCCGCGCAGGTGGGTGAAGGACGCCAGCGTGTTGTGGACGACGATGCCGTCGTGCACCCCGTCGATGCCGTGGCCGCGCTCCACCGCATAGGCGAAGCGGCAGCCGGGATCGAGGTTGGCGACCCCCGCGTAATGGAACTCGTGCGCCGACACGGTGCCGCCCGCCCCCGGCCAGGGGAAGGCGTCCGTCTCGCGCATGCGCACGTGGCCGCGCCCCTGCGGGCGGGCGTGCATCACGGTGTCGAGCGGCAGCGCGCCGGCCATGGCGTGGCGCCGCTCGCCCCAGGCGATCGAGCGCGACAGGTACATGAGCCCGCCGCACTCCGCGTAGGTCGGCAACCCGCCCTCGACGGCGGCGCGCACCGAGGCGCGCATGCCGGCGTTGGCTTCCAGCGCCGCCATATGCGTCTCCGGGAAGCCGCCGCCGATGAACAGCGCGTCCAGCCCCGGCGGCAGCGCGCCGTCGCGCAGCGTGTCGAAGGGCACCAGCTCGAACCCCTCGGCGGCCAGCGCCTCCAGGTCCTCGGGATAGTAGAAGCCGAAGGCGGCGTCGCGGGCCACGCCGAGGCGCCCGGTGCGCGGCGCCTGCGCCGGCAGGGCCATCGGCGGCACGGCGAGCGCCGGCGCCGCCCGCGCCACGTCGAGCAGCCGGTCCAGGTCGACCTGCGCGGCGATCGCGTCGCGGATGCGGCGGACGACGGCGGACGACTGCGCCTCCTCGTTCGCCGGCACGAGGCCGAGGTGGCGTTCGGTGATCTCCAGGTCGGCGGAGCGGTGGACGGCGCCCAGAACCGGCAGGTCGGTGAAGGTCTCCACCGCCTCGCGCAGCTTGGTCTCGTGCCGGCCGCCGGCGACCTTGTTGAGGATGACGCCGGCGATCCGCACGTCGGGATCGAAGGCCCGGTAGCCCATCAGCAGCGGCGCCACGCCGCGCGTGATGCCGGAGCCGTCGATCACCAGCACCACCGGCGCCCGCAGCAGCTTGGCCAGCGCGGCGCCCGAATCGCGGCCCTGCGGATCGACGCCGTCGTGCAGGCCCTTGTTGCCCTCGATGATCGAGACGTCGGCGCCCAGCGCGTGGCGGCGGAAGAAGCCGACGATCTCCTCCGGGGTCTGCGTGTTGAAGTCCAGGTTGCGGCAGGTCCGCCCGGCTGCGGCCGAGTGCCACATCGGGTCGATGTAGTCCGGCCCCTTCTTGAACGGCTGGACCGCCAGCCCGCGACTCGCCAGCGCCGCGCACAGACCCAGGGTGATGGTGGTCTTACCCGAAGACTTGTGCGCGGCGGAGACGAACACGCGGGCCATGGCGATGCTCCTGGAAGCCTATGCCGCCCCGGCGAGGGAAGCGGTGTTGCGGGTGCGCCAGAGCTGTGCGGCCAGCTCCTCGGCATCGGCGTGGGCGGTGGCGCGGCCGAGCAGCTTGAGCGCGACGGCGGTGGTGGCGATCACCACGTCGCGGCCCTCCGGATCATCGGCCGTGCCGTTCCACAGCGCGGTCAGGCGGCCGACGTCCAGCGTCCCGTCGTGGCGCACGGTGGTCCCGGCGGCCGTCGGCGCCCACACTTCGGCGCCCAGCACGCCGTCGGCGATGGTGTAGACCTCGCAGGGCTTCTCCGGCCGCCGCTCGGCCTCGCCGCCCTCGCCCTTGAACACGGCCAGATACGGCTGGCCCAGCAGGGCGGCCGACTTCTGGTGCGCGTCGCGGTAGGGCGGGTGTGCCACGCCCATGATCTGGCAGCGGGCGCCGAACGGGTTCAGCATGCGCGCCACCGTGTGCACGGGGTTGCGCAGGCCCAGCACGCTCTTCAGCCCGATGATCTCGTGCAGCTTCGGGCTCATGCCCGCCAGCGGCAGGTAGGCGAAGCGGCGCGCGCGCAAGTGCCCGGCCGCCTCGTCCAGCGTCGCCGCCACCGGCACGCCCAGCGCTTCCAGCGCGCCGCCGCTGAACAGGCGTCCCGCCGTGTGCCCCTCGGTGCCGTGCATGAAGACGGTGACGCCGTTCTGCGCCAGCAGCAGCGCCGACAGCAGGAACCAGGGGAGGCGGCGCGACTTGCCGGCGTAGCTCGGCCAGTCCAGGTCCACCGTCGGCGCGCCGTCCGGCAGGGTCAGGCTGTCGCGCGCGGCGCGGGCGAAGCCGGCCAGCTCCTCCGGCGTCTCGGTCTTGACGCGGATCAGGCAGAGGAAGGCGCCGAGCTGGATCGGCTCGACCTCGCCGCGCAGGATCATGGAGACGGCGGCGTGGGTCTCCTCCTCCGTCAAGGCCCGCGACAGCGTCGGGCCTTTGCCGAGGATGCGCACGTATTGTGCGAAGGGGTGTTCCGTGGTCATGGAGATGCTCGGTCCTCTCAGGCGTTCGCCTTGGCGTGGTGCGGGTCGACCGCGGCGTCCGCCAGGCTTGCCGGCAGGAAACGCAACGCCGCGCTGGCGACCGTGATGATGAGGAGCGCCACGGCCGCACCGCCGAGCCCGAGGAGGAATTCCGGCAGGCTCGGGTCATAGGCCCCCACCCTACCGTCGAACGCGGCGGAGGTCACCTGCATGCCGGGGAAGAGGTTGAGCGGGAACGCCTGACCGCCGATGACGATCACGTAGACCTGCGCCAGCCCGCCCAGGATCACCAGCGCCGCCGCCAGCAGCAGGTTGGACCGCGTGCCCTTGAACGCCGGGTGCAGCAGCAGCCCCAGCGGGATCGCCGTGCCGATCAGCATCTGCCCGAACCAGAACAGCACGGTGTAAACGCCGCCCGATGCCAGGAAGAATCGCTCCACCTCGCCGCCGCGCGCGGTGTAGAGGTTGGTCAGGTGCTGCACGACGACGAAGTAGAAGACCGCCGCCACGAACACCGCCAGCAGCTTGGCCAGCCGGTTGACGATGGCGTCGCCCAGCTCGCGCCCCTCCAGGCGGTAGAGGCCGGCGACGATCAGCAGGAACGCCGCCGTGCCGAAGCTGAGGGACATGGCGATGAACAGCGGCGCCATGACCGCCGAGTGGTAGGTCTCGCGCGCCACCAGGAAGCCGAAGATCGAGCCCGTGCCGGTGGTCAGCACGAGGCGCCAGATGAAGGCCGCCATGCCGGCCTTGGCCGTGTGCGGGTTCATGCGGCGGTCGAGCATCGTCCACAGGTACACGCCGACGATGGCGAAGAAGCCGTTGTAGAGGATGACGTTCCACGCGAAGATCGACGTGAAGTTGTAGTGCGTCATCGCCACGAACAGCCGGTCCGGCCGGCCGAGGTCGAGCACCAGCACCATCAGCCCGCCGGCCAGCAGCGCTAGCGCCGTCAGGCCCGACAGCGGGGCCAGCGGCTTGTACGGCGCCTTGCCGAACACCGAGGCGATGGAGGCGACGTTGAGCGCGCCCGACGCCGCGACGATCAGGAAGATGGCGAAGACGTGCGGCAACCCCCAGACGACCTGGTTGCCCATGCCGGTGACCACGTGGCCGTGGTGCTCCATGTAGAAGGCGCTGCCCAGCCCGACGGCGGCCACCGCCCCCAGCGCACCCAGCAGGCGGTAGAAGCACATCGACTTGCCGTCGAGCGACGTGAAGGGGGTCTTCATCTTGGCCATGGCGGATCAGAGCCCCTGGTAGTGGACGCCGGTGTCGAGACGCAGGTCGGCGCGCAGGCGCGTCGGCGCCACGTCCCGCACACGCTTGGCGATCGCGCTGTTCGGATCGTTGAGGTCGCCGAAGAGGATGGCGCCCTTGCCGGCCCCCTCGCACGCCTCGACGCAGACCGGCAGCTTGCCGGCGTCGACGCGGGTGACGCAGAGATTGCAGCTTTCCACCGTGCCGGCGCCGCGCGGCGTGCCGGCGCGCTGGTCCGTCACGTCCTCGTGCACGAAGGAGCGCGCCTTGAACGGACAGGCCATCATGCAGTAGCGGCAGCCGATGCAGATGTGCCGGTCGACCAGGACGATGCCGTCCGCCCGCTTGAACGACGCCCCGGTCGGGCAGACGTCGACGCACGGCGGCTTGGCGCAATGCTGGCACATGACCGGCAGCGAGGCGGTCTTGCCGCTGGCCGGATCCTTCACGTCGACCTTGCGCACCCACTGCGGCGCCTGATCGGGGCGGCCGTGCGTGGCGTCGCCCCAGCCGTGTTCGGTCCCGCAGGCCCGGACGCAGGCGTCGCAGCCCGACGCGCACTTGGTGGTGTCGATCAGCAGACCCCAGCGCCGGCCGCCCGAGGCGGCGGCGTCGGCTTCCGGCGCCATCAGCACGATGCCGGGAGCGAGCGTGAGGGCGCCGAGGCCGGCGAGAAGCGAACGGCGCGTGGGGTTGGAAAGGACGTCCGTCATTTCGATTTTCCCGGCGCCGAGTTGTGACAGGTGAAGCAGTCCACCCGCACCGCCGCGCTGTCATGGCAGGTGCGGCAGAAGTGGCGGGAGTCCGCGGCCGTCACCGCGTGACCGTCCGTGCCCTTCACCGCATGGCAGTCCAGGCAGGCGCCCAGGCTGCGATCGGACGGGCGTTCGCCCCGGTGCATGGTGTCGTCACGCTGATGCAGCAGCATCTCGAAGTGGTTGCGGCGCATGGTGGCGGAGTCCGCCACGCATTGCCCGGGCCATTTCGGGGTGCCCTCGGCCAGCGCACCGCCCACGACCATATCGGCCGCGAAGACCAGTGCCAGGACCGCGAGCACCAGGGTGCGAACGCCCGCCATCAGCCTCACTCCCCCAGGCCCATCTGGATGTAGCCGGTCGGGCAGACGTCGTTGCAGACGTGGCAGCCGATGCACTTCGTGTAGTCGGTCTGCACGTAGCGCCCCGTCGCCTTGGCCGCCTTCGGCGTGCGCGACACCGCGTCCTGCGGGCAGAAGATGACGCAGTTGTCGCACTCGAAGCACATGCCGCAGCTCATGCAGCGCTTGCCCTCGGCGATCGCCTGCTCTTCCGTCAGCGGGATAAGGCGTTCCTGGAAGTTGCCCAGCACCTCGTCGGCACCGATCTCCACGTGGTCGCGCACGAGGCGCGGCGTGTGGTTGAAGTGGCCGAGGAACAGGTGCTCGTGCGTGATGACCTCGTGCTTGCCGCGGTCGTCGTAGTTGTGCACGGCGAACTTGGCATCGGCGGTGCCACGCCGGCCGCCGCCCTCGTCGGTGGTGAAGGGCTCCGGCGCGATGCCGGCGACCTTCATGCGGTCGATCAGGTCGAAGTGCACGACGTCCACGCGCGGGCGGCGGTCTTCCTCGACCCCGGCCAGGAAGTGGTCGATGCTCTCCGCCGCGATGCGGCCGTGACCGATGGCGGTGGTCAGCAGGTGCGGGCGCACGATGTCGCCGCCGACGAAGTGCTTGGGCTTGCCCGGCACGCGCAGCAGCTTGTCGGCGTTGATGAAGCCGCGGCCGTTGTCGAACGGCTCCAGCCCCTCCATGTCGCCCTTCTGGCCGATGGCGGCGACGATCAGGTCGCAGGGCATCTCGAACTCGGTGCCGGCGATCGGGCGCGGCGTCTGGCCGTCCATCTCGCACTTGCAGAGCTTCAGCGCCACGGCGCGGCCGTCCGGTCCCTTGATGACCTCCAGCGGCATGACGCTACCGCGGATGTCCACGCCCTCGCGCTTGGCGTCGTTCACCTCCTGCTCGGCGGCGGTCATCTTCTCGACCGGGAACAGCGAGGTGAGCATGACCTCGGCGCCGCCGCGCGCGGCGGAATCCGCCACGTCGTGCGCGGTCTGGCCGAAGATCACGTTCTCCGGCCGGTCCTTCTCGTGGGCGTGCTGGATGTGGCCGATGCGGCGCGCCACGGAGGCCACGTCGATCGACGTGTCGCCGCCGCCCACCACGATCACCTGGCCGGTGACGCCCTTCAGGCGCCCCTCGTTGAAGGCGCGCAGGAAGCCGACGCCGCTGACGCAGTTGGGCGTGCCCTCCCAGCCCTGCACGGGCAGGCCGCGGCCGGCGTGCGTGCCGATGCCCCAGAACACGGCGTCGAACTCGGCTTCCAGCGTGGCGACGGTGACCTCGCGGCCGACGCGCACGCCGGTGCGGACCTCGACGCCCATGTCGAGGATGCGCTTGATCTCGCCGTCGAGCACGTCGCGCGGGGTGCGGTAGCCGGGGATGCCGTAGCGCATCATGCCGCCCAGCTCCGGCTTCTCCTCGAACAGCACCACGGCGTGGCCGCGGCGGCGCAGGTGGAAGGCGGCCGACAGGCCGGCCGGGCCGCCGCCGATCACGGCGATGCGCTTGCCGGACTCGGCGCCCGGCGCCTCGAAGGTCAGGCCCTGGTTCAGCGCCCAGTCACCGACATAGTGTTCGACCGCGTTGATGCCGACGTGATCCTCGACCTCGTTGCGGTTGCAGCCGTCCTCGCACGGCGCCGGGCAGACCCGGCCCATGATCGAGGGGAACGGGTTGGCGCTGGTCATGCGGCGGAACGCATGCTCCTGCCACGCCGTGCCCTGGGCCGGCTTGTCCTGGCCGCGGGCGATGGCGAGCCAGCCGCGGATGTCGTGGCCCGACGGGCACGACGCCTGGCAGGGGGCCGTGCGGTGCACGTAGGTCGGGCACTTGTGCGACCAGCCGGCCTGGAAGATCTCTTCCTGCCATTCCCGCGGCTTGTAGTCGCCGTCCTTGTACCGACGGAAGGTGAGCCCGGTCGGTTTGGCGTCAGCCGTCTTCGCATCCATCAGGCGCTTCCTCCTAAGACGTTAATCGTTGCCACCGAGCCGGATGGCTTTGCTCACGAGCTGATGCACCGAGACCACCATGTCCATCTGCATGCCGTAGACCGGCAGGACCTTGGTGAACTGGCTCTTGCAGATGGCGCAGATGGCGGCCATGTGCGTGACACCCTGGTCCTTGACGACCTGTTGCAGGGCGCTGACGCGCGGCTGGGCGCCCTTGACGCGCAGCTCGATCAGGTCGTCCGTCAGCAGCCCGCCGCCGCCGCCGCAGCAGAAGGTCTTGTCGTGAATGGTGTCGGGGTGCATGTCGACGAATTTGGGCACGCACGCCTTGATGACCTCGCGCGGGATGACGAACTGCCCGCCCTCGAAATCACCCATCCGCGAGGCCCGCGCGACGTTGCACGAGTCGTGGAAGGTCAGCGTCATGCCGGTGTTGGCTTCGCGGTCCAGCGTGATGCCGCCGCGCTTGATCAGGTCCCAGGTAAATTCCAGGATGTGCTGCGGCACCGGGTACCGCGGATCGAGGAAGTCCCACGGGCCGGCCAGCGTGTTGAGGAATGAGTAGGCGACGCGCCACGCGTGCCCGCACTCGCCGAACACGATGCGCTTCACCTTCAGGTCGATGGCCGCCTGGCGGATGCGGTTGGCGATCTTGTGCATCTGCTCGTACGAGCCGATGAACATCGCGAAGTTGGCCGCCTCCGACGCGTGCGAACTGAGCGTCCAGCTCACGCCGGCCTGATGGAAGACCTTGGCGTAGCCGATCAGCCCGTCGACGTGCGGCTCGGCGAAGAAGTCCGCGCTGGGCGTGACCAGCAGGACGTCGGCGCCCACCACGTCGAGCGGGAATTTGACGTCCTGGCCGGTGTCGTCCTTGACGTCTTCCTCCAGCCCTTCCAGCGTGTCGGCCAGCGCCGGTTCCGGCAGGCCCAGGTTGTTGCCGATCTTGTGGACCTTGGCGATGATCTCGTTCGAATACTTCTGGCCCAGCCCGATGTGGTCCATGATGTCGCGCGCCGCCATCGAGATCTCGGCGGTGTCGATGCCGTAGGGGCAGAACACCGAGCAGCGGCGACACTGCGAACACTGGTGGTAATAGCTGTACCAGTCGTCCAGGACCTCTTTCGTCAGGTCCTTGGCGCCGACCAGCTTGGGGAACATCTTGCCGGCCGGGGTGAAATAGCGGCGGTAGACGCTGCGCAGCAGGTCCTGGCGCGCCACCGGCATGTTCTTGGGGTCGCCGGTGCCGAGGAAGTAATGGCACTTGTCGGTGCAGGCGCCGCACTTGACGCAGGCGTCCAGGTAGACCTGCAGCGAGCGGTACTTGCCCAGCAGTTCGCCCATGCGGGCGATCGCCTTCGGCTGCCAGTCCTCGACCAGCTCGCCGGGGAAGCCCAGCGGCTCCTGGTGCGCGGGAGCGGCGACGAACGGCTTGAGGTGCGCCATGGAGCCGGGGGCGAGGTCGGGCGTCTCGCGAAGCTCGACGTCCTCGGTCAGGGCGGGGATGGCGTAATCGGCCACGGTGCGAGCCTTTCCGTCGATCAGGGGGTCAGCGCTGCTGGTCGAGGGGCAGCGCCCAGGCCGCCACGTGGCGGCGCTCGCGCGCATCGTCGACCTGATTGCGCGTCGGCGAGAAGAAGACGCCCGGCGCGTGCAGCAGCTTGGAGAACGGGAAGACGATCATCAGCGCCGCCACCAGCAGCAGGTGGACCAGCAGGAACCCGTCCATCGGCAGCGCGTTGATCTGGAAGCGCATGAGGCCGAGGAAGAACGCCTTGACCGCCATGATGTCGGTGTGCGCCACCATCTTCATCGCCATGCCGCTGGCGCCGATGCCGAGCAGCAGAACCAGCATCAGGATGTCCGACGGGCCGGTGATGTAGCGGATGCGCGGCAGCACCAGACGGCGGACCAGCAGCGCCGCCAGACCGGCCATCATGGCCAGCGCCGCGGGCACGGCCAGCGGCTGCACCCACACCACCCAGAACCACACCGGCTCGACGAAGTAGCGCAAGTGCCGCAGCAGGACCAGCAGCAGGCCCAGGTGGAAAAGGACGGCGAAGGCCCACAGCGGCTTGTTGCCGCGGAACAGGCTTTCGAACAACGCCACCTCGCGCGCCATCCGGACCGCGACGCCCGAGCGCGTCAGCGGCGCCGGCGTGGTGGGGATCTTCAGCGGCGCCGGGGTGCGCGCGTACTGGGCGATCTTGTAGCCCAGCCCACCGAGCAGCACCGCCGTGGCGGCGTAAAAGAGAAGTGCGAAGAGAACCGACATCCTGCCGCCCATGTGCTCGTGCGGTGTATGCGAGAGGCCCTGCCTCTCGCGCTCTCCGCCAAGGGCCGGGGGCCCTTGGATCCCGTTCCGTTGGGTTTTCGCTGGCGCTCAACCCAACCTACGAAGGCACCCGTAGGTTGGGTTGAGGCGAAGCCGAAAACCCAACGTCAGAGACTGATCAGACGCAGCCCGTCGGCTTCGGCAGGCCGCCGATCTTGCAGGCCTGCTTGGCCGGGCCGTACGGGAAAAGCTCGTACAGGTACTTGTTCGAGCCCTTGTCGGCGCCGAGCTTCTTCGTCAGCGCCTTGGTCAGCACGCGGATGGCCGGGGCGATCTGGTATTCCTGGTAGTACTCGCGCAGGAAGTTGATCACCTCCCAGTGCTCGGCCGTCATGTTCACGCCTTCCTTCTCGGCGATCACCTTGGCGACATCTTCGTTCCACTGGGCGAGGTCGGTGAGGTAGCCCTCTTCATCGACGTCGACGGTCTTTCCGTTGATCTCATAAGACATTGGTGCGTCTCCTGGTTTGCTTGGGCGGTTTTTTATCAGAGCCAGGCCGTGGCCGTGCCCATGCGGGCAACCAGCTCGACGAAGCCCGGGTAGTCGACGGTCTTGATGCCGTCGATCAGGGGCGAGTCCTTCACGCCACGGGCCTGGAGGTCGTTCACGAGGACGTAGACCTCGTGATCCGCCACCGCCTGCTTCATGCGATCGGCGACGCGGGTGCCGGCCAGCGCGGCATAGACCGCATCCTCGTACAGCAGGATGGCCGACCCCTTGACCGCGCGCGACAGGCAGGCGTCCAGGGAGTTGCGCTCGAACGGCGACTTGTTGACGGTGTGCAGCATGGCTTTCCTCACGCGCTCAGGACGACGTCCATGGTGGCGATCATCTCGGCCATGGCGGCACGGCTGACCACCTCCACCGGGATCACGAGGTCGTCGGCGGTGAGGCCGCGCTCGTCCAGGGACTCCTGCTCGGCGAAGATCTTCTCGATGCCGTAGCCGTCCAACGCCCGGTAGGTGTTGGCGAAGTCCTTGATCTCCAGCCCGCCCTTGGCGTCCTGGCCCTTCTTCAGCTCGTAGACGCCGTCGTCCAGGAAACAGACGTGCACGTCCTGGTCGAACATCGCGGCGATGAGGATCATCTCCAGCACTTCAAGCGCATAGACGGTGCCGTGCGGCGCCTTGCGGTTGAGGTACATGAACTTCTTCATGACGGGTTCGTCGCTCATGACTTCCTCTCTCCCCGCTCAGTCGCCGAACGCCATGAGGCGGTCGGCGTCGATGCCGGCCTCGACGAGCTGGCCGAGGCCCGTGATGCGGAACCCGGGCGCCAGCACCTCTTCCTTGATGCCGCGGCGCAGGCCGGCGGCGACGCAGACCGACAGGTCGAGCCCGTGCTTCTCGGCCAGCGCCGACCAGCGCTTGACGATGTTGCGGTCGTCCTGCGGCGGGTCGGACAGCTTGTTCCCGTTGAGGACGCCGTCGTAGTAGAAGAAGACCCGGATCACCTCGTGCCCCATGTCGAGCGCCGCCTTGGTGAAGTGGTAGGCGGAGTCCGAGGCCTGGTGGTTGTACGGGCCCTCGTTGACGAGAATGGCGAACTTCATGGACCGTGACCCCCTTTAGAAGCGGAGCTGCGCCGAAGCGTTCAGGCTCGCGCGGCCGCCACGCCAGCTGTCGAGGTGGTACTTCGTGAAGGGCAGGCTCGTCAGCTCGAAGAAGCGCGCCCAACCGATACGGTCGATCCATTCACCCATACGCTCCCAAGGCTTGGCGTTTTCCTTGTAGGCGTAGAGGATCTGCTTGACGATGGCGGCGGCTTCCGGCCAACGCGGGGCGTTGTTGGGGATGCCGGCGGCGACCAGCTTGTGGAAGGTCGGCTTCGACCGGGTCGAGGAGTGCTTGCCGCCCACCCAGATCGCGATCTTGGTGTGCACCGGGTCGTTGATCTGCATCGGCGGGCACGGCGGGTAGCAGGCGCCGCAGCACACGCACTTCTTCTCGTCCACTTCCAGCGACGGCCTGCCGTTGACCAGCGCCGGGCGGATCGCCGCGACCGGGCAGCGCGCCACCACGGCCGGACGCTCGCAGACGTTGGCGACGAGGTCGTGGTTGATCTTCGGCGGCTTGGTGTGCTGGATGTTGATGGCGATGTCGCCCTGGCCGCCGCAGTTGATCTGGCAGCACGACGTCGTGATCTTCACTCGGTTCGGCATTTCCTCATTGCGGAACTCCTGTTCGAGTTCGTCCATGAGGGCCTTCACCACGCCCGAAGCGTCGGTGCCGGGAATGTCGCAGTGCAGCCAGCCCTGGGTGTGCGAGATCATCGACACCGAGTTGCCGGTGCCGCCCACCGGGAAGCCAGCCGCCTCCAGCGCGTCGATCAGCGGCTGCACCTTCTCGAAGCTCGACACCATGAACTCGATGTTCGAGCGGACGGTGAAGCGCACGTGCCCTTCGGCGTAGGTGTCGGCGAGGTCGCACAGCGTGCGGATGGTGTAGACGTCCATCTGGCGCTGCGTGCCGGCGCGCACGGTCCACACCGCTTCGCCGCTCTTGGCGACGTGGTGCAGAACGCCGGGACGCGGCCGGTCGTGCCAGGCCCACTGCCCGTAGTTCTTCTTCAGCAGCGGGTGCATCATCGGGAAGGGATCGGGCACGCCGCACTCGACGGTCTGGTGCACAGCCTCAGCCACGGTCATCGTTTCCTCCAGGTCCAGTCGGGCGTGCGTTCACTCGGCGGCCGGCGCGAGCTGCCGGGCCTTCCACTTCTCCACTTCCTCGTCCCAGTCATCCATGCGGACGAAGGAGTTGGTGCGCGGGTGGGTGATCATGTTCGGGTCGAGTTCGATGCCCAGCGCCTCGACGAAGTTGGCCAGCCCGATGCGCTCGATCATTTCGCCGGTGCGCTCGTGCTCCAGGGCGTTCTCGGCGAAGAAGTCCACGATGTTCTTGGCCAGCTCGACCAGCTTCTCGTAGTCCTCTTCCGTCTCCATCTTCATGAAGGGGACGATGATGGTGCCCATCAGGTCGCCGATCTTCAGCGTGCGCTTGCCGCCCAGCAGCACCGCGAGGCCACGCTCCTTGCCCGGCTTCAACGCCTTGGTCATGACGTTGATGCAGTGCATGCAGCGCACGCAGCTCTTGTTGTCGACGTCGAGCGTGTCGTCGTCGTTGAGCGACAGCGCGTTGGTCGGGCACATCGTGATGATCTGGTCGATCGCCCACTTGCGGCCGTTCTTGGCGACGTACGCCTTGACCTCTTCCTGGTCGACCTGCATGTCGTCCTTCCAGGTGCCGATCACCGCGAAGTCGGCACGCTGGGTGGCGTTGGTGCAGTCGTTGGCGCAGCCCGAGAACTTGAACTTGAACTTGTACGGCAGCGAGGGGCGGTGCATGTCGTCGAGGAAGGCGTTGATCATGCCGCGAAGCGCCTTGGCCTCGTCGTAGCACGACTGCTCGCAACGCGCCGCGCCGACGCAGGAGACCGAGGTGCGCACGCCCGCGCCGGCGCCGCCCAGGTCGAAGCCCAGCTTGTTCAGCTCGTCGAAGGCCGGCTGGACGTTCTCGGTCTTGCAGCCCTGGAACATGATGTCGCCGGACTGGCCGTGCAGCGCGATCAGGCCCGAACCGTACTTCTCCCAGATGTCGCACATCTGGCGCAACATGTCGGTGGTGTAGTGCATGCCGGCCGGCGGCATGACGCGCAGCGTATGGAATTCCGCCGATTCCGGGTAGTCGGCGGAGACTTCCGAAAAGCGCGGGATGACGCCGGCGCCGTAGCCCTTGACGCCGACCGTGCCGCCCTTCCAATAGCCCTTGCGCGTCTCGTAGGAATGTTCCAGCTGGCCGAGCAGATCCTTCATCATGCCGGCGTACTGTTTATCCTCCGACTGCGCCAGCCGCTTCAAACCCGTCACGAAGCTCGGCCAGGTGCCGTCTTCGAGCTGGTCCAAGAGCGGTGTCTTGGGCATTTCCTTCGACATCACGCGTTCTCCTTGAGCGTTGACACAGTTCCCCTCGCGCAGCACGGAAGGGATCCGCGCCACGACGACAATCCTTAAGCCATTGTGCAGGGGTGACCGCTGGCGGCCGAAGCATGGCAGGGCATCGCGCGACCCACGTCAGGGGCGGCGCGCGCAGACCTGTTCCATCAGCTTCGTTTCGAATGTCGGACGCGGCTCGCGCGTCTGATCGTCCTGGCCACCGACGTTTCCTTCCCACACGCTGCCGGGCGTTGCCGGCCTTGTTGTTGGCTGCCGTCGTATCCGCCGCCGGGCCCTCTGGGGATCCCTGCGGCTTTTCGGGGGCAGCTTTACTTTATCAGTGCATCATATGATGGAACTCTAATGCATAATGGTGGGGTCGCGCCAGCAGAAAATTCGTCCCTCAGTAAGGTCTTTCGCCCGCCCCCTTCCGGAGCCCGCATCCATGACGACGACACGCTTTTCCGACCTGTTCACCCCCGATGCGCACGGCCGTCCGCGCCTGCGGCCGGAGGTCCATCCGCTGGACGACCTGCTGGACCGCGACGTCGACGGCGTGCTGGCCGCCTTCAAGGAGAGCCAGCGGCGCGACTTCCTCGCCACCGTCGGCGTGCTCGACGATCCGGCCCACCCGTTGAGCCGGCGTCTGGCGGAGGTCGGCGGCGCCGGCCTGGATTCGGCGCGGGTGCGCGACCTGTTCCTGACGCTGCACGACCATGTGATGGAGCACCCGGTGTGGCGGCATCCGTTCTTCCGCCGGGTGTTCGCCGGGCGGATGACGCGCGCGCAGCTCGTCCGATTCGCCGCGCAGTACCACAACCAGATCAAGAACACCCGCCAGTGCGTGGCGATGGCGATCGGCCGCTTCCACACCCTGGCGGAGCTTCCCGACGTGGCGAATCGGGAACGGCTGTCGGAGTTCGTGCAGATCGTGCTGGCCCAGCTCGTCGCCGACGAATACGGAGTCGGCAGCCACGCGGTGGAGACCTACCCGACGCTCGACCAGATGCTGGGCTCCACCACGCACATCGTCATGTACGGGCAGCTTTTCGACGGGCTGGGCGTGCCCTTGGAGCAGCGCAACCCGCCGCTGCTGCACGGCACCGCCGACAACGTGCTGACCCAACGCCTGCTGGCCGGCGACCCGGCCTTCTCGCCGCTGGAGGCGCTGGCGTCGGTGGGACTGGGCATGGAATGGGGGGTGCCGGAGTTCTTCAGTCTGTTGCTGGGCGGAATTATCCGCTGGGCCCGCGACTCGGACGAGCCGCTGACCGCCGCGCACCTCCACGTCTTCATCGCGCATGTGCGCTACGACGTGATGCACGCCATCGCTGTGACGCTGATGACTGCGCTGTTCGTGCGCGACGATTCGGACGTCGCCCGCGTCAAGGCCGCCACCAACACGCTGATGAGCGCGCGCTACGGCATGATGAGCGACATGTACAGGGACGTCTTCGGGGAGGACTGCGCGGGACCGGCGGAGATCGGGCTGGACGCGCGCTACGCGCTGGCCGACCGGCGGATCGAGGCGGCGCTGTTGGCGGCGCGGGCGCGGGTCGCGCGGGGAACGGTGGTGGATGAGGAGACGTATCGGGGGAAGGTGGGGGTGCCGTTCGTGTTCGTGTGATGGCGAAACGTGAAAATCCCTCCCCCGCCCCCGGTGGGGGAGGTTAGGAGGGGGCAAGGTCTGTGGGGAAAGAAAGCACCTACCGGGCTTTTGACAAAGCCGCTGCCCCCACCTTTCCCACTTCGTGGGCCCCTTCCCTCCCCCGGTGGGACCGGGGGAGGGAGAGATTTGCTACGCCGGCATGCCGTAGTACAGCATGCTCGTGTGGCGCGCCTCGGCGAAGAACAGCCAGCGTTCGACCACCACGCCCAGGCCGGCGCTGAGCACCGCGCCCGCCGCGGCCAGCGTGCCGACCACCGGGCCGGCCAGCGCCGCGACGATCGCCAGCACCAGCGGCAGCGCGAACAGCGCCAGCCCGGCGATGCGGCGCAGCTTCGCCGCGTGGTCGCGGGCGACGCGGAAGCCCATCTCCCGCATCAGGAAGTTCTCTTCCGTGTGCGGCATCTCCAGCAGCCGCACCGTGCCCATGCGGCCCAGACCGGTGGCGGTGCCGAGGTCGCTGCGCGGACGGGTGGTGTCGATGTGGCGCCAGTACGCCGTCTTCACCGCCCAGGCCGCCAGCACCGCGAGAACGGCCAGCCAGCCGAAGGTGCCCTGGTAGACGCCGAACAGCCGCGTCACCAGCACCAGCAGCAGCGCCCCCGTCATCAGCCCGAGCACGAGGTACGACGGGGTGACGAACACGTTGTGCCACTGCCGGATCGGCTTGAGGCTGGCGTAGATCATCGACGTGCACCACACGGTGATCCCAGCCAGGACGGCGGCCAGCGCCCCCATCCAGCCGAAGAAGCCCTGCGTGCTGTTCAGGAACACCCAGCCGATGCCGAACAGCCCGGCCGGGATGAAGGTGAGGATGGCGAGCACGCCCTCGCGCGCCAGCCAGGACGAGCGCCACTGCCGCAGCGCGCCCATGGCCCGTTCCGGCCGGCCGAGGTGGCCCAGCGAGGACAGCAGGCCGCCGGCGATCAGCGCCAGTGCGAGGCCGACGCCGACGACGCCCAGCCAGGTGTGGGCCGGCAGCAGGCCGGAGGCCGCGAAGATGCCCAGCAGCGCCAGCAGGCCGTAGCCCGCGCCCGACGCGGTGGTGAAGAAGATGACCGAATAGGCGGGATGCATGGTTCCGTCCCCTTCCTCAACGCGACAACATCTGATCGACCCAGCGCAGGAAGCGGCCGCCCGTGCCGCGCGCGCCCTCCGCCTTCGGCAACACCGCCGCGTCGCCCTGCGGGCGCTTGCCCGGCCGTGGCGGCAGATAGCGGCTGGTCGGCTGATAACCCAGCTCCGGCAACAACTCCATGCCGCCGCGTTCGACGGTCAGCCTGGACACGGTGGAGGTGGGGTCGTTGAAGTCGCCGAAATGGCGGGCCTTCGACGGGCAGGTGGCGACGCACGCCGGCACCCGGTCGGCCTCGGCGAGGTTCTTGTTGTAGATCTTGTCGATGCAGAGCGTGCACTTCTTCATCACGCCCTCGACCTCGTCGAACTCGCGGGCGCCGTACGGGCAGGCCCAGGAGCACAGCTTGCAGCCGATGCACTTGTCGTGATCGACGAGCACGATGCCGTCCTCGGCGCGCTTGTACGACGCGCCGGTCGGGCAGACGGTCACGCAATCCGGGAACTCGCAGTGCATGCAGTTCTTCGGGAAGTGGACGGTGCGGCCGTCCTTGGCGCCGTTGGCCTCCTGGTCGCCCACCTCGAAGGTGTGGACCCGGTTGAACCACACGCCGCGCTGTTCCGCCTGATAGGCGTTCACGTCGGTCAGCGGGGCGGAGTGGCCGCTGGTGTTCCACTCCTTGCAGTTGGTGGCGCAGGCGTGGCAGCCCACGCAGGTGTCGAGGTCGATGACGAGGCCCAGACGCTTGGGGCCGCGGTTTTCCGGCAAGCTGGTCATGCGCGTTTCCCCAATTCCTTAGCGGCCGCGATGGCTGAGATCGGCGCCGTAGCGGTTGACCTCCGGTGCCGGGTCCAGGCCCGGCGGCAGGGGGATGTCCGGGAACTGCGGTTCCGACACCTCCGCCTCGCCGGGCGCGCACTTCTCGATGCGCACCCGCAGGTCGAACCAGGACGCCTGCCCGGTGATCGGATCGGAGTTGGAGAACCGGCGCCCGTCCGCCTCCGGCGGCAACAGCTCGCTGATGAGATGGTTCAGCAGGAAGCCCTTCTTCGCCTCCGGCGCGTCGGGCGCGAGGTTCCACGACCCCGCCCGCTTGCCGATGGCGTTCCACGTCCACACCGTGTCGGGGTTCAGCCCCTCCATGAACTTGGTCTGCACCTTGATGCGGCCGTGGTGGCTTTCCACCCACACCCAGTCGCCCTCGGCCAGCCCCAGCTTCGCCCCCGTGGCCGAGTTCACGTACAGCTTGTTGCGCCCCAGGATCTGGCGCAGCCACGCGTTCTGCGAGCCCCAGGAGTGGTACATGATCATCGGCCGCTGGGTCAGCGCGTGCAGCGGATACTTCTTGGTATCCACCATCGCCTCTTCATACGGCATGTACCAGATCGGCAGCGGGTCGAACGACGCCTTGAGCCGCTCGCGCAGCCGGTCCGGCGGCTGGATCGCCCCGTGCCCTTCGGCGGCGAGGCGGAACTTCTGCATCGGTTCCGAATAGAGCTGGAGCACGATCTGGTCGGCGTGCCCGATGAAGCCCATGTGCACCGCGAAGTCCAGATAGTCCTTGTTGGCGAACTTGTAGAACCGCTGGCTCGGCTTCATGTGGTGCGCCCAGAAGCACTCGTTCTCGATGTACTTGTCGAGCTGGTTCGGGTTCACCGCGCCGCGGCCGACGGCCGAGCCGTCCTCGCCGCGCCAGCCGGCCAGCGGGCCGATGCCGGGCGTGCGCTCGTGGTTGACGATGTAGTCGGGGTAGCCGCCCGGGAACTTCGGCGTGCCGTCCTCCTTGACCATGCCCGGCAGGCCGAGCCGCGCGCCCAGGTCGAGCAGCACGGTCTGGAAGGCGCGCACGTCGCGGTCGGGCTGCACCACCGGCTGGCGGATGGCGTCGGCCGGGCCGTCCGCCTCGCAGATCGGCCGGTCCAGCAGCGAGATGCAGTCCCAGCGCTCCAGATACGTCGTGTCCGGTAGGATCAGGTCGGCGTAGGCCACCATCTCCGAGAAATAGGCGTCGGAATAGATGATGCGCGGGATCTTGTACTCACCGGTCTTGGGGTCCTTGTCGGTGAGCATCTCGATGACGCCCTTCGTGTTCATGGTCGAGTTCCAACTCATGTTGGCCATGTACATGAAGAGCGTGTCGATGGGGTACGGGTCGCCGGCCCAGGCGTTGGTGACCACCATGTGCATCAGGCCGTGCGCGGAGACCGGCGCCTCCCACGAATAGGCCTTGTCGATGCGGATGGGGGTGCCGTCCGCCTCGACCAGCAGGTCCTCCGGACCCATGGTGAAGCCCAGCGGCAGGCCGCCCAGCGGCTTGCCGGGGGCCACCGTCTTGCCGGCCGGCTTCTGGCCGGGCGGGATGGGCTTGGGGAACGGCGGCTTGAAGCGGAACCCGCCGGGGCACTCGACCGAGCCCAGCAGCACCTGCAGCACGTGGATGGCGCGGCAGGTGTGGAAGCCGTTGGTGTGGGCGGAGATGCCGCGCATGGCGTGCATCGCCACCGGGCGGCCGATCACCTTGTCGTGCTTGCGCCCGGCCCAGTCCGTCCACTCGATGTCCAGCTCGATGGTCTGGTTGAACGCCACGTCCGCCAGTTCCGCCGCGATGCGGCGGATGTCCGCCGCCGGCACGCCGCAGCGCTCGGCCACCGCGTCGGGGGCGTACTGCGGGTCCATGTAGCGCTCGGCCAGCAACTGGAAGGACGGCACCGCCGTGCGCCCGTCGGCCAGCGTGAACTCGCCCACGATGGCCGGCGTCACGTCCGGCAGCTTGGCCGAGACGAGCGCCTTGGCCTTGGCGTCCCAGCACAGCGGGTTGCCCTCGGCGTCGCGGGCGAACAGGCCGTGGTCGGCGGCGCCGGGGTCCTGGATCACCAGCCAGGGCGCGTTGGTGTAGCGCACGAGGTAGTCGACGTCGATCTTGTCGGCGTTCAGCAGCTCGTGGATCAGGGCCATGACGAACAGCCCGTCGGTGCCCGGCCGGATGCCGACCCATTCGTCGGCGATGGCGGAATAGCCGGTGCGGATCGGGTTGACCGACACCACCTTGGCGCCGCGCGCCTTCAGCTTGCCCAGGCCCGTCTTGATGGGGTTCGAGTCATGGTCCTCGGCGACGCCGAAGATCATGAAGTACTTGGCGCGGTCCCAGTCCGGTTCGCCGAACTCCCAGAACGAGCCGCCGATGGTGTACAGCCCGGCCGCCGCCATGTTGACCGAGCAGAACCCCCCGTGCGCCGCGAAGTTCGGCGTGCCGAACTGCGCCGCCCACCAGCCGGTCAGCGACTGGCTCTGGTCGCGCCCCGTGAAGAAGGCCAGCTTGCGCGGATCGGTGTTGCGGATGTTGCCCAGCCAGCCGGTGGCGATGGCCAGCGCCTCCTCCCACTCGATCTCCACGAACTCGGCCTTGCCGCGCTCGCCGACGCGCTTCAGGGGCTTTTGCAGGCGGGCGGGCGAGTAGTGCTGCATGATGCCGGACGAGCCCTTGCCGCACAGCACGCCCTTGTTGGTCGGGTGGTTCTTGTTGCCCTCGATGTAGCGGACGAGACCGTCCTTGAGGTGCACCTTGATGCCGCAGCGGCAGGCGCACATGTAGCAGGTCGTGTACTTGACCTCGTCGTTGATCGTCGGGGACAGCTCGATCTCGGGTTCGCTCAGCATCGTCTAGGGCTTCCTCTCCGAGGTTCCTCCGCATGCGGAAGAGCTAAATTAGGTATGCGTGTTTTTATTGGGCGCGCTACGCCTTCAACAGGAGCCCGGCCGCTTTCGCCCGGCCAGGGCACCCCGGCCTTCCGCTCAGGTGATGGCTTCCAGCTCGTCGCGCGACAGCGAGCCGGGCACGATGGTGATCGGCACGCGCAGCTTGCCGGCGTGCTTGCTGGTGAGGTGGGAGATGAGCGGCCCCGGTCCTTCCGACTTGGCGCTGGCCGCCAGCACCAGGACGGAGATTTCCCGCACTTCCTGGATCAGCTTGAGAAGCTGCTCGGCACGGCCGCCTTCGCGGATGTAGTAGGCCGGCATCTTGCCGGAGCACGATTTGACGCGTTCCGAGACGATGCTCAGCGTGATCTCCGCCTCCTCGCGGGCTTCCTGGCGCATGACGTCGCCCACGCCCATCCAGTTGCCGATGTCGGCGGCCCCGTTGTCGTCCGGTTCCATCACGTACAGCAACGCCACGCGCCCGCCGGTGCTGGCGGCGCGCCGGCAGGCGTAGAGGATGGCGACCCCCAGCTCGGGGCTGTTGTCGACCACCACGAGGAAGACGCGTTCGTGGCTCGCCTGGGATTCGCTCTTTTCGGGTTCGGTCATGGGGGATCAGACCTTTCGGAAGATGACGCCGGCCAACCATCCCGCCATGACGGACAGGACGATCGCAAGGGCGCCGTAGGCCGCGGCGTATTCATTGGCGAAATAATGCACCTGCGCGCCCATGCCGACCTTGCTGACGACGAGCGGGGTGTCCTTGGCGCTGACCACCTTGCCGTCCTTGACGAGATAGACCATGGCGCGGAACTCGCCGACCGGCACGATGGCCGGAAAGTGCACGTTCGCCCGGAACAGGCGCGGCCCCTGGAAGCGGATGCCGTCCTCCTCGAAGTACAGCCCCTGGTCCTTCTTCAGGCGGAACAGCGCCTCCTGGAAGCCGGCGACCGCCTCCGGCGGAGTCTTGGGATCGGCGGGCTGCGGGCACAGCGCGTCGAAGCCGATGCCGTGGTGCGCCGCCTCGGCCGGATCGAGGATGTCCTTCAGCGGCTTGCTGGACAGGACGGCGTAGAAGCTGGGCACGTCGCGGAAGGTCATCCCGTCGGCGTTGAGCCAGATGCCCATGTGCCGGTCCTTGCGGCGGATGGTCATGTCCGACTTGGGCCCGGACACCACCATGATCACGTCGCCCTCGCCCTGCGTGGCGCCGAACAGCAGCAGGTTGGAGCCGGTGAACCCGGTGGTGATGGCGATCACGTGGTCCGACAGGTCGGCGTCGATCTCGGTGGCGTGCACGGCGCGCGCCGGCCCGCTGACCAGGACGCAGACCAGGAGGAATGCGGCAAGCAGGAAGCGGCGCATGGCTCAGTGCCCTCCGGCCTTGGTGGCGTAGGAGTACAGCTCGTCCGGTTCGAGAACGAGGCCGAGCGCCATCTTGAAGCACACCACCAGCACCAGCGCGGCCAGCCCGATGCGCAGCTGCTCCGCCTTCAGCTTGGCGCCCAGCCAGGAGCCGACCTGCGCGCCGATGACGCCACCGATCAGCAGCATCAGCGCCAGCATCAGGTCCACCGTGTGGTTGGTGACCGCCTGCAAAAACGCCGTGTTGGCGGTGACGAAGATGATCTGGAACAGCGAGGTGCCGATCACGACCTTGGTCGGCATGCCGATCAGATAGATCATCGCCGGCACCATGATGAAGCCGCCGCCGACGCCCATCAGCGCCGACAGGATGCCGACGACGGCGCCGACGCCGAACGGCATGATCGGGCTGACCACCAGCCGCGAGCGGCGGAACACCATCCGGCCCGGCAAGCGCTGGGCGAGGCTGACCTTGTCGCGCGGGCGATGGGCGGCGGCCGTCCCCTCCGGCTCGTTGCGCGCGCGCAGGACCGAGCGGACGCTCTCGAAGAACATCATGCTGCCGACGATGCCCAGCACGATGACGTAGAGCAGCGCGATCACCACGTCGATCTGTCCCAGGCTGCGCAGCCAGCTGAAGATCTGCACGCCGAAGAACGAGCCGACGATGCCGCCCAGCAGCAGGACCCCGCCCATCTTGATGTCGACGTTGCCGCGGCGCCAATGCGCCAGCACGCCCGACACCGAGGAGCCGACGATCTTCATCGCCTCGGTGGCGACGGCGACGGCGGGCGGGACGCCGATGAAGATCAGCGACGGCGTCATCAGGAAGCCGCCGCCCACGCCGAACATGCCCGTCAGGATGCCCACACCCGCGCCCAGCGCGATGGGGATCAGCATGTTCAGCGACATTTCCGCGATGGGAAGATAGAGGTTCATGGTCCGGGACTCGATTCTCGGGAGGAAGGCAAGGTGCGTGGTCGCCGGCCGTGTGGCCGCGGCCTCAGCAACTTCGCTGGCGCATGTCCCGGCGATCGCGGACGTGCGGACTTCCCGATGCTCGGCCGGTGTGAGCCGGCGCCTTCCTGGCCATGTTTTCCGTCCCTTCCAACGTGCCGATCCCCGCCGCGCCTTCTGCCGGCGCGTGCGGCCAAACCCCTTATTAGGGTCCTTGATATTAGTAGCTTCGAATGGACGATTATTAATGCGCCTGATGGTCCGGGCGCAAGACCGGATTTCACCTGCGGGTATGGCCGCAACGAAATTTCGCGCCGGCCCCGCCCCTGCCCCTGCCCCTGCCGCCGCCCGTCGCAACGTCCGCTGGACAGAGCATCAGGACTCGTTCATATTAAGTCTTGCTTATATGAAAGACGCGGCCCACCGCGCGACCAGGGGATGGAAACATGGCTCAAGGGTGTGTCTACCTCGTGGGCGCCGGCCCCGGCGACCCCGACCTGCTGACCGTCAAGGCGCTGCGCCTGATCCAGAGCGCCGAGGTGGTGGTCTTCGACCGCCTCGTCAGCGACGAGATCCTCGACCTCGTCCCGGCCGGCACCACGCGCATCTACGCCGGCAAGGCGCTGAACAAGCACGCCATGCCGCAGGACGAGATCAACGCGGTCCTGCTGAACCTCGGGCGCTCCGGCCGCCGGGTCGTGCGGCTGAAGGGCGGCGATCCCTTCACCTTCGGCCGCGGTAGCGAGGAGGCGGAGCATCTGGCCCGCCACCATGTCCGCTTCGAGGTGGTGCCCGGCATCACCGCGGCGGCCGGCTGCAGCGCCTACGCTGGCATTCCGCTGACGCACCGCGGGCTGGCGACGGGCGTGCGCTACGTCACCGGCCATCTGCGCGACAACAACGAGCTGGACCACGACTGGGCGCGTCTGGTGGACGCGGACACCACGCTGGTCTGCTACATGGGTCTGGTGACGCTGCCGGAGATCGCGCGCGGCCTGCTGGACGCCGGGATGGACCCGGCGACGCCGGCCGCCGTCGTGCAGAACGGCACGACGCCGCGCCAGCGCCAGATCGTGGCGACCGTCGCCACCCTGGCCGACCGCGTCGCCGAGGCCGGGCTGAAATCGCCGGCCACCATCATCATCGGCAAGGTGGTGTCGCTGGCCGACACGCTGAGCTGGTTCGCCCCGGCGGAAGCGGACGCAGAGGAACTGCGTAGGTTGGGTTGAGCCGAAGGCGAAAACCCAACGCGTTCGCCATGTGTAGGCGCGTTGGGTTTTCGCTGGCGCTTAACCCAACCTACGCTTCCACACCCTGTCACCCCCCGTCCTGGTCCAGCGCGTCGGCCGTCTCGGCGCCGTCGCTCCAGCCCTCGGTCAGGGCGCGCAGGCGGGCGATGGCGCGGCCGTCCAGGTCGATGATGGTGAAGCGCTTGCCCTCGCGGATGCGCAGGCGCAGCAGCGTGAGGCCGCTGTCGTAGGCCACCTCCTGCACCACCATCTCCTTGCCCCAGGGCAGCGCGATGGCCTCGCGGTCGGTGACGGTTTCCTGGTCGGTCGGCGCGGTCATGGGCGGGTCCTCATGCTGAAACGCGGTCGTGGTAGCGGGCGCGGTAGACCAGCCGGGGCGCGGCCGGATCGTCGCGGAAGCCGGTGCGGTTGTGCAGCACGTTGTTGCACAGCAATCCCTGCCCCGGCGCCATGTGGGCGCGCAGGACCCAGGGCGAATCGCCCTTCAGCAGCGCGTTCAGCGCCGCCACGGCGGCGGCGACCTCCGGCGTGTCCTTCCACACGATGCTGCGCGTGCGCGCGGTGAAGCGCATGTGCAGCGCGCCTCCGCCGTCCACCGAGAACACCGGGCCGGCCTGCGCCGGGCGCGGCGGCTGGCCCGGTTCGGCGTTGGGCGGGATGGTCATGGCGTCGTCCAGCATCAGCGCGGCGATGTGGCCGGGGTCGGCGTCGCGCAGCGCGATGTAGGCCATCTCGTGGTCGAGCAGCGCGTTGTCGCCGCCCTCGGCCGCGTCCCGCACGGTGTACAGCAGCAGCCCGCGCACCGGCCGGTCGAGCGTGTTGTAATAGCCGTCCGTGTGCCAGGACAGCGGCTTGTCGGTGTAGGGGATGTAGTTGCGGCGCGGCCCCGCCGTGGCGACGGTCAGCGGCGAGATGCCGTCCTCGTCGGCCAGCATGTTGGTGTCGAGCCGGGCGAGGCCGAAGCGGGCGCCGAAGGCGCGCATGCGCTCCTGCGTGGCGTCGCCCGCCACCGCCCCGGCGAAGACCGCCATGTTGCAGCGCCGGCACAGGTCGCGCAGCGCCGCCTCCTCGGCCGCGCTGGGGTCGAGCGGGCTTCTCAGCTCGACCACGAGGTCGGCCGCGCACGCGGGATGCCCGGCCAGCTTGGCGTCGCGCCAGCGCTGGTAGGCCGGCTCGTCGTCCAGCGAAAAGGGCCCGGTGCGCGGCATCGCGTCGGGCGGAAGCGCCGTCACCATGGGCCATCTCCGAGGCTGAAGCTGCGGAGCGCCGTGGCCGGCGCCCCGCACGGATCATCGCACCGGGGAACGGCCCGGCTCAAGCGTTCAGCGCTGTTCAAAAAGCCGCGCCTTGGCGTAGCTGAAGATCGTCGAGGAGCGCATGCCCGAGCGGCAATAGGCGACGATGGGCCGCGGCGCGTCCTTCAGAACGCCGGCCATGGCGTCCACCTGCTCCACGGTCAGCGGGTCGCGGCCGACGGGGATGTGGTGGTAGGCCATGCCGTGCTCGGCGGCCAGCTTCGCCACCGCGTCGGACGGGGGCTGCCCCGCCTCCTCGCCGTCCGGGCGGTTGTTGACGATGGTCTTCACGCCCTGGCGCGCCAGTTCGGCGATGTCGTCGGGCATCAGCTGCCCGTTGGCGAAGACCTGGTTTTCGAGTTGACTGAGGCTCAGCATCGTTCTCTCGCGTTTATGATCAGAGTCGATCCACCGGGATCTTGAGGTAGTGCACGCCGTCCGCCTCGGCCGGCGGCAGGTGGCCCGCGCGCATGTTGCACTGCACCGATGGCAACAACAACGCCGGCATGTCCAGCGTCTTGTCGCGCCCGGTGCGCAGGTCCACGAACTCCGCCTCCGAAATGCCGTCGCGGACGTGGATGTTGGCGCGGCGCTGCTCGGCCACCGTGGTTTCCCAGGCGACCGCCCGGCCGTCGGGCGGGTAGTCGTGGCAGACGAACATCCGCGTTTCGCCGGGCAGGTCGAGCAGGCGGCGGACCGAGCGGTACAGCGTCGCCGCGTCGCCGCCGGGGAAGTCGCAGCGCGCCGTGCCGACGTCCGGCAGGAACAGCGTGTCGCCGACGAACACCGCGTCCTCCACCACGAAGGCGACGCAGGCCGGCGTGTGGCCGGGGACGTGCATCACGCGCGCCGACAATTCGCCGATGGCGAAGGTCTCGCCGTCGGCGAACAGATGGTCGAACTGGCTGCCGTCGGCGGCGAACTCCGGCTCGGCGTTGAAGATGCCCTTGAAGATGCGCTGCACGTCGCGCACGCGGGCCCCGACGCCGATGCGCCCGCCCAGCTTATCCTTCAGGTAGGGTGCGGCCGAGATGTGGTCGGCGTGGATGTGCGTTTCCAGGATCCAGTCGACGCGCAGCCCGTTGGCGGCCACGCAGTCGACGATGCGGTCGGCCGAGTCGGTGCGGCGGCGGCCCGACTTGATGTCGAAGTCGTGCACCGCGTCGATCACCGCGCACGCGCTTCCGGGCCCCGCGTGCACGACGTGGCTCACCGTCGATGTCTGGCGGTCGAAGAAGGATTGCACGATGGCGCTCATGTGGTCCCCATTCCTCAAAATCCGGGCGCAGTCCCGCCGGACGCTATATATTAGCTGCCACTAATCATTCAAGCCCATTGCCGTATCGTCGATGCCGCAGCGCGGCATCCGCTTCAAACATCCCACATCGAACATATGGTAGCTTACGGAATGACAACGCCCACCCCGCCCGCCTTTGACGCCAGCCCGCCGGGGGATGCCGCCCTGCTGCTGTTCGCGCACGGTACATCCGACGGCGGTGGCGCCGCCATCGCTACGGCGCTGGCCGACGAACTGCGCCAACGGGGCCCCTTCGGCGCGGTGGGCACGTCGTTCGCGCTGCAATCGCCCTCCCCGGCCGAGGCGCTGGCCGCGCTGCCGCAGCGTCGCGTCGTCGTCGTGCCGCTGCTGGCGACGGAGGGCGGCGTGGCCCGCATGGTGCTGCCGCGCCTGCTGGCCGAAAGCGGCGATCTGGACCGCCTGACGGTGCTGGAGCCCATCGGCCTGGACCCGGAGGTGGCCGGCATCGCCGCCGACCTCGCCGACTCGGCCATGGCCGGTGCCGGGCTCGACCCGGCGCGCACGGGGCTGCTGGTGGCCGGACACGGCAGCGTGCGGCGGCCGGCCTCGGAACGCTCGACCACGGCGCTGGTTGACGCACTCGCGGCGACGCGCCGCTACGCCGAGGTCGCCGCCATCTACCTGGAGCAGCCGCCGCTCGCCAGCGGCTGGCGCACGGTGACGTCGCGGACGGACGTGGTGGTGGTTCCCTTCTTCCTGTCCGGCGGCCATCATGAGGAGGAGGACCTGCCGGCCATGCTGCGCGACGGCGGCGGCGCCCCGGACGGCCGCCTGGACGGCCGTGTGATCGACGGGCGGCGGCTGTGGCTGACCCCGGCGGTCGGGCGCCACCCGCGGCTGGCCGACCTGATCCGCCGCCGGGCGCTCGCCGCGCTGGACCAGGAGCGATGATCGGGAGCGATGATGAAGGAGGAGAGAGAGCGCGCATGATCGACCTGCACTACTGGCCGACGCCCAACGGCCACAAGATCACGCTGTTCCTGGAGGAAGCCGGGGTCGATTACCGCATCGTGCCGGTGGACATCCGCACGGGCGAACAGTTCAAGCCGGACTTCCTGGCGATCGCCCCCAACAACCGCATGCCGGCCATCGTCGACCACGCCCCCGCCGACGGCGGCGAGCCGGTGTCCCTGTTCGAGTCCGGCGCCATCCTGCTGTATCTGGCCGAGAAGACCGGCCGGTTCCTGCCCACCGACCTGCGCGGCCGCAAGACGGTGCTGGAGTGGCTGTTCTGGCAGGTCGGCGGCCTGGGCCCCATGGCCGGGCAGAACCACCATTTCAGCCAGTACGCGCCCGAGAAGATCGCCTACGCCATCGACCGCTACGTCAGGGAGACGAACCGCCTGTACGGCGTGCTCGACCGCCGCCTCGCGGGCCGCGCCTTCATCGCCGGGGACGCCTACAGCATCGCCGACATGGCCTGCTACCCCTGGATCGTCCCGCACGAGCGCCAGGGCCAGAGCCTCGACGACTTCCCCGACCTGAAGCGCTGGTTCACCGCCATCGCCGAACGGCCGGCGACCGTGCGCGCCTATGACAAGGGCAAGGCGCTGGCGGACACGCCGACGGTGACGGAGGAAAGCAAGCGCATCCTCTTCGGCCAGACCGCCGCCAACCTGCGCCCGAAGGGCTGAACCCTCACCCCGTGGGCGGGACGTCCGGCACCGGCGCCCACAGCACGCTGGATATATCCTCGGCACCGCTGCACAGCATGGCCAGCCGGTCGATGCCCAGCGCGATGCCGGCGCTGTCCGGCATGCCGTGCTCCAGCGCCGCCAGGAAATCCTCGTCCACGGGGAAGCGCTCGCCGTACAGACGCTCCTTCAGGTCCATGTCGGCCTGGAAGCGGGCGCGCTGCACGGCCGCGTCGGTCAGTTCGCCGAAGGCGTTCGCCAGTTCCAGCCCACAGGCGTACAGCTCGAACCGTTCGGCCAGCCGCGGGTCGTCGGGCTTGGGGCGCGACAGCGCCGCCATGCACACGGGGTAGTCGATCAGCACGCAGGGCACGCCGGCCCCCAGGTGCGGCTCGATCCGCTCGAACATGACGCGGAAGAACACGTCCTCCCAGCGGTCGCCGGCGTGCGGTTGGACGCCGATCCGCGCCGCCTCGGCGGCCAGGGCCGCCGGGTCGGGGTCGTGCGTGCCGTCGTAGGCGGCCATCAGGTCGATGCCGGCGTACTCGGCGAAGGCATCCGGCACGCTCAGCACGCGCCAGGGCCGGAAGGGGTCGCTCTCCAGCCCCCGGAAGGCGAAGCGCTGCCGGCCCGCCGCTTGCGCGCACAGCCGCACCAACTCGACGCAGTCCTCCACCAGCACCCGATAGCCCTCCCCCGCCCGGTACCATTCGAGCATGGTGAACTCCGGGTGGTGCGTGGCCGAGCGCTCGCCGTTGCGGAACACGTGCGCCAGCTGGAAAAGCCGCGGCACGCCGGCCACCAGCAGCTTCTTCATGGCGAACTCGGGGCTGGTGTGAAGGTACAGCCGCCGCCGGTCCTCCGGGTTGGGCGCCACCAGATCGGTGGCGAAGGCCTGCAGGTGCGGCTCCATCCCCGGCGAGACCTGGAGGCAGGGGGTGTCCACCTCGACGAAGGCGCGCTCCTCGAAGAAGCGGCGCACGGCGCCCATCACGCGCCCGCGCGCCGCCAGATGCGGCCGGCGCCGGGCGAACGCCTCGGGGTGCCAGAAGGGGAGAGGAATGGACATGCTGTCTCGCCTGTTTACGTTCGGCATCGATTCACGGGTGCGATCGGAGGCCGCCGCCTGTTTCCTCTCGCGCGCCGGGGGCTTTTGCAAGGGGGCACTTGCACATGCGGCGGGCGCGGGTTAGGGTCCGCGCCGCCTGTCTCTTGGAAATCACGGGTAAGCCATGAAGGTCAATGCGAACCAGATGCGCCCCGGCCATGTGCTGGAGCAAAATGGGAAACTCTACATCGTCCAGAAGACGCAGATCGTCCAGCCCGGCAAGGGCGGCGCCTTCATCCAGATCGAAGGCAAGGACGTGCGCACCGGCACCCGCATCAGCGAGCGCTTCCGGACGCAGGAAACCGTCGAACGGGCCCGCCTCGACGAGCACGAGATGACGTTCCTGTTCAGCGAGGGCGACCAGTTCACCTTCATGGACAAGGAAAGCTTCGAGCAGGTCGCCATCCCGCGCGACATCGTCGGCGAGCAGGCCGTCTTCCTGCAGGACGGCATGGAAGTCACCGTGCAGTCGCACGAGGGCAGCCCGCTGGGCGTCGAGATCCCGTCGAAGGTGACGCTGCAGATCGTCGAAGCCGATCCGGTCGTGAAGGGGCAGACGGCGTCGTCCTCCTACAAGCCGGCGAAGCTGGAGAACGGCGTTTCCATCCTGGTGCCGCCGCACATCGAAACCGGCACCCGCGTGGTCGTCGACACGGCGACCGGCGAGTACGTCGAGCGCGCCAAGGACTGAGGTCTAGCACAAGCATCATGGCAACCCGTTCAGCCCTCATCAACGTGATGGTCCGCGCCGCCGAAAAGGCGGGGCGGGCCCTCGTGCGCGACTTCGGCGAAGTCGAACAGCTCCAGGTCTCGCGCAAGGGTCCGGCCGACTTCGTGTCGACCGCCGACCGCAAGGCCGAAAAGGCCCTGCGCGACGAGCTGCAGAAGGTCCGCCCCGAATTCGGCTTCCTCATGGAGGAGTCCGGGGAGAGCGAGGGCAAGGACAAGTCCACGCGGTGGATCGTCGACCCGCTCGACGGCACCACCAACTTCCTGCACGGCCTGCCGCACTGGGCCATCTCCGTGGCGCTGGAGAGGAACGGCGAGATCGTCGCCGGCGTGGTGTACGAACCCGTGCACGACGAGATGTTCTGGGCCGAGAAGGGCCAGGGCGCCTTCCTCAACCACCAGCGCCTGCGCGTGTCGGAGCGCCGCAACCTCGGCGACTCGCTGATCGCCACCGGTATGCCCTTCAAGGGCCGTCCCGGCCACGCCACCTTCCTGGGCGAAGCCGAGGCGGTGATGACCGAGGTGGCCGGCGTCCGCCGCTGGGGCGCCGCCTCGCTCGACCTCGCGTACGTGGCGGCCGGGCGTTTCGACGGCTATTGGGAACGCAACCTCAACCCGTGGGACGTCGCCGCCGGCATGCTGCTGGTGACCGAGGCCGGCGGGTTCGTCGGCGAGATCGGCGGCGGCCGCAACGTCGTCTACGGCAACTCGATCCTGGCCGCCAACGCCCACCTGCACCTGCCGCTGGCGACCGTGCTGCGCGGCGCGGAACGCAAGAAGGCGGCGGCCCGCACCGCACCGCCGGCCACCACCCCGCCCGCCTCGGCCTAGGCGGAGCGATCGATCGGGGACCATGACCATCCGAAGGGAGAGCCCGCTCTCCTCTCGGGAAGGGAATTGTCGCTACACCGATCGATGGGCTATGGTGGGGTCGGAAATCCGTGTAAACGGATAGCTGCGCTTGCTCTTCAAGGGTTTTCTCGGACGCATGAACCGACGACCGGACGCGCCCCTCGGGCATTCGGCGGTGCTGCGCGCACTCGCCGCCACCGCGGTGTTCCTGGGGGTCGCCCTCACGGGGGCCGCCACCCCGGCGGCTGCGCAGGTCAAGATCACCGTCCAGAAGCCGACCCCCGCCGCCACCCCCGTGGCGAAGCATACGCTGACGCTGGAAACCGCGGTGCCGATGCCGGTGCCGCCGCCGCCGAAGCTCGCCTCGCCCGGCATGATCAAGGCGCCGCCGCGCTTCGTGGCGCCGCAGCCGCTGGAGGCGCCGCCCGAGCCGGCGCTGGCCAGCATCGGCACGGTCCCG
>DASWVP010000079.1:0-1927 GCA_036401175.1 Azospirillum sp. | reverse complement strand
AGGGCGCGGTCCGCCGCCGCGTCGCGGCCGTCGGCCACGAAGGCCATCATGGCGTGCGCGTCGTTGAAGGCGTAGGCGCCGTCGGCGGCGGCCCGCTCCCAGCCGTCGGCCACATCCCGCCAGCGGTCGCCCACGCCGACGCCGCGCAGGTGCAGGCGCCAGAGCATGGCGGCGGCGTCCACCAGTTCCAGCGCGGTCGACGCCGGGTTCGGCCGGACGTGCGCGTCGTACAGCGCCAGCACCCGCCCCGTCTCGCCGCGCTCCAGGTGGTACAGCGCCAGATGCCAGCCGTTGTGGTAGGAGAAGGCGTTGTTGTCGGCCCACTCCGGGCGCCGCGCCTCCAGCCAGTCCACGCCCTCGCCCATGCGGCCCTGCATCTCCATGACGTGCGCCACCGCGTGGATCGCCCATGGGTCGCGGCTGTTGAGCGACAGCGCCCGCCGCCCGGCCTCCTCGGCGCGGCCGTAGAGGTTGGTCTGCTCCAGCCCGAAGGCGTGCATGCCCAGCACGTAGCCGAAGCCCGGCACCCCCGCGTCCCAATGCGGCAGCACCTGCGCCACGCGGTCGCGCAGCATGCGGGATTCGCCCAGGTAGAAGTCGGTCTGGTGCGCGAGCTGCAAGGCCAGGATGTCGTGCGGGTGCTCCTGCACGATGCGGCCGTAGACGGCGGCGGCGCGCTCCAGATCACCCTCCAGCCAGGCGCGCGCCCCGGCCATGTGGGCGCGTTCGCGGTCGTTGGCGCCGGCCGACAGCGCCTCCGCCGCCTCGACGCTGCGGCGCAGCTCGGGCTGGGTGGCGGCCTCGTTGCAGGTGGCGTAGACCCCCGCCTTGAAGCAGTGGCCCATCACGAAACCCGGATCCTCGGCCAGCGCCTCGTCGATGACGGCGATGAAGTCGAGGTAATAGCCGTTCAGCAGCTCGACGGCGGCCTCGTAGCGGTCCAGCGCGGTCCGGTTGCGGGTGGACACGGCCAGCCCGCGGGTGTCGTGCAACGTCATGTCGGTCTCTCCCTGGTGAATTGCGGTTGCCGCCTTTCTGACGCGGCGGCGTGATGCGGGCGTGAAAGCCACGGGGAGCGGAGCGTGAAAATGCGTTTTCCAGCCCCGGCGATGCATTTTCACGCCCGCTTCACGGCCGCGCGCACGCCGGGCTGACGGGCGGGCCGGCAAAAAAGGGGCATCGCAACCGCCGACCGGAGCCCCACCCCCATGCAGACCGAAACCGCGCCGTCCACCGGCACCCTTCTCCGCCCCGCGCGCCGCGACGACAGCCGCCGCATCGCCGAATTGGTCCGGATGGCCGCCGACGGCGTCGCCGACTACGTCTGGAACACGCTGGCATCCCCCGGCGAAGACCTGCTCGACGTCGGCGCGCGGCGCTACGCCCGCGACGGCGCGGCGTTCAGCTATCGCAACGCCGTGCTGGCCGAGCACGACGGCGCGGTCGTCGGCCTGATGCTCGCCTACGCCATGCCGCCGCGCGCGCAGGCGGCGGCCGAGCCGGAGGCCGACCCCGTCCTGCGCCCCTATGCCGAGTTGGAGGTCCCCGGCAGCCTGTACATCGCCGACATCGCCGTGCGGGAAGGCTTCCGCCGCCACGGGATCGCCACCCGCCTGCTCGACGTCGCCCGCCGGCGGATGCGGGTGGAGGCGCTGGACGGCATGAGCGCCATCGTCTTCGCGGCCAACGCCGCCTCGCGGCGCCTCTTCCAGGGCCAGGGCTTCGCCGTGGTGGACCGCCGCGCCGTGGTCCCGCACCCGATGATCCGCCACACGGGCGAGGCGCTGCTGTACCACGCGCATCCTTGACGCCGGCTCAGCCGCGCAACGCCGCCTCCAGCCGCGCGGCGGGCGGGACGTAGCCGACGCGCCGGCACTCCGCCAGCGCGCCGAGAAGCGCCGCGCGCGTCTGCGCGCCGCGCTCCCCC
>DASWVP010000078.1:0-3195 GCA_036401175.1 Azospirillum sp. | reverse complement strand
GACAGCGCGAAGCCGCTGACGGCCAGCGACAGCAGGGTGGCGCGGAGCGCTCGGTTCACCATGGAGCTCATTTCCTTCCGGCGGACGGCTGATGTTGGGAGATGCGCCGGCGCCGTCCACCACGCCGCGCACCCGAATCCGGTCAGCGATTAAGCATGGCTCCGCGCCGCCGGGCAAGCGGGCGTGAGCCGGATATGCCCTTCTTCAACCGACAATCGGGCAATTTTCGGGCGGGGAACGCCGTCTCCCGCGGTATCCCTCCGTTTCGGTCATTGGAAGGGCGCGGCAATTGCACTATGGTTCCGCGGCTTCGCGGCGAGGACCCGTGGGGCCGGTGCATTGGGGGCGGGTCCGATTGACACGCCCCGGCAACGGTCCCATCTGACACCCGTTCGAGGCCGGCCACATCCTGTCTTCTTCCGAGGTTTTCATGTTCGGTGCTCTCGCCCGCAAGTTTTTCGGCACCGCCAACACCCGTGTCGTCAAGACGTTGCAAAAGGACGTCCAGCGCATCAACGCGCTGGAGCCGCAACTTCTCGACCTGACCGACGACCAGCTGCGCGCCCGCACCGACTGGCTGCGCGATCGTCTGGAGAAGGGCGAAACGCTCGACGACATCCTGCCCGACGCCTTCGCCACAGTGCGCGAGGCGGCCAAGCGGGTGCTCGGCCAGCGCCACTTCGACGTCCAGATGATGGGCGGCATGGTGCTGCACCAGGGCCGCATTTCGGAGATGAAGACGGGCGAAGGCAAGACGCTGGTCGCCACCCTGGCCTGCTATCTGAACGCCTTGCAGGGCAAGGGCGTGCACGTCGTCACCGTGAACGACTACCTCGCCAAGCGCGACAGCGAGTGGATGGGCCGCGTCTACGGCTTCCTGGGCCTCAGCACCGGCTGCATCGTGCACGGGCTGGACGACGACGAGCGCCGCGCCGCCTATGCCGCCGACATCACCTACGGCACCAACAACGAGTTCGGCTTCGACTACCTGCGCGACAACATGAAGTTCCGCGCCGAGGATCTGGTGCAGCGGCCCTTCAACTACGCCATCGTCGACGAGGTCGACTCGATCCTGGTGGACGAGGCGCGCACGCCGCTCATCATCTCCGGCCCGTCGACCGATTCGTCGGAGATGTACATCCAGGTCGACGCGCTGATCCCGCACCTCGTGCCCGAGGATTACGAGAAGGACGAGAAGCACCGCACCGTCAGCTTCTCCGAGGTAGGCCAGGAGCATATGGAGCGGCTGCTGGCCGAGGCCGGCCTGCTGAAGACCGGCGGCCTGTACGACATCCAGAACGTCGCGCTGGTCCACCACGCCCAACAGGCGCTGCGCGCGCACCAGCTGTTCCAGCGCGACAAGGACTACATCGTCAAGGACGACAAGGTCATCATCATCGACGAGTTCACCGGCCGCATGATGGAGGGCCGGCGCTATTCGGAGGGCCTGCACCAGGCGCTGGAGGCCAAGGAGCGGGTGGAGATCCAGCGCGAGAACCAGACGCTGGCGTCCATCACCTTCCAGAACTACTTCCGCATCTACCCGAAGCTGGCCGGCATGACCGGCACGGCGATGACCGAGGCGCCGGAGTTCGCCGAGATCTACGGGCTGGAGGTGGTCGAGATCCCGACCAACGTGCCGGTGTCGCGCAAGGATTACGACGACGAGGTCTACCGCAAGGCGACCGAGAAGTTCGACGCCATCGCCACCCTGATCGAGGAGTGCCGGGCGCGCCAGCAGCCGGTGCTGGTCGGCACCACGTCGATCGAGAAGTCGGAACTGCTGTCGGAGCTTCTGAAGAAGAAGAAGGTCCCGCACAACGTCCTGAACGCCCGCCATCACGAGCAGGAAGCCTACATCGTCGCGCAGGCCGGCCGGCCGGGCGCCGTCACCGTCGCCACCAACATGGCTGGCCGCGGCACCGACATCCAGTTGGGCGGCAACTTCGACATGCGCGTCAAGATGGAACTGGCCGACGTGCCGGAGGGGCCGGCCCGCGACGCCCGCATCCAGACGATCAAGGACGAAATCGAAGCGGCGCGCGAACTGGTGAAGCAGGCCGGCGGCCTGTACGTCGTCGGCACCGAGCGGCACGAGAGCCGGCGCATCGACAACCAGCTGCGCGGCCGGTCGGGCCGCCAGGGCGATCCGGGCGCGTCGAAGTTCTTCCTGTCGCTGGAAGACGACCTGATGCGCATCTTCGGCTCCGAGCGGATGGACGGCATCCTCCAGAAGCTCGGCCTCCAGGAGGGTGAGGCGATCATCCACCCCTGGATCAACAAGGCGCTGGAGAAGGCGCAGCAGAAGGTCGAGGCGCACCACTTCGAGACCCGCAAGAACCTGCTGCGCTTCGACAACGTGATGAACGACCAGCGCAAGGTCATCTACGAGCAGCGCCACGAGATCATGGAGGCGGAGGACGTCGCCGAATCGATCAAGGCGATGCGCCATCAGGTCATCTCGCTGATGGTCAACAAGTGCATCCCGGCCAACTCCTACTCCGAGCAGTGGGACATGGCGGCGCTGCACGAGGAGGTGAACCGCGTCCTCGCCCTCGACCTGCCGGTCGCCGAGTGGGCCAGGGAGGAAGGCATCGCCGAGCCGGAGATCGAGGAACGCATCCGCGACGCCGCCGACCGCAAGTACGCCGAGAAGGTCGCCAACTACGGCGCCGAACTGATGCGCAGCGCGGAGAAGAGCCTGCTGCTGCAGATCCTGGACCAGGAATGGAAGGACCACCTGCTCCAGCTCGACCACCTGCGCCAGGGCATCAGCCTGCGCGCCTACGCGCAGAAGGACCCGCTGAACGAGTACAAGCGCGAGGCGTTCGAGCTGTTCGACGACATGCTCACGCGCCTGCGCGAATCGGTCACCGCCGTGCTGATGCACGTCGAGGTCCGCGTGCAGCCGAGCGAGGAGGAGCTGTACTTCCGCCAGATGCAGGAGATGCACGAGGGCCGCGACGACCCGGCGCTGGCAATGGCCGGCGCCGACCCGGACGGCGCCCCGCTGCCCGACGGCATGGTGCGCCGCGCGGCGACCGGTGCGGCCGGTGCTGCGGCGGGCAGTGATCCGTGGCCGGACACCTCGCGCAACGCGCCATGCCCCTGCGGCTCCGGCAAGAAGTACAAGCACTGCCACGGCAAGATGGGCTGAGACGAGCGCCCCCGACGGGGGCGCCGTAGGTTGGCGGC
>DASWVP010000077.1:0-15178 GCA_036401175.1 Azospirillum sp. | reverse complement strand
GTGGGGAAGCGGCGGTACAGCGCGCCCAGCGGCACGTCGGCGGCCCGCGCCACCTCGGCCAGCCCGGTGCGCCGCCAGCCGCGTTCCGCCGCCAGGGCCATGGCGGCGGCGACGATGCGCTGGTCGGTCTCTTCGCTGGGGTCCACGCGCGGCACTCCGGGTTGAACGGACGACGCACAGCAATCTGGGACGGCCCCGGCGGTTGCGCCAGAGGGGGGCGGTCAGCCGGCCTTCCGCACCGCCGCCACTTGCCCGCCGGTCATGCCGACCAACTGGTCGGGGGTGAGGCGGAACACCGCGTTCGGCGTGCCGGCGGCGGCCCAGATGGTGTCCAGGGCCAGCAGGTCCTCGTCGATCAGCACCAGCGGCGGCTCGGCGTGGCCGATGGGGGGAACGCCGCCGATGGCGTAGCCGGTCCGGTCGCGCACGAAGTCGGCGTCGGCGCGCTCGATCTTCTCGCCGATCAGGGCGCCCACCGCCTTCTCGTCGACGCGGTTGGCGCCGCTGGCGACCACCAGAACCGGCCGGCCGCTCTGTTTGGCGCGGAAGATCAGCGATTTGGCGATCTGCGCCACCGTGCAGCCGATGGCGGCCGCCGCGTCCTCGGAGGTGCGGGTGCTCGACTCGCGCTCGACCACCACGTGGCCGAGGCCGATGGCGTCCAACACCTCCTGCACGCGTTGGGCGGACGGGCTGAGATTGGTCATGGGGTGTTCCTCAAGCTCCCTCCTCCGCCCCGGGGGAGGGTTGGGGCGGAGGTCCCGGCGCGGAGAGGGCGTTGATCCTGGGCGGCACCCTCACCCGGCCGCTGCGCGGCCACCCTCTCCCGGGGCGGGAGAGGGTTATTCCGCCAGTTCCCTGGAGCGCTGGGTGGCGGCCGCGACGGCCCGGATCAGCAGCGATTCCAGGGCGCCGGGCGCCATCAGGACGTTCAGCGCCGCCTGCGTCGTGCCGTTGGGGCTGGTCACCGCCTCGCGCAGCTGCGCGGCGGGGGCGGAGGACTGGCGCAGCAGCTCGCCCGAGCCGGACACGGTGGCGCGCGCCAGCGTCTGCGCGAGGCCGGGGGACAGGCCCGCCGCCTCGCCGGCCTTGGCCAGCGCCTCGACCAGCAGGAAGACGTAGGCCGGGCCGCTGCCGGACACCGCGGTCACCGCGTCCATCCACGATTCGTCGTCGATCCAGGCGACGTCGCCGACGGCGCGCAGCAGCGCGTCGCACAGATCGGCCTGCGGCTTGGCGACGGCGGCGTTGGCGACGCACACGGTGATGCCGCGCCCGACCGCCGCCGGGGTGTTCGGCATGGCGCGGACGATCGCGGCCCCGGCGCCCAGGCGCCGCTCGAAATAGCCCACCGGCTTGCCGGCGGCGATGGAGAGGAACACCGTCTGCGGCCGCACCAGCCCGGTGTAGGCCGGCACCACCTGGTCCATCACCTGCGGCTTGACCGCCAGCACCACGACGTCCGGCACGAAGCCGGCCGGCAGGTCGTGCGGGCCGGCGGCGGTGACGACCTGCGGCGGCCGGGCGAAGGGCGGCACGCCCGACGGCTCCACCACCACGATGCGATCCATGGTGCCGGCCTTCAACCAGCCGTCGAGCAGCGCACCGCCCATCTTGCCGCAACCGACGAGAAGCAGGGAACCGGCCATCGCGCTCACGCCTCGCCCATGGTGTCGAGAATGGCGGCGGACACCGCCTCGGCGGGCGACTTGCCGCCCCAGATGACGAACTGGAAGGCGGGGTAGAAGCGCTCGCACTCCGACAGCGCGATCTCCACGAGGTCTTCCAGCTGTTCCACCGTGGCCCCGCGCGAACCGCGCAGCAGGGTCGTCTGGCGGAACATCGGGGTGTGCTCCTCGCTGCAGACGTCGAAATGGCCGAGCCAGAGGCGCGAGTTCACCTCGGCCAGCAGGCCGGACACCGCGTCGCGCCGGTTGGCCTGCACCTTCATGTCGAACTGGCAGGAGAACTGCATCGCGCTGACGTCCTGCTGCCAGACGAAGTACAGGCGGTAGTCGCACCACCGCCCCCCGATTTCGACGATCAGCTCGTCCTCGCTGGACCGTTCGAACGGCCACTCGTTGGCGGTGACGATCTCCTCGACGATGTCCAGGGGATTGTGGATGGTCTTGCGCGTGTCGACGGCTACAGCCGACATGTCTAGCGTCCTCCTCTGAAGGCGCGGTGGACGGCACCGATCCCCAGGTTCCCGGGACGACGCCCCGAGATGTTGTGTCTTGCGACCCAGGGGCTACTATTCAAGGCAACCTGCCAAAAGGCAGGCGTCGGCGCAACAGCTTTCGACGCCGCCGTGGTGCAAAGTGTTGCGACGGTTCGCGCGGGACGGGCAGCCGTCACGCCCCGGTCGGCGCGTCGTGGGCCGGGCCTTGGCCGTGCGCCGCCCGGCGGCGCGGGGCCGCATCCTCGTGCAGAAGCTGCATCTGGGCCACCAGGGTGGCGACGGTGGCCTCCAGCGAGGTGACGCGCTCGCCCAGCGTCTCCTGCTCTTCGCGGGCCTTGGCCGCGACGGCGCGGACCGCGTCGAACTCCTCGCGCGAGACGACGTCCATGCGCGAGAGGATCCGCTCGAACTGCTGGCGCATCTGCGCCTCCGCCTCCTCGCGCAGGTTCGACAGCGCGCCGAGCGCGCCGCCGGCCACGCGGGCAAGGTCGTCGAGAAGCTTGTTGTCAACCTGCATCGATTCGCATCCGATTCTTAGGGGCCGATCCAAAGGGCCGATTGGCATTATGGGACGCCCGCCGCCCCGATTCAACGCCGCCCCGCGCGGAATGGTCACGTCGGCTCGGCCAGAAGCGCCTTCAGGCAGTCCTTCTCCCCCGCCGGCTGGCCCAGCAGGTCGAGGAAGTGCTCCCAATCGGGATCGTCCATCAGGAAGTCGGGCCGGTCGGCCAGCATCTGATAGGCCGCCGCGCAGGCGCTGTCGAGCACGAAGGCGTTCATCGACTTGCCGGCCGAAACCGCCGCCTGCCGGATAACCCGGCGCTGCGCCGGCGTGGCGCGCAACTGCACGCGCTGGACTTGGACCCGTGGCCCGGACGTCTTGGTCATGAAACGGTCATTCCGCCGCAATAAGCCCGAGCATGCGCCGCCACGCCCCCGCCGGTCAAGGCGGCCCCCCTGCGGCGAAGTGCGCCGCTCCCCCGGCGGGAGACGAAGAAAGTGGAGACACGGATGAACACGGATTTTTACGGATGAACACGGATAGAAAATAATCCGTGTTCATCCGTGGCCCGCGCCTCGGGCATCCGTGTTCATCCGTGTCTCCAGAGGTTTCCCAGGTCCGGGCGCCTTGCGGCTGCGCGATCCGCACCCTATAAGGGCCGAGGGTCGGTTCACGCGGGGTTGCAGCGCATGATCGTGGTCACCGGCGGGGCCGGATTCATCGGGTCGAACCTCGTGGCGGGGCTGGCCGGGCGCGGCATCACCGACATCGCCGTCGCCGACCGCTTCCGCGACGGCGACAAGTGGCGCAACCTCGCCAAGCGCGAGCTGAAGGCCCTGGTGCGGCCGGACGACGTCCTGCCTTTCCTCGACCAGCACGCCGCCGAGGTGGACGTGGTCTTCCACATGGGCGCCATCTCCGCCACCACCGAGCGCGACGTCGACAAGATCGTCGCCAACAACGTGGCGCTGTCCATGGAGCTGTGGCGCTGGTGCGCGTGGCGCGGCGCGCGCTTCATCTACGCCTCGTCGGCCGCCACCTACGGCGACGGGACGGCGGGGTTCGACGACGACGGGTCGGTGGAGGCGCTGGCGGCGCTGCGCCCGCTCAACCCCTATGGCTGGTCCAAGCACCTGTTCGACCGGTACGTCGCCCGCGCCGTGCTGAACGGCGAACCGGCGCCGCCGCAGTGGGCCGGGCTGAAGTTCTTCAACGTCTACGGCCCCAACGAGCGGCACAAGGGCGACATGATGAGCGTCGTCGCCAAGCTGCACCCGGCCCTGGCGGCCGGGCAGCCGGCGCGGCTGTTCAAGTCGCACCGCGCCGGCTGCGCCGACGGCGGGCAGGCGCGCGACTTCATCCATGTGGACGATTGCGTGGCCGTCATGCTGTGGCTGCTCGACACGCCCGAGGTGTCCGGCCTGTTCAACGTCGGCACCGGCAAGGCCCGCAGCTTCAAGGACCTCGCCGAGGCGACCTTCGCCGCGCTGGGGATGGACCCGCGCATCGAGTACATCGACATGCCCGAACAGTTGCGCGACAAGTACCAGTACTTCACCCAGGCCAGCACCGGACGCCTGCGCGCCGCCGGCTTCACCCACCCCTTCACCGAGCTGGAGGAGGGCGTGCGCCGTTACGTGCGGGACTTCCTCACCCAGCCCGACCCGTACCGCTGAGACGGCGATGCTCGCCCTGACCTTCCCCGCCATCGACCCCGTCGCCTTCGAGGCCGGGCCGCTGGTCGTGCGGTGGTACGCGCTGGCCTATCTGGCGGGGTTCCTGCTGGGCTGGCGCTATTGCATGGCGCTTGCCAAAAACAGCCCCGGCGGACGCCCGGCGCCGGAGGACTATGACGATTTCCTGACCTGGGCGGTGATCGGCGTCATCCTGGGCGGACGGCTGGGCTATGTGCTGTTCTACAACCTGCCCTATTACGCCCAGCACCCGATGGAGGCGCTGTACGTCTGGCAGGGCGGCATGTCGTTCCACGGCGGCATGCTGGGCGTCGTGCTGGCGATCCTGCTGTTCGCGTGGAAGCGCGGCCTCTCGCCCTTCGCCTTCGCCGACCTGATCTGCGCGGCGGTGCCCATCGGGCTGTTCTTCGGCCGCATCGCCAACTTCATCAACGGCGAGCTGTACGGCCGGCCGGCGCCCGACGTGCCGTGGGCCATGGTCTTCCCGCGCGACCCGCAGCAGGTGCCCCGCCACCCCAGCCAGCTCTACGAGGCGGCGCTGGAGGGGGCGGTGCTGTTCGTCGTGCTGGCGGTCATCGTGCGCCTGCCGGCGGTGCGGGAACGGCCGGGCGTGGTGTCGGGCGTGTTCCTCGCCGGCTATGGCCTGTCGCGCATCATCGTCGAATTTTTCCGCGAGCCGGACCCGCAGCTGGGCTTCCTGTGGGGCGGCGCCACCATGGGGCAGCTTCTGTCCATCCCCATGGTGCTGGTCGGGCTGTGGCTGGCGCTGCGCGCGCGGCGGGCGGTGCCGGCATGACCGGACCTGTCGCCGACACGCTGGCCCGCGCGCTCGCCCGGCGCATCGCGCACGAGGGGCCGATCACCGTGGCCGCCTTCATGGCGGAGGCGCTGGGGCACCCGCGCCTGGGCTATTACATGCGCCAGGACCCGTTCGGCACGCAGGGCGACTTCACCACCGCGCCGGAAATCAGCCAGATGTTCGGCGAGCTGATCGGCCTGTGGTGCGCCGACACGTGGCAGCGCCTGGGCATGCCCGCCGAAATCAACCTGGTCGAGCTGGGGCCGGGGCGCGGCACGCTGATGGCCGATGCGCTGCGCGCGGCATCCATCCTTCCGCCGTTCCGCGACGCCATCCGCGTGCACATGGTGGAGACCAGCCCGACGCTGCGCGCCCGCCAGAAGGCCACTCTCGCCGGCAGGGACGCGGCGTGGCACGACCGGCTGGAGGACGTGCCCGAGGGGCCGGCGCTGGTCATCGCCAACGAGTTCTTCGACGCCCTACCCGTGCGCCAGATCCAGAAGGCGCCGCACGGCTGGACCGAGCGGCTGGTCGACATCGATCCCGACACGCCCGACGGCGAGGAGCCGCGCTTTCGCTTCGTGCTGGAGGCGTTCGGCAGCCCCGGCGCCTCGCTGGTGCCGGAACGCCTGCGCGACGCGCAGGTGGGCAGCGTGGTGGAGGTGTCGCCGGCCAGCCAGGCGGTCGCCCGCGCGCTGGGCCAGCGGCTGACGGCACAGGGCGGCGCGGCGCTGGTCATCGATTACGGCTACGCGCACGGGCCGGCGGTGGGCGACACCGTGCAGGCGGTGCGCAAACACGCCTACGCCCCGGTGCTGGAGGCGCCCGGCATGGCCGATCTGACGGCGCACGTGGACTTCGCCAGCCTCGCCGCCGCCGCGCGCGAGGCCGGCGCCGACGCCTTCGGCCCGGTGGACCAGGGCGACCTGCTGCAACGCCTGGGCATCGAGCAGCGCGCCGCGGTGCTGAAGCGCACCGCCAGTCCGCGGCAGGCCGCCGACATCGACACGGCACTCGCCCGCTTGATCGCGCCCGATCAGATGGGCACTCTGTTCAAGGCCATCGCCCTGACGGCGCCCGGCCTGGGCGCCCCGGCGGGGTTCGAAGACTGACCCATTCCTCCACAGGACCGGCATTCCCGTGATCACGCTCGGCGCACTCAACGAGATCGGCGACATCCGCCACGCTTTCTTCACCCGCACCGGCGGCGTGTCGCAGGGCATCTACGGCTCGCTCAACTGCGGCCTGGGCTCGGGCGACGCGCCGGCGGCGGTCGTCGAGAACCGGGCGCGCGCCATGGCGCGCCTCGACCTCGCCGCCGACCGGCTGACCACCTGCTATCAGGTCCACAGCCCGACCTGCGTGGTGGTGGAGCAGCCGTGGACCCCCGACAAGGCGCCGCAGGCCGACGCGCTGGTCACCCGCGTGCCGGGCATCGCGCTGGGCATCCTCACCGCCGACTGCGCGCCGGTGCTGTTCGCCGACGAGAAGGCCCGCGTCGTCGGCGCCGCGCACGCCGGCTGGAAGGGCGCCAGGGGCGGCGTGCTGGAAGCCACCGTGGAGCGCATGGTCGAGCTGGGGGCGCGGCGCGACCGCATCGTCGCCGCCGTCGGCCCGTGCATCGCCCAGCGCTCCTACGAGGTGGGGCCGGAGTTCCCCACCCCCTTCCTGGAGGAGAGCGCGGAGAACGGCGACTTCTTCGCCCCGGCGCGCAAGCCCGGCCACTTCCTGTTCGACCTCGGCGGCTACGTCGCCCAGCGGCTGGCCGCGCACGGGGTGGAACTGGTGCAGCGCTGCCCGCACGACACGGTGGCCGAGGAGGACCGCTTCTTCAGCTACCGCCGCGCCTGCCTGCGCGGCGAGACGGACTATGGCCGCGGCCTGTCGGCCATCGTTCTCCAGGGGTGATGGCGCGCGCGGCAGCCATGCAACAGGCGTGGCGATCCGCTGTTGTTCCCGGCGTCATAGGACGTTTACAGGGGGCGGACCCTTTGTTATGGTCCGCCCCGTTTTCGAGGGGGCGTCTGGTGTGACCAGTCGCCGAACCCCGGGCGTATTCCCTTCACAAGAGAGCCGACCGCTATGAAGGTGCTTGCCGGCAACAGCAACCGTCCGCTGGCCGAGGCCATCTCCACATGTCTCGGTGTGCCGCTGACCAAGGCGAGCATCCGGCGCTTTTCGGACATGGAAGTGTTCGTCGAGATCCTGGAGAACGTGCGCGGCGAGGATGTCTTCGTCATCCAGTCGACCTCGTTCCCGGCGAACGACAACCTGATGGAGCTGCTGGTCACGATCGACGCCCTGCGGCGCGGATCGGCCCGGCGCATCACGGCGGTGATCCCCTATTACGGCTACGCCCGGCAGGATCGCAAGACCGGCCCGCGCACGCCGATCTCGGCCAAGCTGGTCGCCAATCTGGTCACCATGGCCGGCGCCAACCGCGTGCTGACCATGGACCTGCACGCCGGCCAGATCCAGGGCTTCTTCGACATCCCGCTGGACAACCTGATGGCCGCCCCGGTGTTCGAGAAGGACATCAAGGAGGCCTTCGGCTCGACCGACGAGATCACCGTGGTGTCGCCCGACGTCGGCGGCGTGGTGCGCGCCCGCTCGCTCGCCAAGCGCCTGGAAGCCGACCTCGCCATCATCGACAAGCGCCGTGAACGCGCCGGCGTGTCGGAGGTGATGAACATCATCGGCGACGTCGAGGGGCGGCGCTGCATCCTGGTGGACGACATCGTCGATTCCGGCGGCACGCTGTGCAACGCCGCGGTCGCGCTGATGAACGCCGGGGCCAAGTCGGTCGGCGCCTACGTCACGCACGGCGTGCTGTCCGGCGGCGCCGTCGCCCGCATCGCCGTGGCCCCCATCGACATGATGGTCACCACCGACAGCATCCAGGCCACCGAGGCCGTGCGCGTCAGCCGCAACGTCCGCCAGCTCACCATCGCCCCGCTGATCGCCGAGGCGATCATGCGCATCAGCGAGGAGCGCTCGGTCTCCAGCCTGTTTTCGTAAGGCCGGTTCCATCACGATCCAACCCCTCCGCCGCCCCCGCGGCGGAGGGGTTTTTCGTGCGCCGGACGACTCCCCTTGACGCCACCGCCGCGCGCGGATACACAGCGCGCTCAACGCGTCAGCACCCCTGGAGGCTGGCGCCCTTTTCGTTTGAGGAGAACACCATGACTCAGGTTATCGCGCTCGCCGCCGAGGCGCGCGGCCGGGCCGGCAAGGGGACCGCCCGCCAGACCCGCCGCGACGGCCGCATTCCCGCCGTGATCTACGGTGGCAAGCAGACGCCCATCATGATTTCGCTGGAGAAGCGGGCGTTCGACCGCATCCTGCACCAGCCCGGCTTCTTCACCCACCTGTTCGACGTCACCGTCGACGGTGCGACGCACCGCGTGCTGCCGCGCGACGTGCAGTTCCACCCGGTGACCGACAACGCGCTGCACATCGACTTCCTGCGCGTCAGCGGCGACACCCGGATCACCGTCGAGATCCCGGTCGAGTTCGTGAACCAGGAGAAGTCGCCGGGCCTGAAGAAGGGTGGCGTGCTGAACATCGTCCGCCACGAGATCGAGGTCACCTGCGCCGCCGACAACATCCCGGAGCACATCACGGTGAGCACCGAGGGCTTCGACGTCGGCGACTCGATCCACGTGTCGTCGGTCACGCTGCCGGAAGGCGTCAAGCCGACCATCGACCGCGACTTCACCATCGCCACCATCGCCGCGCCGTCGGGCCTGAAGTCCGAAGCCGCCGAGGGTGAGGCCGCCGCCTCCTGATCGGGTTCGCGAGGGGGCTGCGGCCCCCTCGCACTCCCCCTCACAGGGCGAACACCCCATGCTGCTGGTCGGCCTCGGCAATCCGGGCGCGGAGTACGCGCGCAACCGGCACAACATCGGCTTCATGGTGGTGGAGGCGATCGCCCGCCGCCATGGCTTTTCCCCCTGGCGCAAGCGCTTCCAGGGGCAGACCGCCGAGGGCACCGTCGGCGGCGAAAAGGTGCTGGCGCTCGAACCGCTCACCTTCATGAACCTGTCCGGCCAGTCGGTGGGCGCGGCGCTGCAGTTCTTCAAGATGAAGCCCGAGCAGGTCGTCGTCGTGCACGACGATCTCGACCTGCTGCCCGGCCGCATCCGCGTCAAGAAGGGCGGCGGGCACGGCGGCCACAACGGCCTGCGCTCGATGGACGCCCACATCGGCAAGGAGTACTGGCGGGTGCGGCTGGGCATCGGCCATCCGGGCGACAAGAACCAGGTGTCCAACTACGTGCTGCACGACTTCGCCAAGGCCGATCAGGTCTGGCTGGAGCCGCTGATCGACGCCTGCGCCGACGCCTTCCCCCTGCTGGTGCAGGGCCAGCCCGAGAATTTCATGAACAAGGTCACGCTGGCGATGCCGTCGATGAAGTGATGCGGACGGCGGGGACGTGACGCGGCGTTGATGGACAGGGCGGAAACGTCCATCTAAGCTTGGTCCGCAACGCAGGCCGCACGCATGAACAAGATCGTCGACATCGCCACCATGTCGCCAGCCCTGGCCGATTACGTCCAGCACCTGCCGGTCGGGGAGACCGTGCTGGTCAAGGACGGTGACCGCGTGGTGGCCGCGCTGTCACGCATCGACACACCCGTTCCGCCCAGACCCGCACGCACGCCCGGCCGTATGGCCGGCCGGATTCGCATGGCTCCAGACTTCGATGAAACGCCCGAGGAGGTCATCGAGGCCATCGAGGCGCCGATCGATCCGAACATTCACCGGCCATGAGGGTCTTGCTCGACAGCCACGCCCTTCTGTAGCGGGAGGGCGATGATCCGCGTCTCGGCGCGACCGCCCGCGCTGTCATCGCCGATCCGGTCAACGAGATATTCGTCAGCTTCGTCAGCCTTTGGGAAATCGCCATCAAGGTCGGGATCGGCAAGCTGGAGGCCGATGTTGCCGAGCTGTTTCACAGCATCGAACAAAACGGCTTTTCTTCTCTGGCCCTGCAAGCGGAACACATTCTTGAAACACTATGGCTGCCGATGCACCACCGCGACCCGTTCGACCGTTTGCTGATCGCGCAGGCATCGTCCGAAGGGCTGCTCATGCTGTCCGACGACGGGCGCTTCTCCGCCTATCCGATCGCGGTCCAACCCTGCTCGCAATGAGCGTCCACGGCAATGGCCGGCGTCGGCAGGCGGATCGCCCCGGCCCTGCGGACGGGCACATCGGCTTCAGGTCGCGTTCGGAGCGCCGGCCACCTTGGCTGCGAGACCGAAGCGCTCGACGACCGCGTGCAGCCGCTTGTCGCGCGTCCACAGGGACGAGCCCGGCGTGAGCGTCACGGCGGCCAGCAAATGGGCGTCGACATAGCCGATGCCAAGCCCGAACAGGGCGTTCTCGCCGACGAAGCGAAGCACCTCGTCATCGCTGGCCTCGATGGCCCGCGGCAGATCCCGCAGCGCGCCCAGGATGACGTCGCGTTGCCGCAGGCTGCCCAAGGCCAACTCGCCGATCACGAACGGGTGCGCCAGCACGCGCCCGCCTTCCAGCAGGCGTGCCAGGGCTGGCTCACCGCCGCGCAGGTGATCGATCCAGACCGAACTGTCGACCAGGATCATGCCGGGTCGGGCCGCCGCCGGGGTGCCGCTTCCACGTCGGGCTCGCTTCCGCCCAAGCGGGCCAGCCGTCGCGCGCTCTCGCGCTCGATCAGCGCCTTCAGCGCTTCGCGCACCAGCGCCGTCTTCTCCGTCAGACCGGTGAAGGACTGCGCCTTGGCAACCAGATCATCGTCGAGCGCGAGCGTGGTGCGCATGGGGACACTCTCCTTGAAAGCACGAAAAATGGCATCACCCGATGCGTATTTCAATGCCCGCCGGCCAATCACCGCCTTCAGCCCCCAACGTGCCGTTTGCCTTTTTCGGCGGGGCGTAGGATAAAGCGCCAGTCCGGGACCTAGACGAATCGAAGAAGCACCCCATGGGTTTCAATTGCGGCATCGTCGACCTGCCGAACGTCGGCAAGTCGACCCTGTTCAACGCGCTCACCGCCACCCAGGCGGCGGAGGCGGCCAACTTCCCCTTCTGCACCAAGGAGCCGAACGTCGGCCGCGTCGGCGTGCCCGACCCGCGCCTGGACAATCTGGCCCGGGTTGCCAAGTCGCAGAAGATCGTCCCGACGCAGCTCGAGTTCGTCGACATCGCCGGGCTGATCCGCGGCGCGTCCAAGGGCGAAGGGCTGGGCAACCAGTTCCTGGCGAACATCCGCGAGGTGGACGCCATCGTCCACGTGCTGCGCTGCTTCGTCGATGACGACATCACCCACGTCGAGGGCGACGTCAACCCGATCCGCGACGCCGAGGTGGTCGAGACCGAGCTGATGCTCGCCGACATGGAAAGCCTGGAGCGCCAGCTCACCAGCCTTCAGAAGAAGGCCAAGGGCGGCGACAAGGATTCCAAGATCAAGGCCGACCTGATGGAACGCGCCCTCGCGGTGCTCCAGGACGGCCGCCCCGCCCGCGTGGTCGAGGTGAGCGAGGAGGAGAAGCCGGTCTTCAAGCAGTTCATGCTGCTGACCGCCAAGCCCGTGCTGTACGTCTGCAACGTCGAGGAGGCCTCGGCCGCCAGCGGCAACAAGTTTTCCGAGCTGGTCGCCGCGAAGGCCAAGGCGGAGAACGCCGGCATGGTCGTCATCTCCGCCGCCATCGAGTCCGAGGTGGCGCAGCTCTCCGACCCGGAGGAGAAGGCGGAGTTCCTGGGCTCCATGGGCCTGGAGGAAACCGGCCTGAACCGGCTGATCCGCGCCGGCTTCACGCTGCTCGACCTGATCACCTTCTTCACCGTCGGTCCCAAGGAGGCGCGCGCCTGGACCGTGCGCCGCGGCGCCAAGGCGCCCGAGGCGGCCGGCGTCATCCACACCGATTTCGAGCGCGGCTTCATCCGCGCCGAGACCATCGATTACGACAGCTTCGTCAATCTCGGCGGCGAGCAGGGCGCCAAGGATGCCGGCAAGATGCGGCAGGAAGGCAAGGAGTACGTCGTCCAGGACGGCGACGTCTTCCACTTCCGCTTCAACGTCTGACCGGACGCCCATCCGGCACGCCTGACAAGGGCGCGGCCCCCGCACGGGGCCGCGCCCTTTTTTCATGCCCGCGCGTTGGTCGCGCCCCAAAATCGGTAATCCACAAACATTACTTCCAACATAACGCCTCTGATCACGCGACGTACTCTTATCAATACCCAACAACGCGGCCATTCCACTCCTCATCCAAGGTGGCGCCCCGCTGAACCGGGCGGAGTATACTACGCATTTTGATTTTACGATTTCGTATTTGCGCCGCACATTAAGCCCGTCCGAAGCATTCCATTGTCAGCAGGCGTTGCCGAGGCGGCCCGATCTTTCGGCCGTCACCCCAGCATTGCGCGCGGCGGCGTTCCCTGACGTCCAAGGAGGGGTAGAACGGTGCACGAGGTTCTCATTGCGGATTCCGGCCTCCAGGATCTGGCATTCCTGTTGGAGCGTCGGTGCAGGGACGTGCGGGTGGTGCTGGTTTCCGACCAGACGGATGCGCACGGCGTCCTGGCGGCGGCCCTCGCCGACCGGCCGGCGGCGGTGCATCTTCTGGCGCACGGCGAGCCCGGCCGCGTGCGCCTGGGTTCCACCCCGATCGACGCGGCGTCGCTGCTCGACCGCCATTGGCCGGCGGCGCCCGGCACGGAAATCCAGATCCACGGCTGCCGCGTCGCCGAGGGCAACGCCGGCCAAGCCTTCCTGAAACGCCTCGCCTACGCCACCGGCGCCAGCGTCGCCGGGTCGTCGCGGCCGGTCGGCCACGTCGCGCTGGGCGGTACCTGGCAACTGGACACCCGCACCGGCCCGGTGCATCTGTCCGCCCCGTTCGTCGGGCACGAGGCATGGCCGCACCTGCTGGGCGAGATCACCGGCACGACGGCCGCCGACGCCCTGACCGGCACGGCCGGCGCCGACAGCATCTCCGGCTTCGAGGGTGACGACAGCATCTCCGGTCTGGCCGGCAACGACGTCATCATGGGCGGCGGCGACGGCGACACCATGGACGGCGGCCCGGGCGCCGACACCATCGACGGCGGCGACGGCTTCGACGTGGTCACCTACGACACCGCCACGGCGGGCATCATCGTGGACCTGACCACCCCGGCGAACAACACCGGCGACGCGGCGGGCGACGTCCTGACCAACATCGAGCGCGTCGTTTCCAGCAACTTCGACGACACGCTGCGCGGCGATGCCGGCGACAACTGGTTCTGGGGCCACGCCGGCAACGACGTGGAATACGGCGACGCCGGCAACGACACGCTGGAAAGCGGCGACGGCGACGACACGCTGTACGGCGGTATCGGCGACGACGACCTGTACGGCCGCGCCGACAACGATCTGGCGCACGGCGACGACGGCGACGACTGGGTGCAGGGCGACGGCGGCGCCGACGTGCTGTACGGCGACGCCGGCAACGACACGCTCGTCGGCGACTGGGACGACGACACCATGGCCGGCGGCGACGGCAACGACGTCTTCCTGGCCGGCGACCACGGCGTGTTCACCGGGGCCGACATCCTGACCGGCGGAGCCGGCGACGACCGCTACATCATCAACACGGCGGCGGACGCCGGGTCGGTCAGCTTCGACGGCGGCGCCGGCAGCGACACGCTGGAGATCGCCACCGGCACCGCGGTCGACCTGTCCGCCATGACGCTGGCCGGCGTGGAGCGCCTGGAGCTGTCCGGCACCGGCCCGCACGACGTGACGCTGACCGCCGCGCAGGCGGGCGGCTTCACCGCGCTGGGCGGGGTCGCCAACGGCGACGTGTTCCACGTCACCGGCTTCACCTTGTCCGGCACCGCCACCAGCGGCAACGGTGCCACCGCCGGCGCCAACGAGGTGCAGGTCGAGGCGGTGGGCGGCAACACCGTGCTGCACATCGGCCTGGACAGCGTGGCCGGCGCCGACGCCACCGTCACCATCGAGGGCGCCTTCGCCGCCTCGCGCTTCGCCCTCAACGGCACCAACATCACGGTGCAGGCCGCCAGTGCGCCGCCGCCGCCGCCCACGACGCTGTCCATCGCCGCGACCGACGCCGACCGGCTGGAAGGCAACGGCGGCACCACGCCCTTCACCTTCACCGTCACCCGCAGCGCCGCGACGGGCGCGGCGGCGGTGGACTACGCGGTGAGCGGTTCGTCGGTGTCGGGCGACGACTTCGGCGGCGCGCTGCCGGCCGGCAGCGTCTCCTTCGCCGACGGCGAGGCGTCGAAGGTGATCACCCTGGCCGTGGCCGGCGACGCCACGGTGGAGAACGACGAGGGCTTCACCGTCACCCTGTCCAACCCGACGGGCGCCACCCTGGCGACGGCCACGGCGCCGGGCACCATCCGCAACGACGACAGCGCAAGCAGCGGCACGGGCGGGGGCGGAGGCTCCAGCGGCGGCGACTCCGGTGGCGGGGGCGGTGGTGGCGGGGGCGGTGGTGGCGGTGGTGGCGGTTCGACGCCGACGCCGCCGGCCGAACCCACCCTGCCGAGCGCACCGGAGGCGGTGCAGGGCTCGCCGGCCGACGACGTGCTCACCGGCAGCGCCGCCGCCGACATCCTCTACGGCGACGCCGGCAACGACAGCGTGACCGCCGGGCTGGGCGACGACGTGCTGTACGGCAACCAGGGCAGCGACGTCCTGTACGGCAACCAGGGCACGGACACGATGTTCGGCGGGCAGGATGCTGACACCGTGTTCGGCGGCCAGGACGCCGACGTGATCTACGGCAACATGGCCAACGACGCGCTGGACGGCACCATGGCCAGCGACACGATCTGCGGCGGCCAGGGCGACGACAGCGTCTGCGGCGGCCAGGGCGACGATTTCATCGCCGGCAACCTGGGCGACGACGTGCTGAACGGCAACCTGGGCAACGACACGCTGGCCGGCGGCGCCGGCGCCGACCAGTTCGTCTTCGCCGGCGGCGGCGGGGCCGACACCATCAA
>DASWVP010000076.1:0-28220 GCA_036401175.1 Azospirillum sp. | reverse complement strand
GGCGGCTGTGCGGGGCGCCCGGAATGCGCTATAAACCCAACAACGGTTGAGCGACCGAAGCTCAGTTAACCGAAAACAAGTTAATTGCGGAGGACGCGCATGTCCGAGGATTTCGACAAGCTCGCGCTGGACTACCACCGGTATCCCAAGCCGGGGAAGCTCGCCGTCGTCGCCACCAAGCCGATGGCCAACCAGCGCGATCTGGCGCTCGCCTATTCGCCCGGCGTGGCGGCGGCCAGCATGGCCATCGCCAGGGACCCGGCGCAGGCGGCCGAACTCACGGCGCGCGCGAACCTCGTGGCGGTGGTCACCAACGGCACCGCCGTGCTCGGCCTCGGCAACATCGGCCCGCTCGCCGCCAAGCCGGTGATGGAGGGCAAGGCCGTCCTCTTCAAGAAGTTCGCCGGGCTCGACTGCTTCGACATCGAGCTGAACGAGAACGACGTCGACGCGCTGGTCGACACCATCGTGCGGCTGGAGCCGACCTTCGGCGCCATCAACCTGGAAGACATCGCCGCCCCCGCCTGCTTCGAGGTGGAGCAGCGCTGCCGCGAGCGCATGAAGATCCCCGTCTTCCACGACGACCAGCACGGCACCGCCATCGTGGTGGGCGCCGCCGTGCTGAACGCGCTGAAGCTGGTCGGCAAGGACATGGGGTCGGTCAAGGTGGTCTCCACCGGCGGCGGGGCGGCGGGCATCGCCTGCCTGGACCTGCTGGTCGGCCTGGGCATCCGGCGCGAGAACGTCTGGCTGGTGGATCGGGTGGGCGTCGTCTACCAGGACCGCAACGAGGAGATGAACACCTACAAGGCCGCCTACGCCAAGGACACCACCGCGCGCACGCTGGACGAGGTGATCGACGGCGCCGACCTGTTCCTCGGCCTGTCCGGGCCCAGGGTGCTGACGCCGGACATGGTCAAGCGCATGGCCGACCGGCCGCTCATCCTGGCGCTCGCCAACCCGGAGCCGGAGATCATGCCGGATCTGGCGCGCGAGGCGCGGCCCGACGCCATCATCGCCACCGGCCGGTCGGACTTCCCGAACCAGGTCAACAACGTGCTGTGCTTCCCGTTCATCTTCCGTGGTGCCTTGGACGTCGGCGCCACGACGGTGAACGAGGCGATGAAGATCGCCGCCACGCACGCCGTGGCGAACCTCGCGCGGGCCGAACCGTCGGACGTGGTGGCCGCCGCCTACACCAGCGCGGACCTGCGCTTCGGCCCGGCCTACATCCTGCCAAAGCCGTTCGACCCGCGCCTCATCATCGAGGTGTCGTCGGCTGTCGCCAAGGCGGCCATGGACAGCGGCGTGGCGACGCGGCCGATCCAGGACTTCCGCGCCTACCGGGACCAGCTGGGGCAGTACGTGTTCCGCTCCGGCCTCGTCATGCGGCCGATGATGCTGCGCGCCAAGCAGGCGCCCAAGCGCGTCGTCTACGCCGAGGGCGAGGACGAGCGCGTGCTGCGCGCCGCGCAGACCGCCGTGGACGAGGGCATCGCCCACCCCGTCCTGATCGGCCGGCACGAGGTGATCGCGCGCTCCATCGCCGAACTCGGCCTGCGCCTGGAGCCCGGCAAGGACGTGGAGGTGATCGAGATCATCCGCGACCTGCGCTACCACAATTACGCCGAGGTCTACCGGCGCCTGATGGGCCGGCGCGGCGTGTCGCCGATGCACGCGGTCAACGTGGTGCGCACGCAGCCCGCCGTGTTCGGCGCGCTGATGGTCAAGCGCGGCGAGGCGGACGCGCTGATCTGCGGCACCTCCGGGCGTTACGCCGACTACCTCGCCCACGTCATGGACGTGATCGGCCTGCGCAAGGGCGTGAAGGTCGCCGGCGCCATGAACCTGCTGATCCTGGAGTCGGGCACCTATTTTCTGAGCGACACCTACGTCACCCATGACCCCAGCGCCGAACAGGTGGCCGAGGTCGCGCGGCTGGCGGCGGAGGAGGTGCGGCGCTTCGGCATCGAGCCCAAGGTGGCGCTGCTCTCGCACTCCAACTTCGGCAGCGCCGACACGCCGTCGGCGCGCAAGATGCGCGCCGCCTGCCAGTTGCTGATGGAGGAATTCCCGGAACTGGAGGCGGACGGCGAGATGCACGCCGACGCCGCCCTGTCTGAAGCGATCCGCCACCGCGTGCTGCCGGATTCGCGCCTGAAGGGGCAGGCCAACCTGCTGGTGATGCCGACGCTGGACGCCGCCAACATCGCCTTCAACATGCTGAAGGTGCTGGGCGACGCGCAGAACGTCGGGCCGATGCTGCTGGGCGCCGCGCGCCCGGCGCACATCGTGACGCCGTCGATCACCGTGCGTGGGCTGGTCAACATGACGGCCATCGCCGTGGTCGACGCCCAGCTCGCCGCCCCGATCGCCGCCGCCCCGCGCCCGCCGACGGTGGACGCGGCGGCGGAGGAGTGATAGGGACCGCGGCAGGCTGGATCTCGAAGCCCCTCCCCCGTCGGGAGGGCTTTGCGAACGTCATTTTTCTCGTCATCTCCGCGAAGGCGGGGATCCATGCACCTTGCAAGTCTTTGGCTTCGCAAGGTTCCCTGGATCCCCGCCTTCGCGGGGATGACGGAATTGAAAAGGTGACTGGATACTCGCAAAGCCCTCGTCAAGGGAGAGGGGCTTTTGCTGCCGGCCCTTGTCGAGACTGGTCCGGGTGGAACCATGCGCCTGATCGAAAGCCCGCAGAACCCGCAGTTCAAGCTGTGGGAGTCGCTGCTGGAAAGCCGTGGGCTGAAGAAGCAGGGGCGGTTCCTGCTGGCCGGGCTGAAGACCGTGCCGGAGGCGCTGGCCCGCCACCCGCACCGCTTCGCCGCCGTGCTGGTCGCCGACCCCGCGTGGATCGACGGCTGGGCGCTGCCGCCGGGGGTGGAGCCGGTGCAGGTGGCGCCCGCCCTGTTCCGTCGCCTGGACGTGTCCGGCACCGGCTTTCCGCTGCTGGTGGGCACGGTGCCGGAGATGCCCACGGCCGACCTCGCCCGCCCGCCGGAGGGGCTGGAGCTGGTCTGCGCGCTGGGCGACCCCAGCAACCTGGGCGCGCTCCTGCGCAGCGCCGCCGCCTTCGGCGCGCGCCGGGTGATCCTGCTGGAGGAGTCGGCGCACCCCTTCCACCCCAAGTGCCTGCGCGCCGCCTCCAACGCGCAGTTCGAGCTGACGCTGCTGCGCGGCCCGCGCTGGCCGGCGCTGGCGCGGGCGGCGGGGCCGCTGTTCGCGCTGGATGCCGGGGGCGAGGATCTGTCGGACCTGGACTGGCCGCGGGACCTGCGCCTCGTGCTGGGCGAGGAGGGGCAGGGGGTGCCGGCCGACCTGCCGGCGCGGCGGCTGTCGATCCCCACCACCGGCGCGGTGGAGTCGCTGAACGCCACGGTTGCCGCCAGCCTCGCGCTGTTCGCCCGCTTCGTGAAGACGCGCTGAGCTTTCCCGGCCCTTCAACCCGGCGGCGAAGCGGGGTAGTGTTGCCGCCGTGGTGATGACCGCCGGAGTTGAGGCATGCAGCGGGTGGCGCCGTCCACCAGTTCATCGGTTGCCGATGAGGCCCTGCTCGTGCTGCGCTGGCGCGATGCGGACGGGTTGCCGCTCGACGCCGTGTCGGACGGCGTGGCGGCGGTCCTCGGCGGTCCGCCCGCGTCGCTGGCCCCCGCATCGCTGGCCGAGGTGCTGCACCCGGACGACCGCGCGCGCTTCCTCGACGAGGTGGCGCGGGCCCGCACCCGTGGCGCCGGCCGCGTGCGCCACGCCGACCACCGGGTGATCGGCCGGGACGGCCGGGTCGCGTGGTGGCAGACGGTCACCGTGCTGCGGACCGGCCCCGACGGGGTGGAGCGCTGCGTCAGCCACGCCTTCGACGTGACCGACGCCGACCCGCGCCCCGAAGACGAGACGTTGCGCCTGCTGCTGCACGCCATGGCGCACAGCCCGCAGGCGGTGGTCATCACGGACGTGGCCGGGACCGTGAGGTACGTCAACCCGCGCTTCACCGTCATGACCGGCGTGCCGGCGGCGGCGGTGACCGACCTGGATGGCTTCGTGCGCGGCTTCGGCGGGCCGGTGGCCGAGACGCTGGGCGCGCTCTGGCGGGCGCTGTCGGCCGGCGAGCGCTGGCTGGGCGAGTTCGCCGCCGTCCGGCCGGACGGCGGGGTCTACTGGATCGCCATGAAGGCATCGCCGATGCGCGACGCCGACGGCCGCGTCGTCAACCTGGCCGCCACCGCCGAGGACATCACCGAGCGCCGGCAGGCGGAGGAGCACATCCGCCGCGCCCAGAAGATGCAGGCGGTGGGGGTGCTGGCCGGCGGCGTCGCGCATGACTTCAACAACATCCTCACGGTGATCCTCGGCTACAGCCATCTGGCGCTCGACGCCCTGCCGGAGGGCAGCGAGCCGCGCGACGACGTGGCGCAGATCGCCACCGCCGCCAACCGCGCCAAGGGGCTGGTGCAGCAACTCCTGACCTTCTCGCGCAAGGAGGCGGCCGGACGCGAGCCGGTGGACCTGCGCGCGGTGGTGGAGGATGCGCTGCACCTCGTGCACCCGGCCATCCCGGCGGCGGTGGAGATCCGCCTGGAGGCCGAGGATGGGCCGATGCCCGTCCTGGCGTCGGCCATGCAGATCCAGCAGACGGTCATCAACCTGTGCCGGAACGCCGTGGATGCCATCGCCGAAGGGGGTGGCGACGCGGGCGGCACGATCACCGTGTCGCTGTCGCACGTCGCCGCCGAACCGCCGAAGGCGCCCGCGCGCGCCCCGTTGGCGCCGGGGCGCCATATCCGCCTGGGCGTGGCGGACACCGGCTGCGGCATGGACCCGGCCACGGTGGAGCGGATGTTCGAGCCGTTCTTCACCACCAAGGCGGTGGACAAGGGCACCGGCCTGGGGCTGGCCGCCGTGCACGGCATCGTTGCCGACCACGGCGGCGTCATCGACGTGGAGAGCGCGCCGGGACGGGGGACGACCGTCGCCATCCACCTGCCGGTCTTCGACGCCGCCGCCGGGCATCGCACGGTGGGGCCGCGCGGGTCCGGGCGGGTGCTGCTGGTGGACGCGGACGCCGCCATGTGCGCCATGTCCGGGCGGCTTTTGCGCTCGCGGGGGTTCCGCACGGTCGCCACGGTGAACAGCCGGCGGGCGCTCGCCCTGTTCGTGCTGGCGCCGGAGCGCTTCGATCTGGTGGTCCTGGTGCAGCGCGACGCGGCGGAGGCATGGAAGCTCTTGACGCTGGCCCGGGCCTTCGCGGCATCATCGCCGGGCATCCCCATCCTGGTGTGCGCCGACGCCGACCTCGCGGTCGAAGGCGCGGCCACGCACGCGGCGGGGGTGACGCGGGTCGTCCGCACGCCGGTGGAGCCGACCAGTTTCGTGACCCTCGTCGACCGCATGGTCGGGGAGCGGCGCGATTCGACGAAGACGTGAGTTACGGAAGGAGCCCGCGATGGCGACGGTGCTGGTGATCGACGACGACGACATGGTCCGCACCATGCTGCTGCGCACCCTCACGCGCGGCGGCCACACGGCGGTGGGCGCCCGTGACGGGATGGAGGGCGTGGCGCGCTTCCGCGAAAGCCCGGCCGACCTCGTCATCACCGACATCTTCATGCCGAACCAGGAAGGGCTGGCCACCATCATGGAGCTGCGGCGCAGCTTCCCGGCGATCCGGATCATCGCCATCTCGGGCGGCGGCGCCCGCGCCTCGCTCGACGTGCTGCCGGTCGCCGAGGCGCTGGGCGCGCGCAGGACGCTGCGCAAGCCCTTCACGCCGGCCGAGGTGATGGATGCGGTGAACGACGTGCTGGGGGAATAGCCTACGCCGCGGCGCGCCCGTTCCGGTCGTGCGGGTTCTGGTCACGGCCGTTCTGGTCACGCAGGTTGCGGCGGATCTGCGCCATGAGCTGCAGGAGATGCTCGCGACTGACGCCGTCACGGCTCATCACGGCCAGGACGAGCGGGTCGTCAAGGAGTTCGGACAGGGTCGGGTCCATCCTGCGCTCCATCGTCTCCTCCCCGGTGTTCTGATTAAACGGCCGCTACCTCGTTATCAGTATAGGTCAGCAACGGTGTTTCGCAATTCTAGTGCAACGCGAAATTTTCCGTCATTAGCGCTTTGGGTAGATACCCGTGGAGGATAGGTACATTCGCCTTTCGGACATATGCCCGGACGGGGCGGAAAGGTATGCCGTCCGGGTCAGGGGCGCTCGCGGGTGATCGCAACGCCGGCCAGCACGTCGCCGGTGCCGCTGGAGCGCAGCTCGACCTCGACGCGGACCTTGCGCACCCGGTCGCGCTCCAGGCACAGCGCGGCGGTGCGTTCCGCAAGGTCCTCCGGGCCGGGGACGGCCGGGCCGGCGCACAGGCGGCGCAGATCCTCGACGATGTCCTCGTAGGACATGACGGCGGCGATGTCGTCGGGGAACCCTGGTCCGGGGTGGGCGACGGTGAGCCGGACGTTGAAGCGCGCCGCCCGCCGCTCCGCCTCGCCCCGGATGGACACCAGGGCGGTGAAGTCGCGCAGGAAGATGGTGTAGGTCAGCGCCGCGCCGGAGCTGTTGGCGGCGCGCCGCGGGAACGTGTCGTCAGCCAAGAAACGGTCTCCATGACGCCGCCCGCCGCCGCTGGCCGGGGTGTCCTTTTCAGTATAGCGGAGGCGGGCGGCGGAATGCCACCGGCGCCGCGCTCAGTCCAGCGCCAGGGCGGTGGGCACCACCGTGTCGGCGCCGGGCGCCGCGGCCAGCAGCTCGGCGATGGTGCGGGCCAGCACCGGGTGGCGAAGGTCCGCCGCCACGTCGGCCAGCGGGGCGAGGACGAAGGCGCGCTCGGCCATGCGCGGGTGCGGGATCTCCAGCGCCGGTATCGCCAGCACGGTGTCACCGTACAGCAGGATGTCGACGTCCACCTCGCGCGGGCCGAAGCGCACGCCGCCCGTCCTGCGGCCCAGCTCCGCCTCGATCCGCTTGGCGTGCGCCAGGAGATCCAAGGGCGCGAGGCCGGTGTCGGCCCGCAGCGCCATGTTGAGGAAGGCCGGCTGGTCGGTGACGTACATCGGTGCCGTCTCGTAGACGCGCGACAGCGCGGTGACGCGCACGTCCGGCGCCAGCCACGCCACCGCCTCGCGCAGGTTGGCCAGCCGGTCGCCGAGGTTCGAGCCGAGCGCCAGATAGACGGTGGTCATGCGGTCCTCGCGCAATGAAGAAAGGCAACGGAAAGAACGGGCGAGGGGCTTTAGCACGCCCGGACTGGCCGGCAAACCGTGTTCTCCGGGCGCGCCGGGCGGGAACCTTGGGCTGGGCGCCGGGTTCTTGCAGGGGATATGAGGGGAGAAATGTGATGCGGACCCTGGTCTTCCTGGCGCTGGCCGGCATAACGCTGACCGGCTGCGCCGATACGGAGCGGATCGAGGTGGCGCAACGCGCGCAGGGGGCGCTGGTCGGCATGCCCAAGGGGGCGCTGCTGTCCTGCGCCGGCGTGCCCGAACGGCAGGCGAGCGCCGACGGCACCGAGTACTACACCTACGTCGCGCGGCCGAACTACGCATCGGTCGGGCCGACCACCAGCATCGGCGTGGCCGGCGGCAGCGGCGGCGGCGGGTTGGGGGTGGGCCTGGGCCTGGGCGTGCCGCTGTTCGGTGGCGGCGGCAGCGCGCGCGGCTGCGAGGCGACCTTCGTGCTGCGCGGCGGCGTGGTGCAGCAGGTGAACTACGGCCCTGGCGCCGACCTCGCCGCCTGCGCGCCAATCGTCAACACCTGTCTGGCGCGCTGACGCGACCAGCCGGCCCCCGCCGCACCCCGCGCGTTTTTCGGGCGCACGGGAATAAACGACCACGCCGAATGTTCTATTTGCCGACGGCCTCGCCAACGCTAGGTTGGCGCGGCGTCCGGCCGGCCCATCGAACAGGAGAGCGGTCATGGATCGGAAGGATGCCCGCAGCAACGAGCGGATCGAGACACCGCCGGAAGTGCCGCTGCCGCTCCCGGCGGTGCGTTCCGGCCGGGGGGCGTACGTTCCCTGGGTCGCGCTGGTGGTTGTCGTGGTGCTTTTCGCGCTGCTCTTCGGTTCCGGATGAAAGCCGGGGGAGAGTGGGGAGCGGCGTCAATCCTCGGGGTTGGCGTTTTCCCGAATCTGTGTATGCTGCGCGCGACCCTGGCCGGTGTTAGCCGGCCCAGTTCCAAGCAGCGCTGTTCGCCGGCCGCGGCCGGCTTGCGAAGAAGGAAATAAGCTGATGAATAAGAACCTCGTCATGGGTGCGATCGTCCTCGGCCTCACCATGGGCGCCACCGGCGCGCAGGCCGCCGGCGACGCCGCGGCCGGCAAGGACGTGTTCAAGGAGTGCATGGCCTGCCACACCGTGGAGCAGGGCAAGAACAAGGTCGGCCCGAGCCTGTTCGGCGTCGTCGGCCGCAAGGCCGGCTCGATCGACGGCTTCAAGTACTCCAAGCCGATGCAGGAAAAGGCCGCCGGTGGCCTGACCTGGACGCCGGACCAGCTGAAGGCCTACCTGCAGGCCCCGAAGGAGGTCGTTCCGGGCGGCACGATGGCCTACGCCGGCCTGAAGAACGCGCCGAAGTACAAGGCGGATCCGGAGACGGCCGCCGACAACCTGATCGCCTACCTCGGCGAGAACAAGTGATCGTGTAGGATCGCGCGAATCGTCGCAGCGATCACCGGGCCGGAGGGGCAACCCTCCGGCCCGGTTCGTTTTCGGCGTCAGGAATCCAGGCTTTTGGACGCCACCTCGAAGACGTCGGGCGACAGGCCGGGCTGCGCGACGATACGCCGCAGCTGGGTGCGCATCTGCTCCTGCCGCGCGGCGTCGAAGCGCTTCAGGCGCGAGAACGGCCCCATCAGGCGCGAGGCGACCTGCGGGTTCATCGGGTCGAGCCGCAGAACCTGATCCGCCAGGAAGGCGTATCCGGCACCGTCCGCCGCGTGGAAGCGCACGAGGTTGCCGCCGGCGAAGGCGCCGATCAGCGCGTAGACCTTGTTGGGGTTGCGGATCTCGAACGCCGGATGGTCGAGCAGCCGCCGAACCTCGGCCAGCGTGTCGGGGCGGGGCGAGGTCGCCTGCACGGTGAACCACTTGTCCACCACCAGCGGATCGCCCTTCCAGCGCTCGTAGAAGGAGGCCAGCGCGTCGTCCCGCTCGGCGGCGCCGGAGCCGGCGAGGAACTGCAGCGCGGCGATGACGTCGGTCATGCCGGCCGCCCCGTGGAACTGGCCCAGGCACAGGCCGAGCGCTTCGTCGTCCTCCAGCGCCATCAGGTAGGCGAGCCCCACGTTCTTCAGCGCGCGCCGGCCGATGGCGGCGGCGTCCACCGAGAACGGCTCGTTGCCCGCGTTGGCGCGGTAGGCGGCCAGCCAGCGGTCGCGCAGCCGTTCCGCCAGGGCGCGGCGGGCGAACTCGCGCACCTCGTGGATGGCGACCGGGTCGATCACCCCCATCCGCGTGGCGAGGAAGGATTCGGCCGGCAGCACCAGCGCCTGCGCGGCGAAGGCCGGATCGCGCGCGGCGTCGTCCAGGATGGCGGCGACCGCCCGCACGAAGCCATCGGGCAGCGTCAGGTCGCGGCCGGCCTTCCGGTCCTCGATCAGCGTGAGAAGGATGCGCGTGGCCAGCGTCTGGCCGGCCTCCCACCGGTTGAAGGCGTCGCTGTCGTGCGCCATCAGGAAGGTGAGGTCGTCGTCCGAGGCGTCGGTCCGCAGCGTCACCGGGGCGGAGAAGCCGCGCAGCAGCGACGGCACCGGGCGCGCCGGCACGCCGGTGAACTCGAAGACCTGCTCGGATTCCGTGACGTGCAGCACGCGGCTGGTGCCGCCGGGCGCGGTTTCTCCCTTCAGCGTCAGCGGCAGGTCCGTGCCGTCGGGGCCGAGCAGGCCGATGGCCAGCGGGATGTGCATGGGCTGTTTGACCGGCTGGCCCGGCGTCGGCGGCACGGTCTGCTTGACGGTCAGGCGGTAGCTGTGCGCCGCGTCGTCATAGGCGCCGGACACCGCCAGTTCCGGCGTGCCCGCCTGATGATACCAGCGCTTGAACCGCGACAGGTCGGCGCCGGTGGCGTCGGCCATGGCCGCCACGAAGTCGTCGCAGGTCACCGCCTGCCCGTCGTGCCGCTGGAAATAGAGGTCCATGCCCTTGCGGAACCCCTCCTTGCCCAGCAGCGTGTGGATCATGCGGATGACTTCGGCGCCCTTGTCGTAGACGGTGGGGGTGTAGAAGTTGTTGATCTCCACATAGGTGTCCGGGCGCACGGGGTGCGCCATGGCGCCGGAATCCTCGGGGAACTGCACGGTGCGCAGCCGCTGCACCTCGGCGATGCGCTTGACCGCGCGGGAGTTCATGTCGGCGCTGAACTCCTGGTCGCGGAAGACGGTCAGCCCCTCCTTCAGCGAGAGCTGGAACCAGTCGCGGCAGGTTACCCGGTTGCCGGTCCAGTTGTGGAAATACTCGTGCGCCACCACGGCTTCGATGTTCAGGAAGTCCTGGTCGGTGGCGGTTTCCGGCTTCGCCAGCACGTACTTCGTGTTGAAGACGTTCAGTGACTTGTTCTCCATCGCCCCCATGTTGAAGTCGCCGACGGCGACGATGTTGAAGATGTCCAGGTCGTATTCCAGCCCGAAGACTTCCTCGTCCCACGCCATGGACTTCTTCAGCGAAGTCATGGCATGGCCGACCTTGTCCTCGTTGCCCGGCTCGACGTAGATGCGCAACGTGACGTCGCGGCCGGAGCGGGTGCGGAAGCGGTCCTCGACCATGCGCAGGCCGCCGGCCACCAGGGCGAACAGGTAGCAGGGCTTGGGGAACGGGTCCTCCCAGCGCGCCCAGTGGCGGCCGCCCGGCGCATCGCCCGCATCCACGAGGTTGCCGTTGGACAGCAGCACGGGATAGCGCGCCTTGTCCGCCGCGATGGTCGTGGTGTAGCGGGCCATCACGTCCGGGCGGTCGAGAAAGTAGGTGATCTTGCGGAACCCCTCCGCCTCGCACTGGGTGCAGAAGTTGCCCGACGACTTGTACAGTCCTTCCAGCGCGGTGTTCTCCTGCGGCTTGATGCGGACCACCGTCTCCAGCGTGAAGGATTCCGGCACGCGCGGGATGGTCAGACGGTCGGCGTCCACCGCGTAGCAGTCCGGCGTCAGCGCCTTGCCGTTGAGCGCCACCGAGACCAGTTCCAGCCGCTGGCCGTCGAGCACCAGGGCGGGATGCTCCACATCCCCGTCGGCGTCCCGATCAGCCGGATTGCGGCGCACGGCCAGCACCGCGTGCACGGTGGTGGCGTCCTCGCGCAGGTCGAAACGCAGGTCGACCGTGTCGATGAGGTGCGCGGGCGGGCGGTAGTCCTTCAGGTGGATGGCCTTCGGCGCGGCTTTGTCCATGGCGGCTTCTCGTTCGTCCGTTCGGGATTTCGGTGGGGCAGGGCGGTGCGTTCTGGTTAGGTGTGGCGTAGAACAGCCGCTTCAACCCGGTCAAGCGGCCGATGCCGGCTTGACGGGCTGGTGATGCTTCGATATTCATCGAATCATGGAACAGAAAATCGCCATCGCCGCGCTGGCGGCGCTCGCCCAGGACTCGCGGCTGGAGATATTCCGCCTGCTGGTGCGCGCGGGGCCGGAGGGGCTGCCGGCCGGCGTGATCGGCGAACGGCTGGGGGTGCAGCCCGCCACGCTGTCCTTCCACCTGTCGCAGCTCAGCCACGCGGGGCTGGCCGTCTCGCGGCGCGAAGGGCGCTCGATCATCTACAGCGCCGACGTCGCCACCATGAAGGACCTGATGTCCTTCATGCTGCTGGACTGCTGCGACGGCCATCCGGAGCTGTGCGGCATCATGCCGGACGCGGTTCCTCCCGCCATCGGGGCCTGCTGCCCACCCAGGAAAGGATCATCGGCATGACGGTGCGCGTCGGCATCAACGGCTTCGGGCGCATGGGGCGGCTGGCGTTCCGCGCCGCCCACGGCAACCCGGACTTCCAGGTGGTGCACATCAACGAGGTGAAGGGCGGCGCCGTCGCGGCGGCGCACCTGATCGAGTTCGACAGCGTGCACGGCCGCTGGCCGGTGCCGGTGTCGGCCGGGGACGACCACATCACCGTGGACGGCCGGCGCATCGGCTTCACCGAACACGCCCGGCCCGCCGACATCCCCTGGCGCGATCTCGGCGTCGAGGTGGTGATCGAAAGCTCCGGCAAGTTCGTCAAGACCGACGCGCTGCGCCCGCACTTCGACAATGGCGCCCGCAAGGTGGTGGTCGCCGCCCCGGTGAAGACGGCCGGCGCGCTCAACATCGTGATGGGCATCAACGACCACCTGTACGACCCGGCCGTCCACGACCTCGTCACCGCCGCGTCCTGCACCACCAACTGCCTCGCCCCGGTGGTCAAGGTGGTGCTGGACGGGCTGGGCATCCGTCACGGCGTCATCACCACCATTCACGACGTGACCAACACCCAGGTCATCGTCGACGCGCCGCACAAGGATTTGCGCCGGGCGCGCTCGGCGCTGGCCTCGCTGGTGCCGACCTCCACCGGTTCGGCCACCGCCATCGGCCTGATCTATCCGGAGCTTCAGGGCAAGCTGAACGGCATGGCGGTGCGCGTGCCGCTGCTGAACGCCTCCATCACCGACTGCGTGTTCGAGGTGGCGCGCCCGACCAGCGCGGAGGAGGTCAACGCCCTGTTCCAGGCGGCGGCCGAGGGGCCGCTGACGGGCATCCTGGGGTACGAGACGCGGCCGCTGGTGTCGGTCGACTACCGCTCCGACCCGCGCTCGTCGATCATCGACGCGCTGTCGACCATGGTGGTGGACGGCACGCAGGTGAAGGTCATCGCGTGGTACGACAACGAGATGGGCTACGCGCACCGCCTCGCCGAGCTGACCGCCAAGGTCGCCCGCGCGCTGGAGCGGTAAGGCCCCATGGAAAAGGCCATGTCCGACCTTCGCAACTACGCAATCGTCACGGCGGCCTATTGGGGCTTCACGCTGACCGACGGCGCGCTGCGCATGCTGGTGCTGCTGCACTTCCACACGCTGGGGTACACGCCGTTCCAGCTGGCCTTCCTGTTCGTGCTGTACGAGTTCTTCGGCATCGTCACCAACCTGCTGGGCGGCTGGATCGGCAGCCGGCTGGGGTTGAAGGTGACGCTGTTCGCCGGGCTGGCCTTGCAGGTCGCGGCGCTGGTCATGCTGTCGCTGGTCGATCCGGGCTGGACCATGGCGCTGTCCGTGGCCTACGTCATCGCCGCGCAGGGGCTGGCCGGCATCGCCAAGGACCTGACCAAGATGTCGTCCAAGAGCGCCATCAAGCTGGTGGTGCCGGACGGCCAGGGATCGACGCTGTTCCGCTGGGTGGCGCTGCTGACCGGATCGAAGAACGCGCTGAAGGGGGTGGGCTTCTTCCTGGGCGGGCTGCTGCTGTCCACGCTGGGGTTCGCGCCCGCGCTGTGGGCGATGGCGGGCGCGCTGGCGCTGGTCCTGCTGGCGAGCGTCACGCTGCTGAAGGGCGACTTCGGCAAGTCCAAGGCGAAGGTGAAGTTCACCCAGCTCCTGTCCAGGACGCCGGCCGTCAACGTGCTGGCGGCGGCGCGCTTCTTCCTGTTCGGGGCGCGCGACGTGTGGTTCGTGGTCGGCGTGCCGGTGTTCCTGGCCGAACGGCTGGGCTGGGGCTTCGCCGAGGTCGGCGGCTTCCTGGCGGCGTGGGTGATCGGCTACGGCATCGTGCAGGCGGCGGCCCCGGCGTTCGTCCGGCGCTCCACCGACGGTTTGTCGGGGGAGGTGCGGGCGGCGCGGCTGTGGGCGCTGGTGCTGGCGCTGATCCCGGCGGCGCTGGCCGGCGCGCTGGCCGCGGGCGCCGATCCGGGGTTGAGCGTCATCCTCGGGCTGGGGCTGTTCGGCGTGGCGTTCGCCGTCAATTCCTCCGTCCACTCCTACCTGATCCTGGCCTACACCGACGCCGACAAGGTGGCGCTGAACGTCGGGTTCTATTACATGGCGAACGCCGGCGGGCGGCTGGCGGGTTCGCTGCTCAGCGGCCTGTCCTACCAGATGGCCGGCGTCGTCGGCTGTCTGCTGGTGGCGGCGGCGCTGGTGGCGGCGTCGTTCGTCCTCGCCCTTTTCCTGCCCATCCCAAGCGTCGAACGGAGACTGCCGGCATGACCGCGCACACCGACATCGCGGCGGCCCCGGCCGCCGTTCCGCCGCTCGGGCTGTTCGAGCGCTATCTCAGCGTCTGGGTGGCGCTGTGCATCGTCGCCGGCATCGCGCTGGGGCATCTGGTGCCGGCGCCGTTCCAGGCGCTGGGCCGCATGGAGGTGGCGCAGGTCAACCTGCCGGTGGCGGTGCTGGTCTGGCTGATGATCGTGCCGATGCTGCTGAAGATCGACTTCGGCGCGCTCCACCATGTGAAGGAGCATTGGCGCGGCGTGGCGGTGACGCTGTTCATCAACTGGGGCGTCAAGCCGTTCTCCATGGCGCTGCTGGGCTGGATCTTCATCGCCACGCTGTTCCGCCCGCTGCTGCCGGAAGCGCAGGTCGACAGCTACATCGCCGGGCTGATCCTGCTGGCCGCGGCACCCTGCACCGCCATGGTCTTCGTCTGGTCGAACCTGTGCCGGGGGGAGCCGCACTTCACGCTGACGCAGGTGGCGGTCAACGACGCCATCATGGTGGTGGCCTTCGCCCCCATCGTCGGGCTGCTGCTGGGCCTGTCGTCCATCACCGTGCCGTGGCAGACGCTGTTCCTGTCGGTGGTGCTGTACATCGTCATCCCCGTGATCGTGGCGCAGGTCTGGCGCAAGCGCCTGCTGGCCTCGGGCGGGCAAGCGGCGCTGGAGCGCACGCTGAAGGTTCTGGGGCCGGCGTCGCTGCTGGCCCTGCTGGCCACGCTGGTGCTGCTGTTCGCCTTCCAGGGCGAACAGATCATCGCCCAGCCGCTGGTCATCGCGCTGCTCGCCGTGCCGATCCTGATCCAGGTCTATTTCAACGCCGGGCTGGCCTACCTGCTGAACCGCCGCTTCGGCGTGGCGCATTGCGTGGCGGGTCCGTCGGCTCTGATCGGCGCGTCCAACTTCTTCGAGCTGGCGGTCGCCGCCGCCATCGCGCTGTTCGGCTTCCAGTCGGGCGCGGCGCTGGCCACCGTGGTGGGGGTGCTGGTGGAGGTGCCGGTGATGCTGTCCGTCGTCCACCTCGTCAACGCCAGCCAGGGCTGGTACGAGCGGCGGGCGGGTTAATCTTTTGTGACGCGCCCCGGTCCGGCTTGACCGTCCTCCACCGCCCCGATACTTAAAGATCCATCGAAATGATGGAGCGTTCGATGACGCCGGACAAGGTCTACAACGTGCTGTTTCTGTGCACCGGGAACTCGGCGCGCAGCATCATGGCGGAATGCATCCTGCGCCGCTGGTCGAACGGGCGGTTCAACGCCTTCTCCGCCGGCAGCATGCCGCGCGGCGTCGTCGATCCGCAGACGCTGGACCTGCTGAAGCGGCTGCACCACGGGACGGACGGGCTGCGCAGCAAGGACTGGGCCGAGTTCGCCCGGCCCGACAGCCCGGACCTGGATTTCGTCTTCACCGTCTGCGACAAGGCCGCGGGCGAAGTGTGCCCGATCTGGCCGGGCCAGCCGATGACGGCGCACTGGGGTGTGGAAGATCCGGTGCACGCCGAGGGTTCGCCGGAGGCGCGCGCCCGGCTGTTCCAGCGCGTCTATTTCGAGCTGGACAACCGCATCAAGATCTTCACCAACCTGCGCATCGAAAAGCTCGACCGGCTGACGCTGAAGCGCCGCCTGGACGAGATCGGCGCCGCCCGGCTGGCGGACACCGATACCGACGCCGCCTGACCCCACCCGCCGGCCCGCAACCCCCGCCTAAGCGGCGGGGGACAGGCGGCGGATCAGGTTGTTCAGGGCGTCCTTGTTGCGCCCGTCGACATTGCGGAAGCTGACGTGCAGGCGCTGCGCGCCGCTGGAGCGCACCTCGAACGCCACCTCGATGCCGTGTGCGGGCACCAGCAGCGTGCCGCGCTGGCCGTTCGTCAGTTCGGGAACGCCCAGGATGGTGGCGCCGCCTTCCGAGATGTCCCGCAGCTTGGCCTGATGCTCGGCGGCGGAGGTGCGCACCGCGCACGCCGCGTCGCAGTTGTAGCGCATGGCCATGCGGCGGTCGGCGTCCTTGGTCGAGGTGCGGACGACCCGCACCAGCACCTGTCGCAGCGACTGGATGCTGCCGGCCACCTCGTCGGAATTGGCGTGGACCTCGGTGGCCTGGCCGCGCGTCTCGTCGGCGTCGCGCGACACCGACGAAATCAGCGACGCCACCTCCTGCGCCGCCGCGCTCGTCTCGGCGACGTTGCGGCTGATTTCCTGGGTGGCGGCGGCCTGCTCCTCCATCGCCGCGGCGATCGAGGACGAGATGTGGTCGATGTCGCCGATGGTCCGGCCGATGCCGGACACGGCCGAGACGGCGTCGCGCGTCGCCGCCTGGATCTCGCCGATCTGGCGGGTGATCTCCTCGGTCGAGCGGGCGGTCTGGTTGGCGAGGTTCTTGACCTCCGAGGCGACGACGGCGAAGCCCTTGCCGGCCTCGCCCGCGCGGGCGGCCTCGATGGTGGCGTTCAGCGCCAGCAGGTTGGTCTGCCCGGCGATGTCGGCGATCAGCTTGGCGACGTCGCCGATGCGCCCCACCGTGTCGGACAGCGTCTGGATGGCGTTTTCCGTGCGCTTGCTGTCCGCCACCGCCGTCGTGGTCACGGCGCCCGCGTGCGCCACCTGGGAGGAGATTTCGCGGATCGACGCCGCCAGCTCCTCGGTTGCCGCGGCCACGGCCTGGGCGTTGGCCAGCGCCTGTTCGGCCGCCGCCGCCACGCCCTGGGAATGCTGGCTGACCCGGTCGGCCGAGCCGGCCATCGCGTCGGCGCCATGCGCCATGGCGGTGGTGCGCGCGGCGACCTGGTTGACCGCGTCGCCGGCCTCGCGCTCGACCGTCTCGGCCATCTCCAGCAGGGCCCGGCGGCGGTCCTCGTGGGCTTGGCGTTCCTGCTCGGCCCGCTCCTGCACGCTGTAGCCGAGTTTGGCCTTCATCGCGCGCAGCAGGGCGCTGAGGCGGCGGAACTCGGGCGCGGCCGGCGTCTCGATCTCATAGAGATAGTCGTTGCGGGCGATGGCGTCGAAATGCGCCTCGAATCGCAGCAGCGGCCCCTTGACGGTGGCGAGCACCAGGACGGACAGGATCGCGGCCAGCACGGCCGAGCCGCCCGCGGCGGCCAGCGCCAGCAGCGGGCTGGTCTCGCCCCAGGCGGCCCAGCCGGCGGCGGAGGCGAGCACGGCCATGACGGCAAAGGCGCCGGCCACCCGGCCGGTCACGCTGGCGCCCAGGTCGGCCAGACGGTGCGTCAGCCCGGACGAGGTGACGACGCCCTCGCTGATCGCCAGATGCCCGGCCTTGCCGGTGCGGAACAGCTCGTAGATGCGCTCCGCCTCGTTGATCTGCGCGCGCGACGGCTTGGAGCGGATGGAGATGTAGCCGGTGATCACGCCGTTCTCGATCACCGGCGTCGCGTTGGCGCGCACCCAGTAGTGGTCGCCGCTCTTGGCGCGGTTCTTGACCAGCCCTTCCCACGGGCGCCCGGCCTTGATGGTGGCCCACAGGTCGGCGAAGGCGCCGGCGGGCATGTGCGGGTGGCGGACGAGGTTGTGCGGCGCGCCCAGCAGCTCCTGCTCGGAGAATCCGCTGATGTCCACGAAGGCCTTGTTGACGAAGGTGATCCTGCCCTTTTCGTCGGTGCGGGAGACGAGAAGGGTGCCGTCCTCCAGCTCGATTTCACGGTTCGTGATGGGCCCAGTGTCGCGCATGCTTCGGTTCTCTCGTCCGATATCCGTCCGTTGCCGCACAATACGGCATCCGCACTATGACGTTGAGCAAGAAATTTAAGATAAATTGTCGCATACGGGATTTCCCGTAGGCCCTTGACGGGACGTGCGGACAGTGTGCCGAAGGCGGCGCGGCGCGGCGTGCGTCGGGAGGGGCCCGGCTTCAGCGGCTGCGGTTGTAGAGCGCGATGTAGCCGCCGATGGCGACGCCCAGGCCGACGAGCGTGCTCAGGCCCCGCAGCGGCGGCACGAGCAGCGACAGGAACGCCGCCAGCCCACCCGCCAGCAGCATGATCCAGGCAAGCGTGGTGCCGCTGATCCGCGTGCGGCGCGGCGGCGGCGGGCGGCGGAAATGGTGCAGTTCGGCCATGGTCCTACCCTGGACGTCGGAGCTGTCTGACTATGGAGGGCGCCCGGCGGCAGGGCAAGACGGTTGCGTCGGCGCCTGCACAGGATCCCGGCAATGCCTAAAAATTAGCCCTACATGCGAATGTGGTCAATGTGTGGGCAACTGTGCGCCCGGAAAGCAATCCGGCGCGTCCGGGAACCCCCGGATTCGTTGGGGAATCCCGGTTGGCATCGGGTTTGCGAAGGGATGTCCGTCCTGACCTAACCCGTTGAAGGGGATCGAAGCATGAGCATGAAGGCGCTGGGGCTGAAGGGGTGGGCGCTTGGCGGCGCGCTGGCCGCCGGTCTGTTTGCCGGAACGTCGGCGAAGGCGGCGGAGCCGATCAAGATCGGCGTCCTGCACTCGCTGTCGGGCACGATGGCGATCAGCGAGACGACGCTGAAGGACACCGTCCTCATGATGGTGGACGACATCAACAAGAAGGGCGGACTGCTCGGCCGCAAGGTCGAGGCGGTCGTCGTCGACCCCGCCTCCAACTGGCCGCTGTTCGCCGAAAAGGCGCGCGAGCTGCTGGCGAAGGAAAAGGTCTCGGTCGTGTTCGGCTGCTGGACCTCGGTCAGCCGCAAGTCGGTGCTGCCGGTGTTCGAGGAGATGAACGGCCTGCTGTTCTATCCGGTGCAGTACGAGGGCGAGGAGTCCTCGCGCAACGTGTTCTACACCGGCGCGGCGCCGAACCAGCAGGCGATCCCCGCGGTCGATTACCTGATGGGCAAGGACGGCGGCGAGGCCAAGCGCTGGGTCCTGGCCGGCACCGACTACGTCTATCCGCGCACCACCAACAAGATCCTTGAGGCGTACCTGATTTCCAAGGGCGTTCCCAAGGACGACATCATGATCAACTACACGCCGTTCGGCCATGCCGACTGGCAGACGATCGTCGCCGACATCAAGAAGTTCGCTTCGGCCGGCAAGAAGACGGCGGTGGTCTCCACCATCAACGGCGACGCCAACGTTCCCTTCTACAAGGAACTGGCGAACCAGGGCATCAAGGCGACGGACATCCCCGTCGTCGCCTTCTCGGTCGGCGAGGAAGAGCTGGCCGGCATCGACACCAAGAACCTCGTCGGGCATCTGGCCGCCTGGAACTACTTCCAGTCGGTGGACGTCGCCGAGAACGACGCCTTCATCAAGCAGTGGAAGACGTTCATCAAGAACGACAAGCGCGTGACCAACGACCCCATGGAGGCCACCTACATCGGCTTCAAGATGTGGTCGCAGGCGGTCATGCAGGCTGGCTCGACGGACGTCGACGCGGTGCGTCAGGCGATGTACGGGCAGAAGGTGCGCTCGCCGTCGGGCTACGACATCGCGATGAACACCAACCACCACCTGTCCAAGCCGGTGATGATCGGCGAGATCCAGGGCAACGGCCAGTTCCAGATCGTCTGGCAGACCAAGGGCCCGATCAAGGCCGATGCGTGGTCCCCGTTCATCCCCGAATCGGCCAAGCTGACCGCCGACTGGACCTTCCCCTGGGTCTGCGGCAACTGCACCGAGCCGAAGTTCGCCAAGATGAAGTAAAGGCCTGGTGAAGCGCTGGCGCTGGGCCCCCTCCCTAACCCTCCCCCACTGCGCGGGGGAGGGGACCAAGCTCCCTCCCCCGTCGAAGATGGGGGAGGGCTGGGGTGGGGGCCCGGTGCCGCAGCTTATATGAACAAAGGACACCTCTCCATGCCATTCGTCCGCTGGTTCGCGGCGCTGTGCCTCACGCTGGCGCTGCTGAGCGCCCCGGCGCGCGCTGATGACGCCGCCTTCGCGCAGGCCCTGGCGGGCCTCGCCGCCGACGGCTTCGCCGAGAAGGCCGCCGCCGCCGACCGTCTGGCCGCCACCGGCGACGCCCGCGCGCTGGCCGTGCTGCAGGCGATGGCCGAGGGCACGCTGTTCGCCCGCAAGGATGACGGCAAGCTGGTGCTGGGCACCGTCCAGGGCCGCGAGGTCGCCATGACCGACCCGCTGACCGGCCAGCCGCTGGGCACCGTCGCCAGTCGCGATCTGACCAAGATCACCGTGAACAACGCGCTGCGCTCGGCGCTGGCATCGGCCATGGGCACGCTGGAGATTGCGTCCCCCGATCCGGCGCGCCGCCGCGCCGCCGTGGACAGCATGGCCCGCGACAGTTCGCCCGAGACCGTCGCCCGCCTGCGCGCCGCGCTGGAGCGCGAGACCGACGCGGGCGTCAAGGCCGCCATGACGCAGATCCTGGCGCGGCTGTCGCTGGCGCACACCGACCCCGTCTCGCGCCTCAAGGCCATCCAGGAATTGTCCGCCTCGCCGTCGCCGGAGGTGCGCGCCCTCGTCGCCCCCCTGATGAAGGACGGCGAGGCGGTGGTGCGCGAGGCGGCCGAGGGGCTGGTCGCCGCCATCGACCGCCGGCAGATGGTGGTGGACGTCACGCTCAACCTGTTCCAGGGGCTCAGCCTCGGCTCGGTCCTGCTGCTGGCGGCGGTCGGGCTGGCGATCACCTTCGGCGTGATGGGCGTCATCAACATGGCGCACGGCGAGATGATCATGCTGGGCGCCTACACCGCCTTCGTGGTGCAGGAGGCGTTCCGCGCCTTCCTGCCGCCGGGCTTCGTCGGCTTCTATCTGATCGTCTCCATCCCCGCCGCCTTCCTGGTGGCCGGCGCCGTCGGCGTGGCGCTGGAGCGCGGCATCATCCGCTTCCTCTACGGTCGCCCGCTGGAAACGATGCTCGCCACCTGGGGCATCTCGCTGATGCTCCAGCAGGTCGTGCGCTCGATCTTCGGCGCACCGAACAAGGAGGTCGCCAATCCCGCCTGGATGACCGGCGCGTGGGAGGCGATGCCGGGGCTGGTGCTGACCTGGAACCGCATCGCCATCATCCTCTTCGCGCTGGCGGTCATCGCCGCCGTGGCGGCGGCGCTGCGCTACACCAGCTTCGGTTTGCAGATGCGCGCGGTGACGCAGAACCGCCCGATGGCGTCGGCCATGGGCATCCGCACGGGCTGGGTGGACGCGCTGACCTTCGGCCTGGGTTCCGGCATCGCCGGGGTCGCGGGCGTGGCCTTGAGCCAGGTCGGCAACGTCAGCCCGAACCTGGGCCAGGGCTACATCGTCGACAGCTTCATGGTGGTGGTGTTCGGCGGTGTCGGCAGCCTGTGGGGCGTGCTGGCCGGGGCGCTCAGCCTGGGCGTCGTCAACAAGATCCTGGAACCCTACGCCGGCGCCATGCTGGGCAAGATCCTGGTGCTGGTCTTCATCATCCTGTTCATCCAGAAGCGCCCGCGCGGCCTGTTCGCGCTCAAGGGCCGCGCGGCGGAGGCGTGAGAATGAGAGACGCGCGCAATACCCCTCCCCCGGCCCCGCCGGGGGAGGGAGGGACCCGCGAAGCGGGAGGGTGGGGGCAACGCCGTCCCAAGCATCCGAATGGCCGTGGCCGCCCCGATCGACCTTGCCCCCACCTAACCTCCCCCACCGGGGGCGGGGGAGGGACTGAAGGAGCTTCACCATGGGCCCGCTGACCTCCCGCCTCATCTCCCTCGAATCCCGCCGGGGCTGGTCGGTGTTCGTGGGCCTGCTGGTGGTGGCGGCCGTCCTGGTGCCGGTGCTGCACCTCGCCACCCCGCCCGACAGCGTGTTCCACGTGCCCGGCTACATGATCAGCCTGCTGGGCAAGTACCTGTGCTACGCGCTGCTGGCGCTCAGCCTCGACCTCGTGTGGGGTTACGCGGGGGCGCTGTCGCTGGGCCATGGGGCGTTCTTCGCGCTGGGCGGCTATGGCATGGGCATGTACCTGATGCGCCAGATCGGCAGCCGCGGCGTCTACGGCAACGCCGACCTGCCGGACTTCATGGTGTTCCTCAACTGGAAGGAACTGCCCTGGTACTGGTGGGGCTTCGACAACCCGGTCTGGGCCTTGGCCATGGTGATGCTGGTGCCGGGGGTGCTGGCCTTCGTCATGGGCTGGTTCGCCTTCCGCTCGCGCATCAACGGCGTCTACTTCTCGATCATCACGCAGGCGATGACCTTCGCGCTGATGCTCGCCTTCTTCCGCAACGAGATGGGCTTCGGCGGCAACAACGGCCTGACCGACTTCAAGGAGATCCTGGGGTTCCCCATGCAGTCGCCGGCCACGCGCGTCGGCCTTTACATCGCCTCGGCGGTCCTGCTGGCGCTGGGCTATCTGGCGGCGCGCTTCATCGTGGCGTCCAAGCTGGGCCGCGTGCTGATGGCGATCCGCGACGCCGAGAGCCGGGTGCGCTTCCTGGGTTACGACGTCACGGCGGCCAAGCTGTTCGTCTTCACCGTGTCGGCGGTGCTGGCCGGTCTGGCCGGGGCGCTGTACGTGCCGCAGGTCGGCATCATCAACCCGTCCGAGTTCTCGGCCGCCAACTCGATCGAGGTGGCGATCTGGGTGGCGGTCGGTGGGCGCGGCACGCTGGTGGGCTCCATCCTCGGCGCCTTCACCGTCAACGGCGCCAAGAGCTATTTCACGGGCGCCGCGCCGGAGATCTGGCTGTTCTTCCTGGGCGGCCTGTTCATCCTGGTCACCCTGTTCATGCCCAAGGGGATCATGGGCGTGTGGGCGCAGCTGCGCGGCAAGATCAAGGGAGGGCTGCATGTCGCGCAAAAGCGTCGCGCTTGAGGAGGCGCAGGTCTCCATGGCCGAACCGTCCTACGGCGCGGCCAACGACCGGCACGCCGCGCACGGCTCGATCCTCTACCTCGACGGCGTCCACGTCGCCTTCGACGGCTTCAAGGCGATCAACGGGTTGAGCCTCGTCCTGGCGCCGGGCGAGCTGCGCACCATCATCGGCCCGAACGGCGCCGGCAAGACCACGATGATGGACATCATCACCGGCAAGACCAAGCCCGACCGGGGCGACGTGCTGTACGACGGCGGCGTCGACCTGACCCGCCTGGACGAGACGCGCATCGCCAACCTCGGCATCGGCCGCAAATTCCAGAAGCCCACGGTGTTCGAGCACCTGAGCGTGTTCGAGAACCTGGAACTGGCGCTGAAATGCGACCGCCGCACGCTGAAGACGCTGTTCTTCCTGCTGTCCTCCGCCGACCGGGCGCGCATCGACGAGGTGATGGTCCGCATCGGCCTCGCCGACAAGCGCGCGCACCGCGCCGGGGCGCTCAGCCACGGGCAGAAGCAGTGGCTGGAGATCGGCATGCTGCTGATGCAGGAGCCCAAGGTCCTGCTGCTGGACGAGCCGGTGGCCGGCATGACCGACCACGAGACGGAGCAGACCGCCGACCTGATCCTCGACATCAACCGCGACCGTTCCGTGGTGGTGGTGGAGCACGACATGGAGTTCGTGCGCCGCCTGGGCGCCAAGGTCACCGTGCTGCACGAGGGCTCGGTCCTGGCCGAGGGATCGCTGGAGACGGTGCAGCAGGACCACCGCGTCATCGAAGTCTATCTGGGACGGTGAACGAACATGCTGACCGTCGAGAACGTGCACCTCTACTACGGCGCCAGCCACGCGCTGCGCGGCGTGTCGCTGGCGGCGCCGAAGGGCGCCGTCACCTGCCTACTGGGCCGCAACGGCGTCGGCAAGACCAGCACCCTGCGCGCCATCATGGGCCTGGAATCGGCGCGCCAGGGCCGCATCCTGTGGGAGGGGCAGGACATCGCCAGACTGCCCACGCCCGAACGCGCGCGGCGCGGCATCGGCTTCGTCCCGCAGGGCCGCGAGATCTTCCCGCGCCTGAGCGTGCTGGAGAACCTGCAGACCGGATTCGCGCCCCTGCCGCGCAAGGACCGCTCGATCCCCGAGGAAATCTTCGAGCTGTTCCCGGTGCTCAAGGACATGCTGAACCGGCGCGGCGGCGATCTGTCGGGCGGGCAGCAGCAGCAGCTCGCCATCGGCCGCGCCCTGGTGACGCGCCCGCGCCTCTTGATCCTGGACGAGCCGACGGAGGGCATCCAGCCGTCCATCATCAAGCTGATCGAACAGGTGATCCGCCGGCTGGCGGCGCGCGGCGACATGGCGATTTTGCTGGTGGAGCAGTATTTCGAGTTCGCCCGCGACCTCGCCGACCATTTCGCGGTGATGGACCGGGGCGAGATCGTGCTTGCCGGAACCGCCGGAGACATGGTCGAGTCCGAGGTGCGCCGACACCTGACGGTTTGATCGCACCGTGCCAGATACGCGAGTTCCGCCCCTGACCGGCGGCCATCCAGGACGCCTGACCATCCACGGCCGCGCCGAAGTCTCCTTCGGGCGCGCGCGCCTTGGCACGGTCTATCACACCGATCCGCTGCGCCTGCTGTTCCCCACACCGGGGGCCGGCGACCCGCCGACGGCCGTGGTGGTGACCACGTCCGGCGGCCTCGTCGGTGGCGACCGGCTGGAGATCGCCGCATCGGTGGGCGAGGGCGCCGCCGCGCTGGTCACCGCGCAGGCGGCCGAGAAGGTCTACCGCTCCGCCGGGGCCGACGTGCGCTTCGACGTGGCGCTGTCGGTGGCCGATGGCGGCTGGCTGGAGTGGCTGCCGCAGGAAACCATCCTGTTCGACGGCGCCCGCCTGCGCCGCGCCACATCGGCGACCGTCGCCGGCAGCGGCCGCCTGCTGGCCGGCGAACTGCTGGTGTTCGGCCGCGTGGCGCGCGGCGAGCGCTTCACAACCGGCTTGGCGCGCGACGCCTGGGAGGTGCGCCGCGACGGGCGCCTCGTGTGGGCCGACGCGCTGCATCTGGACGGTGACATTCCGGCCGTGCTCGACCACCCGGCGGGCTTCAACGGCGCCACCGCCTACGGCACCATCGTCTACGTTGGCCCGGACGCCGCATCGCACCTGGACGCCGCCCGCGATCTGCTGGGCGCGGCGGCGCCCTGGGCCGGCGCCACGCTGCTGGGCGAGGTTCTGGTGATGCGCCTGCTGGGCCGCGACGCGCAGCGCCTGCGCAACGATTTCGGCCGCGTCTGGGCGGCGTTCCGCGCGCGGACCGGCGGATTGCCGGAACGGCTGCCGCGGTTGTGGCATGTGTAACGTGCATTTTTTCATACGTCATCCCCGCGAAGGCGGGGATCCATGTTCCCGAAGAGCGAACGCGGTGGAAGCCATGGATCCCCGCCTTCGCGGGGATGACGAACAAAAGGACTGGGGGAGCACGCCATGAACCTGACACCACGGGAGAAGGACAAGCTGCTGGTCGCCATGGCGGCCATGGTGGCGCGCCGCCGGCTGGAGCGCGGCGTGAAGCTGAACCACCCGGAGGCCGTGGCGCTGATCACCGACTTCGTGGTCGAAGGCGCCCGCGACGGCCGCACCGTGGCCGAGCTGATGCGCGATGGCGCCACCGTCCTGACCCGCGAGCAGGTGATGGAGGGCATCCCCGAGATGATCCACGAGATCCAGGTGGAAGCCACCTTTCCCGACGGCACCAAGCTCGTCACCGTGCATAACCCGATCCGCTGAGGAGACGCCCCATGATCCCCGGCGAAATCATCACTGCTTCCGGCGAAATCGAGCTGAACGCCGATCGGCCCGTGGTCACGCTCGACGTCGCCAACACCGGCGACCGGCCGGTGCAGGTCGGCTCGCACTACCATTTCTTCGAGACCAACGAGGCGCTGAGCTTCGACCGGGCGCGGGCGCGCGGCATGCGCCTGGACATCCCGGCGGGCACCGCCGTGCGGTTCGAGCCGGGGCAGACGCGCACGGTCACCCTCGTCGCCTACGCCGGCAACCGCGTGGTGCACGGCTTCAACGGCAAGATCAACGGCACGCTCTGAGGGGGACCGGGATATGGCTCATCGCATCGAGCGCGCCGAGTACGCTGCGCATTACGGCCCGACCGTGGGCGACAAGGTCCGTCTCGCCGACACCGACCTGATCGTCGAGGTCGAGGCCGACCACACGATCTATGGCGAGGAGGTGAAGTTCGGCGGCGGCAAGGTGATCCGCGACGGCATGGGCCAGTCCCAGGCGACGCGCGCGGAAGGGGCGGTGGACACCGTCATCACCAACGCCCTCATCCTCGATCACTGGGGCATCGTCAAGGCCGACATCGGGTTGAGGGACGGGCGCATCGCGGGCATCGGCAAGGCCGGCAATCCCGACGTGCAGCCCGGCGTCACCATCGTCATCGGGCCGGGCACCGAGGTGATCGCGGGCGAGGGCAAGATCGTCACGGCCGGCGGCATCGACGCGCACATCCACTTCATCTGCCCGCAGCAGGTGGACGAGGCGCTGTATTCCGGCGTCACCACCATGCTGGGCGGCGGCACGGGACCGGCGGCCGGCACCAACGCCACCACCTGCACGCCCGGCCCCTGGCACATGGCGCGCATGCTCCAGGCGGCCGAGGGGCTGCCGATGAACCTGGGCTTCTTCGGCAAGGGCAACGCCAGCCGCCCGGATTCGCTGATCGAGCAGGTGCGCGCCGGCGCCTGCGGCCTGAAGCTGCACGAGGACTGGGGCACGACGCCCAAGGCCATCGACACCTGCCTGGACGTGGCCGACGCCATGGACGTGCAGGTGGCCATCCACACGGACACGCTGAACGAATCCGGCTTCGTCGAGAACACCATCGCGGCGTTCAGGGGCCGCACCATCCACGCCTTCCACACGGAAGGGGCGGGCGGCGGCCACGCGCCGGACATCATCAAGGTGGCGGGCCTGCCCAACGTGCTGCCCAGCTCCACCAACCCCACGCGCCCCTTCACCGTGAACACGGTGGACGAGCACCTGGACATGCTGATGGTCTGCCACCACCTCAGCCCGCGCATTCCGGAAGACGTGGCCTTCGCCGAAAGCCGCATCCGGCGCGAGACCATCGCGGCGGAGGACATCCTGCACGACCTGGGCGTCTTCTCCATGCTGTCCTCGGACAGCCAGGCCATGGGCCGGGTGGGGGAGGTGGTGATCCGCACGTGGCAGACGGCGCACAAGATGAAGGTGCAGCGCGGCCGGCTGCCGGGCGAGACGGGCGACAACGACAATCTGCGGGCCAAGCGCTACATCGCCAAATACACCATCAACCCGGCGCTGGCGCACGGCATTTCCCGCCACGTCGGCTCGGTCGAGGTGGGCAAGCTGGCCGATCTGGTGGTGTGGTCGCCAGCCTTCTTCGGGGTGAAGCCGGACATGGTGCTGAAGTGCGGCACCATCGCCGCCGCCCCCATGGGCGATCCCAACGCCTCCATCCCGACGCCGCAGCCCGTGCACTACCGTCCGATGTTCGGCGCGTTGGGCCGGGCGATGCAGGCGAGTTCCGTCACCTTCGTCAGCGCCGCCGCGCTGGAGGCCGGGGTGGGGGAGACGCTGGGCCTGCAACGCCAACTGCTGGCCGTGTCCGGCTGCCGCACCGTCAACAAGGCCAGCATGATCCACAACGACGCGACGCCGCACATCGAGGTCGATCCGGAGACCTACGAGGTGCGCGCCGACGGCGAACTGCTGATCTGCGAGCCGGCCGCCGTGCTGCCCATGGCGCAGCGCTACTTCCTGTTCTGAGGCGGCCATGAGACGAGCGACGCACGCCCACCCCGCCGGCTCCTGGCCGCAGACCGAGGCGATCGGCACGGTGACGCTGGCCTTCGACGACCGCTTCCGCCGCCGCGTGCGGCTGGTGGACGACGCGGGCGAGCCCTTCCTGCTCGACCTCGCCCGCGCGTTGGTGTTGAACGACGGCGACGGGCTGGAACTGGACGGCGGCGGCTGGCTGCGCGTACGGGCCGCGCCGGAACGGCTGGCCGAGGTGCAATGCCACGGGCCGGGCGAACTGGCGCGGGTGGCGTGGCACCTGGGCAACCGCCACCTGCCGGTGGAGTTCGGCGACGGCGTTGTGCGCCTGCGCTGGGATCACGTGATCGTCGACATGCTGCACGGGCTGGGGGCGCACGTGCACGAGGTGCAGGCGCCCTTCACGCCGGAGAGCGGGGCCTACAGCGGCGGGGGTGGGCACCACCACCACGGGCACGATCATGAGCATTGACGCCAATCCCTCTCCCCTCTGGGGAGAGGGTTGGGGTGAGGGGG
>DASWVP010000075.1:0-10120 GCA_036401175.1 Azospirillum sp. | reverse complement strand
GCTGTTCGAGACGGTGGGGCTTGACCGGGAGCTGATCGCCGCCGGCCGCCTGCGCGGTGCGCTGGCCGGGCTCAGCGACGGCGCCGATCCCGTCATCGTCGACACGCCGCCGCGCCCCTTCGACCGGCTCTCCGAGGTGCTGGCGGCGTGCGACCTCGTGCTGCTGCCGGTACCGGCCGACGGTGCCGCCCTGTCCGGCAGCCGCGCCGCCATCGCCGCCGCGCTGTGGGAGCGCCGCCGCCGGACGGATCTCGGCGTGCGGGTGGTCTACACGCGGGTCCGGGGGGGCATTCCCGGTGCGGTGCTGGCCATGGTCAACGGCGCGCGTCTGGTCGGCACGGCGGCGGCCCTGCGCGACGAGCCGGCCCTGTCCGGGGCTCTGCCGGCCGGGCTGCTCGTCCAGGAGGCGGCGCGCGGTGGGGCGGCGGTGACCTGCCTCTCGGCCATCACCACCGAGCTGTTCGGCCGCGGCGGCGGATAGCCGGCGGCATCGGTCCAAGGGACGGGGCGCCGTCGTGTGCCCCGTTCCCCTACCTCCATCACGCACGCCCTTTTGGATGGGGTGTTGTTCCCGGCCACACCGTACGCCGTCGTACTCCGTCGCAGTGAAGCATGGCGCCACGCAAGTCATGGTGGTTGGGGTGGCAGAATAGTGGAGTTCGGTTCAGCAAGATAAAGCGGATCGTTCCGTGTCCGTTCGTCGTTGAAAAGCAATGACTTGAGCGTGTTCGCCTGTCGATCGTGTGTTTTTCAGGAACACGGCGCCGGATTGATCGCCACTAACCCATCCGATTACTTGCAGGCCGTTAACTTTACGTTAACCTTGTTGCTGGGGCGCTGCGGTGCCGGAGCGGCAGGCCGCGCCCCTTCGCAGGGATGGACGGGCATGCGGCGCGGGTCGATCTTCGACGGGATCCTGAACGACGACGCCTTCCGGGCGCGCATGACGGCGCTCGGCGACCGGTCGCGCCGCTTGGCCTCCGACTACACCCGCCGCCGCGAGCGCCGCGTCAAGGTGCGTGGCGCGCCCAACGTGGCCAGCGCCTACGCCCGGCCGGTCACCGTCAAGGTCATCTACCACGACCGCGCCCGCGGCGCGTACCCGAACTCCGTCGCCGCCCTGGCCGCCTACCTGAACAAGGAAGGGCAGCTCTTCGACCGCGAGCGCACCGGCATCGACAAGGCGGAGATCGTCGATGCCTGGGGGCACGACCGCCGCGTCTTCCACGTCATCGTCAGCCCCAACGACGGTCACCGCATCGCCGACATGACCGCCTACGGCCGCGAGATCGTCGCCGCCTGGGAGGAGCGGGTCGGCCCGCTGGAGTGGGTGGCGGCGGTCGAGCGCAAGCCCGACATGGCGCACAGGCAAGGCAACCAGCACCTGCACGTCATGGTGCGCGGCGTCCAGCACGACCGCGACCTTTTCCTCGACCCGGCCGTCGTCACGCACTGGCTGCGCCACGACGCCGTCGAGGTGACCACCGACCGGCTCGGCTGGATGGACGAGCGCGAGCGCCGCGCCTACGAGGACCAGCTCGCCGAGATGCGCGAACGCCGCGAGCGCGACGCGCGGGACCACCTCCAGGAGCGCGGAGGGCCCGAGCGATGAGGATGCCGGTGTCCATCCTGCACGGCGAGCGCCGTTTCGCCTGGAAGCCGGTGGAGATGGAAGACGGCCGGCGCGCCTGGCTGCGCTTCGTCTTCCGCCTGCGCCCGTTGGGCGGCGTGCGGCCGACCTTCGCCGGCCGGCCCGTGCTCTTCACCGACCGCATCCCGTTCTGCGACCCGAGCCTGCGCGGCTGGCTGCGCGCCGGCCTCGTGGGGAGGATCCTCGCCATGCGCGCGCGTCTCCTGGGCTACCTGCTGCTCTGGCTCGCCGCGGTGTTCGCAATCACCGAGCTGACCGGCTGGCTGTTCTCCTGGCCGGCCGCGTTCGGCGGCGTCCGCGTCGGCGGTGTCGCGCTGTATTGGCCGGGGCAGGTCCTCGGCTGGCGCGCATCGCTGGTGCCGGGGCACCGCTGGATCGTCGACCTCGCCACCGCCCTGTCGCTGGCCTGCGCCGCTGCCGCTGGCGTGCGGATCTGGCTCGACCTGACCGGTACCCGGCTGCACCGCTTCGGCGCTGGCCGCTGGGCCGCGCGCGCCGACGTCCGCCGCAGCGGGCTGCTGTGAGGACGCCGGCCATGGACTCCGCCATCATCCTCGGCGCCTGGGGCCGGCACCTGCTGCGCGAGCGCACCATGCAGCCGGTGCTGATGGTCGGCCCGACCGGCGCCGGCAAGACCACCACCGGTGTGCTGCCGACGCTGTTCGCGGGCTGGCGCGAGAGTGCGGTGGTTTGGGACTTCAAGGGCTCGCTCGCGCAGGACAGCGGCCGGGCGCGCGAGCGGGCCGGCGACGTCATCGTGCTCGACCTCGCCCGCGAAGGCGGCCCCCGCTACAACCCGCTGATGGCGGTCCGCCCGGCCCCCTTCCTGGTGCCGGACTGCCAGCACGCCGCGCGCATCCTCACCGAGGGCGAGAAGGAGGGGCACTGGCGCAACGCCGCCTTCTCCTACTTCGCCGGCGTCTTCGTCTACCTGCTCACCGCCGCTCCGGATTCCGAGAAGTCGCTGGCCGGCGCCCGGCGCCACGGGCTGCTCGGCGACGACGGGCTGAAGCGCATGCTGGCCGACGGCGTCCACCCGACCGCCCGGCGCGCCGCCCAGGAGCTGTGGGACAAGAGCCTCGCCTCCGAACCGGACGGCCGCGCCGATCCCTCGGCCAAGGGCGCCGCACGGGAGACCGGCCCGGCCGACAAGAGCCAGCATTACCGCAAGTCCGTCTACGTCACCTGCTCGGTGCTGCTCGCCGAGTTCGAGGACAGCGTTCTCGAGGCGCAGACCGCCGCCAGCGACTTTACCATCGCTGATCTCGTGGCCGGCGCGCGGCCGGTCACCCTCTACGTCGTCGCCCGCCCTCTGGACGCGCGGCGCCTCAAGCGCGTCTTCAAGCTGATCCTGACGCAGATGATCGACTTCCTGACCGTGGACCGCGCCCTGGCCGACGACGGCCGGGCGCGGCGCTGGCGGCTGCTGGTTGTGCTGGACGAGTTCCTCCAATTCCGCATGGCCGAGGCCGCCGAGTGGATCCGCTACGTGCGCGAGTACGGCATCCGCCTGCTGCTGCTGGCGCAGAGCCTGTGGGAGGTCGAGGAGCAGTACGGCAAGGGGCTTACAGCGAACTGCCGCCTGGTGGTCTTCCGCCCCAACTCTTCGGACGAGGCCGAGCGCATCAGCCGCATGGTTGGCGAGGCCATCGAGGAGGTGCCGACCCGGTCAACCTCCAAGGGGGTGTTTGACCTCTTTCCCACCGTCAGCCGTGGCGTGCGGGTGGACCGCCGGCCGGTGATGCCGATGCACGCGGCGCTGGAGATGGACGGCAACGACCTGATCGTCTTTGGCTACGGCAAGCCGATCCGCGGCACCCGCCTGCATCCCTACAGCGATCGGCGCTGGACGGGGCTCTACGGCCCGCCGGCCGGCGCCTGGACACCCAACCCCAAGGCCAATCCCTGGTTCGGCGTGCAGCTGGTGCCCGGCGGGAGGAAGCGCCCGGCGCCGAGGCCCCTCACATGAGCGCGACACCCGACCCCTCCAAGACCCGGCACGTCTCGGTTCGCCTGCCCGAGGTGCTGGCGCATCAGGTGGAGCTGGTGCAGGGCCGTCAGCGGCTGCGCCACTTCAGCGACGCGCTGGTCTACACGCTCGACCGCGGCCTCGCCGCCATCGCGCGGGAGGGGCTGAAGCCGGACCGGCTGGAGGTCCTGGTGACGCGGATTGACGACCTCCTCATCACCGTCCTGGCGATCCTCAACGTCGCCCACGAAGGCCTGGACGAGGCGGCCGTGCGCGAGATGCGCGCGGCGATCCTCGACACGCTCCAGGCCCGCGACCGCACGGAGCGGCCGGACGTCCACCCGGTGGCGAAGGGCTTCGACCCGCAGGGCAAGCGCGCCGGAGGTGCGGCATGACCGGGCTGGAGGTCGTCGACGAACCGGCGCGGCGCGAGATGCTGCTGCTCGCCCTGCGCCGGCTGATGGACGGGTTGTTCGGTGACCTGCTCGCCCGCGAGGACGTCGCCAACGTCCTGGTGCTGCCGCCCTTGCGCGGTTCCGGCCGCTGCCGCGTCGTGGTGAAGAACGGTCCCTCGCCGGAGTTCGTGCGCGAGGCCGACCCCGATCAGGTGCGCCGCTTCCTGGCGTACGTCGCCGGCTTCCAGCGCAAGGAGCTGCGCCGCGACCGTCCGACGCTCGACGTGACCCTGCCGGAGACCGGCGAGCGCATCCACGCCGACGTCGAGCCGGTCACCACCGGTCCGGCCTGCTCGATCCGCAAGCCCTACCGCGGCCGCATCACCCTGGACGACTGGGTGGCCTCCGCCGCCGCGACACCGCGCCAGACCGCCATCATCCGCCGCCTGATCGCCGAGCGCCGCACGGTGGTGATCGCCGGCGACGTGGACACCGGCAAGACGACGCTGCTGCGCGCCTGCCTGGAGGAGCCGGCCTTCAGAGACGGCCTGCCGGCGGTGCTCCAGGACCCCTACGAGTTCGAGCCGCCGTGCCCGCACGCCTACGCCATGGTCGCCGACCCCTGGGCGGACCCGCCGGTCACCCTGGAGACGCTGGTCGCCAACGCGCTGCGCGTGCCGATGACGCACCTGGTGCTCGGCGAGGTGCGCCGGGCCGAGGCGCGGCAGATGGTGGTCGGCTGGACCACCGGGCACCCGGGGCTGTGCACCGTGCACGCCGGCTCCGCCTGGGACGCGCTGGACCGCATCGCGCAGATGGTGGGCTTGGGCGGCATCACGATGGACGCCCTGCAGATGCGCTGGATCGCCAAGGCGGTGCACGCGGTGGTGCACCTCGCCCGCGACGGCACGGGCAAGCGCTTCGTCAACGAGATCGTGCGGGTCGAGGGCTTCGACCCGGGCCGGGGGTTCGTCCTCCGCCCGCTGGGGGCGGGGGGAGTTTGACAGTGGAGGTGAGCATGCGGAGCAACGGTAACGCGCACAGGGGCTTGGCCCTGGCGCTGATGCTGGCGTGGACGGCGCGGCCGGCGCACGCCCAGGTGATCGCCACCCTTGGGGCGGAACTGCTGTCCTGGCAGGCGGTGTTCGACGCCAACTTCGTGCCGATCGCCATCACTGCCGGGCTGCTGCTGGCGCTGGTCGCCGCGATGTTTTCCCGCATCGCCGGGGTGGTGGTGTTCGTCTTCACCGTCGCCGGGGCCGCCGCCTATGGCGCGCGCGACGCCATCGTCGCGCTGGCGGGGGTGTGAGCCATGGAGACCCCGCCGCTGCCCGAGGGCTGGGAGAAGCCGGTGCGCCGCACCTCGGTGCGGCCGACCAAGATGCCGCTCGGCGTGCCCATGGAACTGCTGGCTATCGCCGTCTGGCTGGCCGCGGAGCTGTGGCTGGCGCTGGGCGCCATCCCGCAGGCGGTGGCGGGGTTCCTGCTGGTCTTCCTGACGGCGCGCTACCTGACCCGCCGCGATCCCTGGTGGCTGGAGATCGTCCGCCAGAACACCGCGGCGTGGCTGCTGCGGGCGTTGCGCACCCGCGGCCGCTCGCTGTCCCAGTCCACCTACCGCGCCCCGAGGTGAGGCATGCTCGACCTGACCGCCTTCGACGACGGCTTCGACGCCCTGTCCCGGCATCTGCCGTGGGATTGCTTCGTGTGGCCCGGCGTGGTGCTGCTGGAGGAGGACGGCGCCCTCATGGCCGTGGTGGAGTACGGCGGCCGCGACCAGGACGGCCAGGACCCGGCCGAGCGGATGCAGACGGCGCTTGCCGCCGGCAACGTGCTGTTCCCGTTCACCGGCGGCTGGACCTTCCATTTCGAGATGCAGCGCCGCGAGGACGGCGGCTACCCGCGCTCCACCGGCGCGCACCCGGTGTCCGAACTGATCGACCGGGAACGGCGTGAGCGTCTCGACGGCGCCGGCCGGCAACTGCGCACCCGCACGTACGTCGCCATCACCTACACGCCGTCGCGGCCCGCCGCGCGCACGGTAGCGTCGTGGTTCACCCGCAACCCGCCGGAGCGTGCCCGGCCGGACGTGATGCGCGACCACGTCGAGCCGTTCCGCCAACTGGTGCTTCAGTTCGCCTCGCTGCTCGGCCGCGCGGTGGGATGGGCGCGCATGCTGGACGACGACGGCGTGCAGACCGTGCTGCACAACTGCGTCTCGCCCATCCACCAGTCCTACGTGGCGGCACCCGACATCCCCGGCTTCCCCATCAAGGCCAATCTGGTGGATGTCGGCTTCGTCCCCGGCTCGTTCCCGGCCTGGAGCAATGGCGCGGAGAATTGGCACGTCCGCGTTCTCGGCATCGGCGGCTACCCCAGGGCCAGCCATCCCGGCTTGCTCAACGCGTTGGACAAACTGCCGTTCGCGTTCCGCTGGTCGGTGCGCTTCGAGGCGATGGACCACGTGCAGGCGCGCGGCGTCTTCGCCGCCCTGTGGCGCAAGCACGACGACACCTCCTACGACTGGCGCTCGGTGCTGCTGCGCGCCGTCGGCGGCTACCCGGCGCTGCGCCACGACCCGGTCGGCGTCATGGAAGCGCTGGAGGCCGAGGCGGCACGCCTGGAGGCCGAGCAGGCCGGCACCAGTTCCGGCTGGATGACGCCGACCGCCGTGCTGTGGGGCCGTTCGGTTGAGGAGGTGGAGGAACGCCGCGACGAACTGGTCAAGGCGCTGCGCACGCTGGGCTTCACCGCCATCGAGGAGACCTGGGGCGCCGAGCGCGCGTGGTACGGCACGCTGCCCGGCCATGTCCGCCCGAATCCCCGCAAGGTGCCGCTGACCCAGGTCCAGCTCGCCGACTTCCTTATCCTGTCGTCGGCCTGGGGCGGACCGGAACGCAACCCGCACCTCAAATGCGATCCCCTCATGCAGCTGGAGGCCGAGGGCGGCACGCCGCTGATGCTGGATCTTCATCAGGGTCCGGACGGGGCGGCGCTGGTGATCGGGCCGCCGCGCACCGGCAAGTCCACCGTGCTGGCCTTCATGGGCCACCAGTTCCTCGCCCGCGCAACCGGTGCCCGCGTCGTCTGGATCGACGTCGACGCCACGGAGAGCACCAGCCTCGTCGCCACCTGGGCGGCCGGCGGCGCGTTCCTGTCCATGGGCTCCGGCGACGGCGCGCTCAATGACCTCGCCTTGCAGCCGCTGGCCGACGTGGACACCCCCAACGGCTTCGCCTGGGGGCACGGCTTCGTCATGGACCTGCTGCGCCTGCAAGGCGTGCTGGCGCCGGGCAACCTGTCGGCCGCGCAAGCCGGCGACGCGGTGGACGCGGCGCTGCACCTGCTGGCGGTCTCGCCGGTGCCTGAGCGCACGCTGTCGCACCTCGCCCACTTGGTGCAGGACAACGCCATCCGCGTGGCGTTGGAGCCCTACTGCCGCGGCGGACCCTACGGCGATCTTGTCGATGCGGCGGAGGACCGTTTCCTCGGCTCCGCCTGGACCACCGTGGACATCGGCGCGCTGATCGACCGCGGTCCCGGCGCCGCCCCGGTGATCACGGCGCTGTTCCGCCGCTTCTACCGCCTGTTCGAGGACGGCCGGCCGACCCTGTTCCTGGTGGACGAGGCGTTCAAGGCGCTGAAGCACCAGCCGGCCGAACTGGACGAGCTGCGCCGCCGGGGCCCCAAGAAGAACGTCGCCCTGGTGCTCGCCGCCCACCAGCTCGACGACATCGAGGGCTCGGCCATCGCGGCGATGCTGAAGACCATCCAGGTCCTGGTGCTGCTCGCCGACCCCAACGCCGCCAAGCGGAGCATCCTGCGCGACTGGGGGCTGAACGCCACGCAGGCCGGCCAGGTCGCCCGCGCCATGCCGCGCCGCGACCTCTTCTTCAAGACGCCCGAAAGCAGCCGGCTCGGCCAGCTCACCCTCGATCCGGCGGCGCTCGTTGTCTGCGGCTGCGGCGGCGCGCTGCACAAGCGCCGTGCCTTCGAACTGATGGCCGAGGTCGGGCCGCAACGCTTCGCCTCGGAATGGCTGCGCCGCAACGGCTTGGCCGAGGCCGCCGACACCCTGGAGACCCGTCATGAGGGAGAGACACCATGAACGCGCGTTGGATGCGCAGGACCACGGCCATGGCCGTGGTCCTGGCCGTCACCGTCGGTTCGCCGCCCCCGGCCCACGCTTTCCTGGGCGGGCTGCTCAACAGCTTCTTCGGCGGTGGTGGCGGTGGCGGCTGCTTCTCCGAGGAGGGCGACGGGCTGTTCGGCACCGCGCTCTCGGCCGTCGCCGGCTACGTCACCGGCGGTCCGGCCGGCGCCGCCGTGGGGGCCGGCTCCAGCCTGACGGGGAACGGCGGCACCCAGGCGCCCGGCTGCCCAATCGTGGAGAGCCGGCCACGCATCGTCGAGGAGATGGTGCAGCGCCAGGAAGTCGAGATCATCGCCCAGACCGCGCACATGCTGACCCAGATCGACAACATGATCCGCATGCGCGCCCTGGCCGACCTCGACACGCGGGTCGAGCTGGCCGTCCGCCTCGGGAACGCCCGGCGCGCGGCCGGCTTGGTGGACCGGGTGCTGTGGAGCCTGGACGGCGTCGGGCGGCAGTTCGCCGACCTCTACCCCGACACCCTGCCGGAGGGGATGAGCGCCGAGGCCCTGGCCGAGCATCAGGCCGAGCAGGCGCGTCTGGCCCGCGCCGCCAGCCGGGCGAGCAAGCTGGTCTCGGCCGACGTGATGACCGGCATCGAGGACTACCCGGCCCGCGCCCAAGCGCTGATGGCGGCTCTGAAGGCGTGCGACGGTCAGACCTGCGCCATCGACGCCGGCACCCAGGCCACGCTGCTCACCGCCGAGGTCGCCGGCCAGCTCCTGATGATGCAGGCGGCCCACCACCGGGCGGCGGAAGCCCAGCTCGACTACGAGCAGGCCGCCGTCGAGCGCGCCCGCCAGCACACGCGCATCAACTGGCAAGGCCTCCACACCTACGGCGTACCGGGGAGCTGAGTCATGGGACTCAGGCACATTCTCCTCGCCCTCGGCGCGATGCTCCTCGTCAGCATCATCGGCGCCGTGGCCCTGGTGCTCTACGTCCGTTCCGACACGGGAGCCTCGGCCCTGGAGCGGCTGGAGCGCAGCAACCCGGCCTGGGAGGGCATCGGCCGGTATGAGCGGCCGCTGCCGGCCCGCCCCGTGCGGGAGTGACCGGCCATGGACGTCAGCGCGCTGTCGGTCGTCCTGCACCAGCTCACCGCCGCCGTGGTCACCGGCCTCGGCCTGCTCGGGCCGGACGTGCGGGCAGCGTTGCGTATGCTGATGATGCTGTCCTACACGCTGGCGCTGCTGCTCTGGCTGTTCGAGGGCAAGGCGGCGGTGCACGGCCCCTTCCTGCGCATGCTGCTGAAGTTCGCCGCCGTCGGCGCGCTGGTCGAGTGGTTCCCCGCCGGCTCGGCGGCGCTCATGCAGGCCGCCGCACAGCAGGGGCTCAATCTCGTGCCGGGCGGTGGCTTCTCCCTCGACGACCCCGGCTACATCGCCCACCTCGGCATCCAGGCGGTGATCCCGCTGATGCAGCGCGTCAAGGAGATGCTCGGGCCGGTCGATTTCTTCCTGAACTTCGTCGAGATCGTCATCTTCCTGCTGGCGGCCCTGGTGGTGATCGTCAGCTTCTGCATCCTGGCCATCCAGGTGTTCCTCGCCTTCCTGGAATACCGGCTGCTGTCGCTGGCCGCCTACCTCGCCATCCCCTTTGCCGTGCTCGGGCCGACCAGCTTCGTGGCCGAGCGCGCCATCGGCTACATCGCGGCCACCGCGCTCAAGCTGCTGGTGCTGGGCTGCATCATCGCCATGTGCAGCGCCACGCTGCTGGCGCTGACCTTTACCGGCACGCCGACGCTGGCCCAGGCGTTCGGGGTGGCGGTGCTGTCGGCGGCGATCTTCGTGCTGGCCATCAAGGCGCCGCGCGCCGCCGCCGGCCTGGTCAACGGCGGCCCGGTGATGGACGGCATGACGGCGCTGGCCGCCCTGTGGACCGCCGGCTGGCTGGGGGCGCGCACGGTGGCGGGTGCCGCCGCGGCAACGTCGGGTGCGCCCGGCAGCCTC
>DASWVP010000074.1:0-32521 GCA_036401175.1 Azospirillum sp. | reverse complement strand
GACGACGGCGTCGGCCTGTTCGACCGTGTAGGCGTCGAGGTCGATCACCGCCCGCAGCGGCGTGCCCAGCGGCGGGGCGGCGCTCTCCATCAGCCACAGCCGGAACTCCCGCCGCCCGGCGGCGAGAAGGACGTGCAGCCCGTCCTCGGCGGCGTGCGTCGCCCGGCAGCCCGGCCAGCCATCGGGATCGAAGCGGATGCACGGGCCGTCGATGCGCTGGCGCGCCCGCACCAGCCGGATCACGTCGGCCAGCAGCTCCGGGCGCCAGAAGACGACGGCGTCAGGGGCGGCGCGGTCGGGATCGACCAGAAAAGTGCACCCCCCAGCGCCGGAGGGCGTCCGGCGCTGGGGGGTGGCTCCCGCCGCTGGAGGAAGGGGCTTGGGCGTCGGCCCAGTCGCGGCGGTACGCGGGATGCCGCCGGAGGAACTCCCAGGCCGCGCCGGATGGGGCGAGATCGCCGGTGACGCGGTAGGTCGCCTCGGATTGCCAGTCTGGCAAAGCAGTCATTGCTTAGCACTCTAAGGGGTTGCCGCTCCTTCTTTCGATTGCAACGTGTGCTTTTAGAAGACGTCCGTCGATAGAGAATTCGGCGATGCCACTTTCGGAAGAGAGCATCCTGGCTGTGACAGAAAAAGGCCATGCATTCGAAAGTAGTTCCAAGACGAAGCCGCGCCGGGGCCCCCCTCCATTTCCGCGCCGTGTCACGGCCCCAGGCCGTCGAGCGCCAGATGGCGGTAGCCGTGATCGCGCATCCAGCGCGCGCGGTCGAGGTGGGCGCCGTGGACGCGGCGCGCCCGCTCCGGGTCACGGGCCGGGTCGAGCCCGAGCACGATGCGGGCGACCTCGTCGGGGTGGGCGCCGGCCGTCTCGGCGTCGAGCAGGCGCAGGTAGGTGGCGATGTGCCGCCGGTCGTAGTCGGTGATGCCGTCCACGCGAGGCGGCTCATCGAGGATCGGCGCCTGGGGGCCCGGCTGGCTCATGCGGTCTCCTGAAGGGGCGGCGGTCCCCGCTCGTCCAGAGCAAACCCCAGGCCCGCGCGTTCGGCAAGGACGCTTTTCGGCCGGGGCGGCGCATATCCGGGTATGCCGGCCGCCGCCCGCCCATTTACATACTATACCTGATAAACTTCGGCGGCCGGAACGGGTGACTTCTGGCGCATGGACATGCGCAAGCTGGTCGCCCGGAACGTCAAGCGGATCTGGCTGGAAAGGGGCCTGACGCAGGAGCGGCTGGCCGAACGGTCGGGGCACACCCAGCAGTACATCAGCGAACTCGAGCGCGGCCAGGGCAACCCGACCATCGTCAGCGTCCACGAGATCGCCCAGGCGCTCGGCGTCACCCACCTCGACCTTCTGCGGGTGGACGACCCGGCACCATCGGAATCCGGTGATCGCGCCACGGGCCGGTGACGCCGAATCGATCGTGCCGGTCGGCTGGAAGGGGCGGCGCGCGGCGCCGCCCGATCCCGGCGGTCAGGCCGCTGGTTCCGTGTGGAGTTGGAGCGCGTGCAGGTAATCGACGGCGCGCTGGGCGTGCGCGGCGGCGCGGACGATGACGCGCGTGTCGTCCTTCAGCACGCTCAGCCACGCGGCGATGTAGGCGGCGTGGTCCGCGCGCACCTCCGGGGTGATGCCGAGGTCGGCGCACAGGAAGGCGCTGCCGATTTCCGCCACCAGCTCCTCGACGGCGTAGCCTTCGTCGCCCCAGCGTTTGCGCCCGAAGTCGCGGTTCAGGCGGGACGGGTGGCGAGTCCAGTGCACCAACTCATGCGCCAGCGTCGCGGCGTGGCTTTCGGCGTCGCGGAACGTCTCGAAGGGCGGCATCTGGATGTGATCCGGGCCGATGGCGTAGAAGGCCCGCGCGCCGCCGGTGCGGATCTCCGCCCCGGTGGCGGCGAAGAAGCGCTCGGCCGCCTCCAGGCGCGGCACGGCGTTCGCGGGCTTGGCAGCCGGCGCGTGGAACGGTTCGGGCAACCCGTCCACCTGATCGGCGTTGAACACGGTGTAGCCCTTGAGGAAATGGATCTCCCGCTCCTCCGCGCCGTCGGAGTCGGTGTCCGGGCGGGTGACGGTGCCGGCGTAGACGACCAGCGTGCCGCGCTCGCCGCGCCGCACCTGCCCGCCCGCCGCCTGGGCCTGCCGATAGGTGAACCAGACGGGCGAGGCGTAGCCGCGCTCCACGGCGGTCATCCACAGCATGACGGTGTTGATGCCGCGGTAGGGCTGGCCGGTGGCGCGCAGCGGCCGGGCGATGCGGCCGGCGGCATGGCCGGCGCTCCACGGCCGCATCCACGGGCGCACGCCCTGTTCCAGATCGGCGAGGATGCGGGCGGTGACGCGGGCGTGGACGTCGGTGCGGTCCGGCGTGTCGGTGGTCATGGCGGTGTCTCCCTTCCAGGCTGCCGTGCAGCGCGATCGCTGCTGCACGGTTGCCCGTCGGCGAGACCGGGGTACGGGGGAGGGCCCGCGGGCGGGCGGGGCCGGGCTGCGCGGCCTGCTGGGGACGGGCGGCCCTGCCACGCCGTAGGCGGCGGGTCCGGCGGGGCGTAGGGGCGGCCGCCCCTCGGGCTCCGCACAAGGCGGCGCCGGAGGCGCCGATCCACGGGACCGCGCCAGGGTGAGGTGGTCCCCGTTCCCCGGACAGTTGGACAAGCTTGGTTCGCCCATCAGAAAGGACGGACCCTATGACGGGGAAACGGAAGCGGTATTCGGCGGAGTTCAAGGCGAAGGTGGCGCTGGAGGCGATTCGGGGCGAGCTGACGATATCGCAGCTCGTGGCCAAGCACGGCGTGCACCAGACGCTGATCAACGCCCGGAAGAAGCAGGCCATGGAGGGGATGGCCGGGGTGTTCTCCGGCAAGGCGGAGGCAGCCGCGGCCAGCCATCAGGGCGAGGTGGAGAAGCTGCACGCCATGATTGGGCAACTGGTCGTGGAACGCGATTTTTTGCGCAAGGCCTCCGGTCGATGAGCGTCGGCCGGAGGCGGGAACTGATCGAGCCGGAACATCCGCGCTTGTCGATCACCCAGCAGTGCGCGTTGGTGTCGCTCAGTCGCTCCAGCTACTACGAGCCGGGCAAGGGCGAGCCGGCCGAGAACCTGGCGCTTATGCGGCTGATCGACGAGCAGTTCCTGGAGACGCCCTGGTACGGCAGCCGGCAGATGACCCGGCATCTCCGCCGCCAGGGGCATGCGGTCAACCGCAAGCGGATCCGCCGGCTGATGGTGCGGATGGGTTTGCAGGCGGTCTATCAGCGCCCGAAGACGACGGTGCCTCACCCCGAGCACAAGATCTGGCCGTATCTGCTGCGGGACATGACCATCGACCGCCCGGATCAGGTGTGGTGTGCCGACATCACCTACATTCCCATGCGCCGCGGCTTCCTGTACTTGGTCGCGGTGATGGACTGGGCGTCGCGCCGAGTGCTGGCTTGGCGGCTGTCGAACACCATGGACGTCGAGTTCTGCCTGGAGGCGGTGGAGGAGGCGCTGGCGCGGCACGGGCGGCCGGAGATCTTCAACACCGATCAGGGCAGCCAGTTCACCAGCCCGCGCTTCACCGGCCTCTTGACCACGGCCGGCATTCGGGTGTCGATGGACGGACGGGGCCGCTGGATGGACAACGTGTTCATCGAGCGGCTGTGGCGCTCGCTGAAGTACGAATGCGTCTACCTCCATGCCTTCGAGTTGGGCAGCGAGGCGCGGGCTGGGGTCGGCCGGTGGATCGACTACTACAACGCTGACCGGCCGCATTCGGCGCTCGGCGGCAGAACCCCGGCCGAGGTCCACCAGGGCATCCCGGCCGGGATCGGATTGGCGGCATGACACGGACCTGAGCCAAGCTTATCCCAGCCGCAAAACTGTCCGGGGAACGGGGACCACCTCAGTCCGCTCCTGGCGCAAAGCGGACGACGAGTGGTCCTGGAGCAGCGCAGCCATTGAGCCCAGCCCGTCGGGCTCGCAGCGAATGCGATGTCACCTGCCATGATCAGACGCCGAGTCGTTGGCGATGGCGGTGAGGTCGGCGAGCGCCGTGGTGAGGAAGGTCCAGGGATGGCCATCGGTCTCCGGTTCCGGCAGCAACCATTCCGCAGCCACGGCGAGCTTGGCGATCACCCCGGCCAGGGAGCGGGCCGGCGTCGCGGCGGCGGTGTGCAGCAGGTCGTCGGCACGGCGGCCGGCGGCGGCCTCGCGCTCCTGCGCCTCGGTGTAGCCGCAGGCCGCGGCCTCGGCATCCCAGCGCGCCCGCACCTCGGCCAACTCCCGCTTCAGACGCTGGCGCTGCGCCTCGGTGGCTGCCGTCTTTCCCAGTATCCAGTCGATCTGCTCCGGCCCGGTGACCCAGACTATGGGCTGGTCGGGATCGGTGGTCACGATCGGGACGCGCGGGAAGCCGATGCGTCCGGCAAGCTCACGTTCGAGCCGCTGTGCCGTGCGGCAGTGCCTGCGAACCGCCGCGGACGCCCGGCGCCACTCGCGCCAGAGCCCGACGAGCGGGTCGGCGGTGGCGCCCTCGACAGGCACGTTCCTCAGGAAGCGGACGGCGGCCGCCACCGTCGCCCGGCGCGACGCTTTGCTCATCTTCGGCACGCGCGTCCGCGAAGGCATGACGTCCCTCCCCGGCCGGACAATCCTGCCGGCCGCTTCCTCTCATCCAAGACGCAGGTCGCCGTGCACGGCTCACTTGCTGGTGAGCCCCGTTGTCGCTTATCCCTGAGAGATAACATGCCAGAGCCCGGGCAGTCAATCTCTGGAAGCTATTTTTATCCTTGGGAGATAATATGACTAAAACCACGTCCCTCACCGGCGAGCAACTCCGGGCCGCCCGCGCCGCCCTGCGCTGGGAGCAGAAGGACGTGGCGAACGCATCGAAGGTGTCCGAACCGACGGTGAAGCGGCTGGAATCGCTGAACGGATACGTGCGCGCCAACGCCCTGACCATCGACGCGCTCATCCGGGCGTTCGACGCCGAAGGCATCGAGTTCACGGCGGCGGCGGACGGCAAAGGCCCCGGCATGCGGCTCAAGACCGATCGGGGGCCGGCGGAGACGGAGCCGCGTCCAGCACGGCCCCGACGGTCGCCTTGACGAGGTCGGACACGCGCCGGCGCAGGCGCGGGTCCTCGATGCGGTAGTAGCAGCGCAGCAGCTCCAGCGTCTCGCGCCGCCCGAGCGGCGGCATGGGGATCTCGGGACCCAGCGTCTCGGCCACGCCGCCGCCCGGCGGCGGCAGGTCGTCGAAGAAGAAGCTGACCGGCACGCCGAGCACGCCGGCCAGCTGCCAGAGCCGCGACGCGGCGATGCCGTTGCCGCCGCCCTCGTACTTCTGGATCTGCTGGAAGGTCACGCCGAGGCTCCGGCCCAGCTCGGTCTGCGACAGGCCGAGCAGCGTGCGGCGGATGCGCACCCGGCTGCCGATGTGCGCGTCCACGCGGTCCAGCCCGCTGCCGGCCTTGGGCGCCCGCCCGCGCCCCCGGTGCATCCGCGTTCCGTCGTCCACGCGCCCTCCCTCCCCGCCGCCGTCGATCGCGCGACCCGCGCCGCCCCTTGCGCTCGCGCCGGGTGTGCGCGGGCAGACGGACACACGCGTGTCCCACGGAATGTTACTTATAGTCTGTAGACCGATAGGCTGCAAGCGGGTGTGCTGTGCGGCATGGACATCCGCACGCAGGTCGGCCTCAACGTGCAGCGGATCAGGCGGGCGCGCGGCTGGTCGCAGGAGGAGCTTGCCTTCCAGTCCGGCCTGCACCGCACCTACATCAGCGGCATCGAGCGCGGCGCCCGCAACCCGACCGTGACCGTGCTGAAGGAACTGTCCGACGCGCTCGGCGTCCCACCGGGCGACCTGCTGAACGGCGCACCGGCCCCGTGACACCGCGCCGGCCGCCCCGCGCGGCCGGCGCGAATTTTGGTGCGGGGGCCGCCCTCCCGAGGGCGGGCGGCATTGGGCGCTATTCCGCAGCGCTGGACAGGCCGGTGCCGGGCTCATTCCCGGTCTCCTCCTCCGGTTCGGGACCGAACCCCATGGCGCCGGGCAGCCAGTCGCGGCCCCTGATCTGCCAGTCCGGCGCGTCGTCCGGCGCCTCGGCGGTGCGCTCGAAGTACTTCGCCAGCGCGGTGACCAGACCGGCCTTCTTGTAGTCCGCCAGGCGCCCCATGGCGGCGGTGGCGCCGCTCTCCACCGCGATGGCGCCGAGCTGGTCGCGGGTGCGCCCGCCCAGGAAGCTCTCGTCGGGCCGCCACCAGTCGCGCATGTCGGCGCCGAGGTCGCGCGCCACCCGGTTGAACAGGCTGTCGCCGTGGTCGATCGCGTCCAGGTCGCCCTGGCCGAAGGCGAGGATGGTCAGGAACAGATGCAGGGCGTCCAGGTCCTCGTCGCCGAGCCGTTTCACCCGCTCGTACAGGTCGGCGCCGTCCTTGGGATCGGCCACCAGACGCTCCCACGCGCCCCGGCTGCGCGGCCCGTAAGCGGGCTCGTCGCCCTCGGCCGGCTCCAGGCCGAGCAGGCGCTCAAAGTGGGCTGCTGCCGCCTCGATGGCATCATGGCTGCACGGCCGGCCGTCCATGCCCGCGAACAACGCCAGCGCGGGGTGCGCCTCCAGCGACACGCGGCCGTGATGAGCATCGGCGCCGCGCATCAGCAGCACCACGGCCACCTGCTTCGCCGTGCGCCGGGCGGCGATCAGCAGCGTCTGCACCGCCAGCGTCTTGTGCGCGGCCATGTGGCGGACCAGCCACGCCGGATACTCCGGCCGCTCCCGCCGCACCGCGAGCGGACTCTCCCGCGTCTCGGCAACCACCGCCGCCGGTACCTCGTGGCGGACCAGCCCGTCGCGCACCTCGACCCGGCCGGCCGGCGTCAGGTTGATCACCACGCCGCCGCTTTCCCCCTCCCGCGCGGCGCGGTAGTGCCACCACGGCGCCCCGTGTGTGTCGAACACGTCCACGAACGCGGCGCTCGTCGCCCGCTCCGCGGCCATCTCTTCCACCGCCTGCCGCTGCAAGGCGTGGAACTGTTCGGCGTCGTCGAAGTAGGTGGCTTCCGCCTCGGCGAACAGGTCGGAGGTGAAGGTGCCGCTGTAACGCTTCAGCGGGAACACCGCCATGGCGACGGAGGGCTTCTCCTCGATCAGCCGGGCGCGCGCGTCGTCGGCTTCGATCCAGGCGCCGGTGTCGATATCGGCGAGGATGCGCCGCTGCTGCTCGTGCGTGCCCAGCGTCAGGGCCTCGGCGATGCCAAGCCCGATGCCGCCGTCGCGCACCGCCTGCTTGGCCTCAGCGCACAGCCCGGCCAGCGCCAGCCGGCGCTTCACCGTCGTGGTGCTGAGCCCCGTCTGCGCCGCCACGTCGTCCAGCGTGGCGCCCTTCTGGAGCAGGACCGCGAAGCCGTCCGCCTCGTCGATGGCGTCCAGCGCCTCGCGCTGCACGTTCTCCACCAGCGCGATCCGCTGGGCATCGGCGGGCTTGAGTCCGTGGCGCACCTCGACCGGCACCCGGAAGTCGGAACCGATCTCGCCCCGGCTCTCCAGCAGCTTCAAGGCCCGGTAGCGGCGCTCACCGGTGACGACGCGGAAGCGGTCGCCCTTGAGGCACGCGACGACGAGGTTCTGCAGCACGCCGTCGGTCCGGATGGACGCGGCCAGCCCCTCGATGCCGGCGGGATCGATGCGCCTGCGCGGGTTGGAGGTGGGCGAGAGAAGCTGGGACAGGGGAACGAGCTGGGTGCTCATGGTTTCTCTCCACTCTTTTATGGCTGCGAAGCAGCAGCACTGCCGCTGCTGCTTCCCGGGGCCGCGCGAGCGGTGGGTGAGTGGGGGGCGAGGGACGGCGCGCCGGGCCGGGCTGTCCGGGCGAGGGGCACGGCACCCGTGCCCTGAGCCGGCGGCCCTGCCCGGCAACAGGCGGCCCTCGCGGGGGAGAGCGGGCGACGCCCGCTTTCCCTCGTGGCGGGTGGTCAATCCAGAGCCCGGCGGAATGAATCAAGCCCCTGGCGCACGTGCGGTGAATGGGGCGTGACCGGATCGGCGGTGCGGGAACCCCGCCGGCTTCCGCCACTCACGCGTTCCCCTGTGATGGACGTTGCCCGGCGGAGCAATCTTGCCGAAGGTCACCGTGTAGCAGGGGGCGTGACGGTGCAGTGCTTCGGACGGTGCCAGGGAAACACGGGCGAGTCGCTGCCGGGCCGGCGTAACATCCGCTGGCCGACCACGCGCTCGACATGGCGGCCGTCGGAAACGTCCTACAGCGGCGGCGTGATGCCCGGTTGCACCGCCCCATGACGTCCCTGTGCGTCCGCTGGATAAGTTTGCTTCTCTGGCGTGCATGTGGTCAGCAGGTTTCCCGAGTGCTTCCAGGGCCAAGTGCCGGAGCTGTTCGTGTTCCGCACGGGTGGGGGGTATGAGCCGAAGAGGAGACCAGCATCGCTGACGCGGTATCCACCGTGTTCTCCACGAACCCGGGTACGAACATCGGACCGACGTTGAAGCACTCCGTATCCGGATTACGTGAATTGCTGTTCGGGAGGCGCCTGACTGGCAGGATGTCTTGCGAGCGCCGTGGGGGCGGGGCGATGGCGGTGAGGATTACCAAGCGGGTTGTCGACAGTACAGCGCCGGAACCGCGGGACCGCTTTCTCTGGGACGGCGAGGTCAAGGGCTTCGGTCTGAAGGTCACGCCGAGCGGTCAGCGGGTGTACGTGGTGCAGTACCGGACTGGCGGTCGGGGTGCGCCGGTGCGCCGCTATACCATCGGCAAGCACGGGTCTCCCTGGACACCGGAAAGCGCACGCGACGAGGCCAAGCGGATACTGGCCCGCGTCACCCAGGGCGACGACCCGGCCGCCGCGAAGCAGCACGCCCGCAGGGACATCACGGTCGGAGAACTGTGTGATCTGTATTTCGCTCAGCCGGTCATCGTCACGAAGCGCGGCACGCCGAAGAAGGCATCCTCGCTGACCATCGACCGCAGCAACATCGACCGCCATGTCCGCCCGCTCCTCGGAGATCGGCAGGTCGGCAGCCTGAAGCGGATGGATATCGAGAAACTCCAGATCGATATCGCCGCCGGCAAGACCGCGAACGACGTGAAGACGCGCAAACAGGGCAGGGCAATTGTCCGTGGCGGTGCCGGCACGGCCGCCCGGACCATCGCCGTGTTCAGCGCGGTCCTGTCCTACGCCGTTGCCGTTGGTGTGCGGCCGGACAACCCTGCGCGCGGAATCGTGCTGCTGAAAGGAAAGCCCAAGGAACGCTTCCTGACCGAGGCTGAGACGATCCGGCTGGGCGAATGCCTGGAAAGGGCCGGGCGGGACGGTGTGCATCCCTCGGCGATAGCGGCCCTGCGGCTGCTGGCGCTCACCGGATGCCGCAAGAACGAGATCCTGACGCTCAAGTGGTGCGACATCGACGCCGAGCGCGGCTTTCTGCGCTTCGCCGACAGCAAGACCGGGGCGAAGGCGTTGCCGGTCGCCAAGCCCGTGCTCGACTACCTTGCCACGCTGCCGCGTGTCGAAAAGAACCCCTATGTGCTGCCCGGCAGCAAGGAAGGCTCTCACTTCGTGGGCCTCCAGCAGGTGTGGGAGACGTTGCGGGCTGAAATCGGACTGAACGACGTCCGGCTGCACGACCTGCGCCACTCCTTCGCCAGCGTCGGCGCCGATGACGGAAGCAGCCTGCTCGTCATCGGCCGGCTGCTCGGTCACACCAAGGCGGCAACCACCCAGCGCTATGCGCACCTGACGCTGGATCCGGTCAAGGCGGCGGCCGAGCGAATCGCGGGACGTATCGCGTCGAACCTTCTTCCGGTGGCGGGCCGGGACCGGACGGTGCGGTGCGAACTCCGGCTTCCCCAGGATCTGGTCGCGACGGCGACGGCACGGGCCGAGATCGAGGGCCGGAGCCTCGAGGATTTCATCGCTGAGGCGCTCGCCGCCCACCTCGGGCAGGCCGGTGCAGAGCCGTCGCCCACCGCGTCACGGTCGCTTGGAGCAACCGCAGGCGGTTAGACCCCGGAGCAGCGTTTGGGCCGGCGACCGCACACCGGAAGTCCGCTCCAGTTCGCCCGAGGCGGCCGGGTTTGCCGTTTCGGTGATTGCTGGGTGATTGCTGGAAACCAAAAGGGCCTGGCTCATTGCTGAGCCAAGCCCTTGTTTTTATTGGTGGAGCCAAGGAGGATCGAACTCCTGACCTCTACAATGCCATTGTAGCGCTCTCCCAGCTGAGCTATGGCCCCGAAACTCTGGGATGCCGTCTGCCGTTCAAAGTGGCCGGCGGCGTCGGTGGAGGGGGGTATAGAGCCGGTGAGCCCTGTCATGCAAGCGAAAAATTTCGCCCCTCTCCACCTTTTTTCCGACCCCGATCCAGCGGCCGTTCGCGGCCCTGTGCGCGGGGTGCGGATCAGCGCTCCTCCTCGTCCTCGGCCTCGACGTCGACGACCTCGTCCATGTCGTCCTCGCCCAGTTCCGAGGTGTCCTCGATGAGCACGTCGTCCTCGTCCTCGGCGGGCTCCTCGCCCTCCTCCTCGATGTCGTCGACGGAAACCTCGTCCTCGACCTCTTCGATTCCGGCGGACTCGTCCTCGTCCAGGCCGGTCTCGGCGTCCTCGTCCTCCGCCACCACCGGGGCCTTCTTCACCACGTCGTCCACCGGCACCGGGCGGGCGCGACGCGACTTCAGAAGCGCCTCCGGATCGAACGGCGTCCCGCACGACGGGCAGACGGGCGGCTCCTTGCGCAGATCATAATAGCGCGTGCTGCAGCTCGGGCAGATGCGCTTGACGCCCCATTCCGGTTTCGCCACCGCGAACTCCTCCGTCTCGTCCCAGTCAAAGCTTAAGGATGGCCCTTTGCCACGCCACGGGGGCATTGTCAAAAAAATCTTCGGACCAGCGCCGGCCGGACGTCCCGGCGCATCCCGTCGCGAAGACCTTTCGCCCCCGCGTGCCCCACCGTATGCTGGTTTCGCGAACATTGGAACGACCGACGACCGATCGCCAGGGAGAAGGGCTTGACCACGTCGATCCTCATGGGCTGGCGCCGTTGGCTGGGCGTCGGCGTGATCACGCTGCTGCCGTTTGCCGCCCCGTCCGTTCAGGCGCAGGCGATCGGGGATCAGGCGCCGGAGGCGGCGACCGGCCGCACCCGGCACACGCTGGGCACCGCCGTCCGCCACATGGTGGCGGCCGCCAACCCGCTGGCGGCGGAGGCCGGGCGGGAGATCCTGCGCGCCGGCGGCAGTGCCGTGGACGCGGCCATAGCCGTGCAACTGGTGCTGGCGCTGGTGGAGCCGCAAAGTTCCGGCCTGGGCGGCGGCGCTTTCCTCGTCCACCACGCCGCCGCCGAACGCCGGGTCACCACCTTCGACGGGCGGGAGACGGCGCCGGCATCCGCCCGGCCGGACCGTTTCCTGGGCGCCGACGGCAAGCCCATGCCGTTCGCCGCGGCGGTGGTCGGCGGCCGGTCGGTGGGCGTGCCGGGCACGGTGCGGCTGCTGGAGGCGGCGCACCGGCGTCACGGCGCGCTGCCCTGGTCGCGCCTGTTCGAGCGCGCCATCGCCCTGGCCGAGACCGGATTCGCCGTGTCGCCGCGCCTCAATGGCCTGCTGGGCAAGGACGCGCACCTGAAGAAGACGCCGGCGGCGGCGGCGCTCTACTACCAGCCGGACGGCACGCCCAAGCCGGTCGGCACCATCCTGAAGAATCCCGAGCTGGCGGCGACCCTGCGCGCGCTGGCCGAGCGGGGGGCGGACGCCTTCTACGACGGGCCGATCGCCGCCGACATCGTGCGCACCGTCCGCACGCACCCCACGAACCCCGGCGACCTGACGGAAGCGGACCTGCGGGAGTATCGGGTGAAGGAGCGGCCGGCGCTGTGCGGCTCCTACCGCGTCTACACGCTGTGCGGCATGGGGCCGCCCAGTTCCGGCGCGGTGGCCGTGCAGCAGATCCTGGGCGTGCTGGAGACGCGCGACATGGCGGCGCTGCGCGCGCGCATGCCCGACGCGGTGCACTGGTTCGCCGAGGCCGGGCGGCTCGCCTTCGCCGATCGCGGCCTGTACCTCGCCGATCCGGATTTCGTGCCGGTGCCGGTGAAGGGGCTGACCGACTCCGGCTACATCCGCGGCCGAGCCGCGCTGGTCGATCCGGCGCGGTCCATGGGCACGGCCCGGCCCGGCGACCCGCCGCACAAGGAAACCCGCGCCTGGGGGCAGGCGGAGGCGGTGGAGAACGGCACCAGCCACATCGCCGTCGTCGATGCCGCCGGCAACGCCGTGTCGATGACCACCACCATCGAGGACCAGTTCGGCTCGCGCCAGATGGTGCGCGGCTTCCTGCTGAACAACGAGCTGACCGACTTCGCCTTCGTGCCCCAGGAGAACGGCAAGCCCGTCGCCAACCGGGTCGAGCCGGGCAAGCGCCCGCGCAGCTCCATGGCGCCGACGCTGGTCTTCGACGGCGACGGCAAGCTGTACGCCGTGGTCGGCTCGCCGGGCGGCAGCGCCATCATCAACTACGTCGCCAAGGTGCTGGTCGCCATCCTCGACTGGGGCCTGGACCCGCAGACCGCCGTGGACCTGCCCAATTTCGGCAGCCGCAACGGCCCCACCGAGCTGGAGGCCGGCACCGAGGCGGAAACCTGGGCGGCGGACCTGAAGGCGAGGGGGCACGCGGTGGTACTGATGGACATGACGTCGGGCGCGCAGGCCATCGTGGTGACGCCGCACGGCCTGCTGGGCGGCGCCGACAGCCGGCGCGAGGGCGTGGCGGTGGGGGATTGAGGCGAAGGTGAAAACCCGGCGATCCGCTCACCGCGCCGGCGCGCCGTTCGGGTCGGCGAACACCACGACCGCCGCCTGTCCGCGCTGCACCACGGCGGCGTACAGCACGCGCTCGGGCAGGGGCTTGCGCCAGCGGCCGGGGGCGCCCTGGAAACGATAGCCCTGCGCGGCCAGATACCGCTCGGCGTCCGAACGGGTGGGGAAGCGCTGGGTCTTCATGTCGGGCTCCGTCAAGCGTGGCCGGAACAGTAGCAAACCGGTGCCGGGAAAGACTGCACTGGAAATAGGGGTACGGCTTTGCGGCTGTACCCATGCGCCACGTCCGCCCCCTCTCGCATCACCGGAGCGGCTGTGCTACGAACTCCGGCCGAAGTCATATCAGTCGAGGGTTTCTCCATGCCGCAGGCGAAGCCGCTGCGTTCGTCCTCCACCGGTGCCCTGTCGGGCACCGCCCGCGTGCCGGGCGACAAGTCGATCTCGCACCGGGCGCTGATGTTCGGCGCCGTGGCGGTGGGCGAAACCGTCATCCACGGCCTGCTGGAAGGCGACGACGTGCTGCACACCGCGTCGGCCATGCGGGCGCTGGGCGCGACGGCCGAGCGCGGCGCCGACGGCGTGTGGCGCGTGCGCGGCGTCGGCGTCGGCGGGCTGGGCGAGCCGGCGCAGGTGCTGGACATGGGCAACAGCGGCACCGCCGCGCGCCTGCTCATCGGGCTGGTCGCCGCGCACCCGATCACGACGTTCTTCACCGGCGACGGCTCGCTGAACAAGCGGCCGATGGCGCGCGTCATCACGCCGCTGGAACAGATGGGCGCCAGCTTCGTCAGCCGGGCCGGCGGGCGGCTGCCGCTGGCCGTCATCGGGTCGGACAAAATGGTGCCGATCACCTACCGCCTGCCGGTGCCGTCGGCGCAGGTGAAGTCGGCAGTGCTGCTGGCCGGGCTGAACACCCAGGGCGTCACCACGGTGATCGAGGCGGAGCCGACGCGCGACCATTCCGAACTGATGCTCCGCCACTTCGGTGCCACGGTGACCACCGAGCGGCTGGAGGACGGCGCGCTGGCCGTGTCCGTCACCGGCCAGCCGGAACTGACCGGGCGCGAGATCGTCGTGCCGGCCGACCCCAGCTCGGCCGCGTTCCCGGCGGTGGCGGCGCTGCTGCGGCCGGGGTCGGAGCTGCTGCTGACCGACGTCGGCCTCAACCCGCGCCGCGCCGGCATCTATGAGACGCTGGTGGAGATGGGCGGCGACATCGAATACCTGAACCGCCGCGATCTGGCCGGCGAGCCGGTGGCCGACCTGCGCGTCCGGGGTTCCGCCCTGAAGGGCGTGGTGGTGCCGGCCGAGCGCGCGCCCAGCATGATCGACGAGTACCCGGTGCTGGCCGCCGCCGCCGCCTGCGCCGAGGGCACCACGGTGATGCTCGGCCTCAAGGAACTGCGCGTGAAGGAAAGCGACCGCCTCGCCATGGTGGCGGAGGGGCTGACGCGCTGCGGCGTGAAGGTGGAGGTGGGCGCCGACGACAGCCTGACCGTGCACGGCACCGGCCGGCCGCCGCAGGGCGGCGCCACCGTGGCGACGGCCATGGACCACCGCATCGCCATGAGCTTCCTGGTGCTGGGCATGGCTTCGGCCGAGCCCGTGCAGGTCGACGACGGCACCTTCATCGACACCAGCTTTCCGGGGTTCGTCACGCTGATGAACCGGCTGGGCGCCAAGATCGCGTGAATGCGTAGGTTGGGTTGAGGCACAGCCGAAAACCCAACATTCTTCGCAATACACAGACGTTGGGTTTTCGCCTGCGGCTCAACCCAACCTACATTGACTGTTCGAGTGTGCGTCCCATGCCCAAGTCCATCATCATCGCCATAGACGGCCCGGCCGCTTCCGGCAAGGGCACGCTGTCCAAGCGCATCGCCGCCGAACTGAGGCTGGCGCATCTCGACACCGGGTCGCTGTACCGCGCGGTCGGCGTGGCCGTGCTGCGCGCCGGCAAGGACCCGGCGGACGCCGCCGTGGCGGCCCAGGTCGCCCGCGCGCTGCGGCCCGACGACGGCATCCTGGCCGACCCCGAACTGCGCACCGACGAGGCGGCGCAGGCGGCCTCCAAGGTGGCCGTGGTGCCGGAGGTGCGCTCGGCGCTGCTCGACTTCCAGCGGACGTTCGCCGCCGTGCCGCCGGGCGGCGCGCCGGGGGTGGTGCTGGACGGGCGCGACATTGGCACGGTGGTGTGCCCGGACGCCCAGGCCAAGCTGTTCGTCACCGCTTCGGTAGAGGTGCGCGCCGAACGGCGACTCAAGGAACTGCGGGAGCGCGGGATTCCGGCTATACCCTCCGATGTCCTGGAGGACATGAAGGCCCGTGACGCGCGCGACAGCCAGAGAGCGGTGGCCCCGCTCAAGCCGGCTGACGACGCATTTGTGCTTGATACGTCTGATCTGGATGCCGACGCGGCCCTCGCGCGGGCGCTGGCGTTCCTACGTGATCGGCTGACGGGCCGGTGACCTGCGCCGGCCCGTCAGCCAGTTGAGCCAAGGCCCAGCTGACGGCGCAGGGCTTCGATGGATTGCGTCGCGGCCTTTTGCATTGGCAGGCAGGTCGCATCCTTACGCAGGCCTTCGAAGAGAAGCAGCGCTTCGCGGCGGGCCATGGAGTCGGCTTCACCGGTCAGTTTCAGGCTGCCCAGACGCATGATGTCGAGCAATCTGGTGTCGCTGGCGCACGACGTCAGGATTTCGGCCATCTGCATCGGGTGGCGGTCGTCCGCGCCGGACGGGCGTCGCCGGACCGCTTCGCGGTACCACGCGGCGGATGACGCGTAGTGACTGGAAAGGTAATGAGAATTGGCCAAGGCCAGCGCCGCCGCACGCCAGTTCCAGGGAGATTCGGCGGCGCATCGTGCCATGGCCTTCTCCAGGGCGTCAGCAGCCCTGGAAAAAGCGCTCTCGGGTGCCGGGCCGTGCGCGCTGCGTCGCGCATCCTGGTACAGATCCATCGCCTCGGCCAGCACCACGGTGCAGGAGCGATCCGGCGGAGGCTCCTGGGGCGGCGACGGCTGCGAGGCGACGCGCACGGAATCCTGCGGAGCGTCCGCGGGGGGCGATGTTGCCGGCTTGATCGGGGCCGGCGAAGAGGCCGTCTTCGGCGTGATGCCCTGCATGGGGTTCGGCGGGTGACCCGGATCCCGGCGGGCACCGAGTTCCGCCACCGGTAGCCGGGGCGAGCGCGTCGGTGGCGGTGCGGCATTCGGATCCTTCGGCTCCTTGGCTGCCTTCCCGGCCTCCTCCTGGGCGCCCGGTGGCGGGGATTGGGGCGCCCTTATGTAGCTGGGGCTTTCCCTTGAGGTGGCCGTAGCCGTGCCGTCGGGCGGTGGCGCCACCCGGCGGGTGGTCGCTGTGTCGCCCTGGACCGCGATGGACGCAGGACCGGCGCACGCTCCAAGCGTCAGCGACCCGACCACGGCCAGGATTATGCCGGCAGCGGGGCGGCGGAGGCGATGTACGGTCACCGCAGCCGTTCCCCCGTCTGGACGAACGCGATGTCGTAAGCGGGCGGAGCGACACCGCTGCGTTCGCCGACCTTCAGCAGATCGACGCCGGGCAAGCGGATCTGGCCTTGGACGCGGGTGCCGGCCGTCGAGAACTCGAATCCATCCCCCCGCAGGAGGAAGCCGCCGAGGTCGCCGTCGATCTGCCCGACGAAGGTGCATTCCACGGTGTTGGCGCAGCGTAGCGTTCCCGTGAACGGCACCGCGCCGAGATTCGGGAAGTCCAGCCAGGCGTTCTCGACCGTTCCCTGCGCGTTGACCAGCATCTGCATCCGAGCCGGCGCGTACCGGTTCTGGTCGCTGCCCGACAGGTGTGCGATGCCACCTTCCCCGGTGAAGAGCTTGGCCGGTTCCTGGATCGTTTCCGGGCTGGTGCGGCGCAGGGCGAGTTCGCGGTCGAAGGACTTCAACTGAGCGTTGGTCTTCTGGAAGTATGCCCGCCAGAACGCCGCCAGCGCACCTTCCCGCTCACCGGGGCGCATCGGGCCGCCGAGACCGGGCTCCGTCCCATAGACATGGACCTCGGCATACCCGAAATGGTTGGCGATGCGCCGGACCGCCTGCTCGGCTTCATCCTGGGGGTTGCGGTTGCTCAGGGGGGAGGCGAAGCTGCTGTTCTGGGCCATGTCGCTGTAGATGATGATCCTGGGCACGCCCGCGCTTTCGTTGAAGCGCCGGCGCTCGCGCGCCAGGAACTCCGCCACTGCTTTGTTCGCCGAACTGGACGTACGGCCGGCCGCTGCGCGGGCCAGCACGTCAGCACCCTGCGCCAGGTCGGTGATGAACCGGCGCTGGTCGCGCTGCCACACCTGGGCGGCCGCCCCGACGAACAGGGCCCGGAACTGAGTGGCGGGGTCACGCGCCAGCGCCTGTTCCTCCTCGACCGTGATGCCGGGAAAACAGTCGAAGAACAGCTGCTTGCCCTCGCCGTTGGTCGGGTTGAACCAGATTACATAGACTGGCTCGCGGGGCAGAAAAGCAACGTTGGTGAGCAGCGGTGCCAACCACTGTCCGTTCTGTACGCCGGCACTTGTAATGTCGATGTATACGAAGGTGCTGCGCGGCGCTGGTTGCCGGCAGTGGTCGATGCGCTGGGATGTCTGTGCCGACGCATCTTCCGGCGAGCCGAACATGGCGGCCAGGAGCGCCGTCAGCGCGAAGAGGAAGCTCGTCTTCATGATGGTCTCACCGCCATTTGCGCGTAATGATGTCGTTGAACTCGTCGATCGCGGATCGGATGGGCTGGCGGAAGTAGGTCTTATCGTCGACCTCGCGCCATTCCCACACCTGGGGCGGCGGCGAAGCCGGCGCGGCGGCCGGGCTGGCTGCCGGTGCGGTCTGCGCTTCGTCCGGCCCCGTGGGGGAAGGCGGATTGCCTTCCGCGGGCGCGGCGTCGGCAGCGGGGGTTGGCCGGATGGATCGCACCAGGATGCGGAAGCGGAACTCTGTGCCCTGGTTGATGGAGCGAACGGCGAGTTCCTCGCGCAGTTGATCGCGATACCGCTGAAGCGCGCTGCTCGCCAGCTGATCGGCTTGCTTCGCGATGGCGTAGCGCCGAGCCAGATCGGGCAGCTCGCGCTTGATCATCTCCAGTTTGCGGTTGGCCTGATGCACGTACTCGATGCGCACCAGCAGTTCCTCGCGCATTTGCCGGTACCGGCGGCGGGTCTGCTCCATTTCATCCTGATCGTAGCGCGTCAGGCGCTGCACCTCGCCCGAAGTCCGGTTCCGGACGCGTGCCGCCGCTTGCAGGCCGGGGACCTTGTCGTGGTGAAGGTAGGAGCAGAACACGCCGATACCGAAGATGAAAAGGTTCGCCGCGGCCAGAAAACCGACGGTGGCAAGCACGCTGCCGAGGTCGCGGAAGAGGTTCTGTACCACGTCGTGCACGAAGCTGAGCGCACCCACCGCCGCGCCGGCGCCAACGGCCGAGGCGATGCCGCCAAGCCCGGACGCCGCGGGAAGGGCGCCGAGGTCCAGGCCGCGGCTGGCGAGCCCGGGCGGTCCCCCGGCGTTCTCGTTCAGGAACTGGTAGCGCGCGTAGCTGACGGCGGCGATGCCCAGCGCCGTGAGCACGACCGTAAAATAAAAGATCAGCCTTTCCGTTTGGCGTTCCGGCTTTTCCTTCGGAAACTCAAAGTAATAAGGGTGCTGCTTCAGCAGCTTGCCTCCCAGGTGACTGGCTATCGCCATCGTTATGCCGAACAGTGCGACAAAGGCGGCGGCCGGCCAGGGGGCCCGGAAGGAATGCTCCATGAAGATGTAGTTCAACATCCATTCCGCGGCGCTGACTCCGACCATGCATAGCACGTAGGGCCACGTGCCGAACCCGGATGGGGGCCGGCCGCCGTTGCGGATTTCGAGCACCTTGTAATGCATGTCCCGTTCGTCTCTTTCGATCAAACGGTTGTGCAGGTGCTCGGGAAGGCGGTTCCTGTTTTCGAGATAGTCGATCTCCTCCTGCTCGCGGCGCAGCAGGAGACGCTCTTCACGTTCACGATCGAAGACGGCGGGAATGTCGTGCAATCGGGCGTGCACGTCGCGGGCCAGATCCTCCATTTCGTTGCGCCAGGACTCAATGGCCTCGCACAGCGGCTCGATCACCCCGATGTAGGCGCCGTGTGTGCGGTTCCGCTCGTCGCAGCAGAACAGGTGCGACGGCATTGCATTGCCCGCGGCCGCCGTCTGGGGTGCCGAAGCGGCACGCTCGCCGGCCTCGTACTCGGCTTCGATGATGTCGTTGGCCACGATGGCCGGAAAGGTGGTCGTTCGTGCAAGGGCCGGATCGATCTCCTTTGGCCGTTCCAGGGTCTTCAGAGCGTCGAAGCGATTCACCAGCGGTTCGATCTGCAACAGGTCGGTGAAGTAGTCGCGGGGCGGGGGAGGCGGTCCCATCGGCCGCCGGTTCCGGAGAGCCTGACGCATGAGAGGATCGATCATCGTGCGTGCCCCTATCGCAGGAGGCCGGCGCCGCGCAGCGCACCCAGCGCTGCGGTCGGGAGTCCGGCCTGGTCGATTGTCGTGAGCGACGGCAGCAGCGGCCGGGTCTGTTTGCCTTCAAGTGGGCTTTCCAGGCCCGCGGCGATGCGGACGCCCTGCGCCGATGCCCCTAGGAAGAACTCCAGGCGGCGGTTGATCGCCTTTTCGGAGGAACTGAGGTTCAACTGCCGCGGCTGGTCGAATCCCAATCCGCTCGTCAGGTACGTCGCGGGAAGTCCAAGGCGCCGCAGCACCTCGACGCCCGCTTCCGCTCGGCGCTGGGTGCGGGCGCGCTCGCCGATGGGATCGCCGCCCGAATCGGCGTGGCCCACGACAAGGAGATGGGTGAACGGCGGCCCACCCTGGGCGTAGCGCGCGAAATCCTCCAGTGCCGCCTGCCCCATCGCATTGACGGTCGGGCACCCGGTTTCGAAGAAGGACACGTCACGGTAAACGACGTGCTGCACCTGCAGGTTCGTTGCCGGTATCGGAATCGTTGCGGTGAAGCGCGCCTGGGCAATCTGCCGCCGCTGCGCTTCCGTCGGCGTTGCCTTTGCGCATTTCGGCTGTGCGAAGGAGGGGCCGGCCGCGCCGATCGTGAGAAGAGCAAGAATAAGCGGAACCAGTAATCGGACCATGCTTCGTCTGCCTTATCCTGGTGTTGGTCCGGATGACGGATCGACTATCTGTAGTGGTCGGTGTCGAGAGGCAGGTTGAAATCGGGGAGTGGAAGGCTTGGGCCGCCGCTGACGGCCGAGATCAAGTTCGCGGCCTGTATGACGTAGCCGACCCAGGTGCCGAGGGACGGCCCGGTCCTGACGTGGTTGGCGGTGGGCATTTGGACCGGGGGCATCGACCATCCGCTGTGGACTGGCCGGCGTTCGGGTTCCCAATACGTGAGCCCGTTGGGGGCGGGGTCAAAGCCGCGCTGGCGCCGCTGTTCAAACGCCGTGGGTCGGGCCGCCAGAGTTTCGCACTTGGCGAGATGGACGTCGGCGGTATAGCTCCAGTCATGCAGATGGCGTGTGTACACTCCGTACGTCATGACTCACCTTCCCCAAAAGGTCGTGCTCAAGCTAGGTATGATGGATTAAGCCTTAATTCAACGTCAATCCGCCAGCAGCTCCCAATAAATCCGGTGCACTGCAAAATGCATACGATAGGATGCAATAGCGAGCTATTATCTGCTGGCGCCATGATGTTGATCGCATTTTGCCCCGACGCGAGGTGAATCGTCCTGCGACGGCGGTGCGTCGTGTTGCGCGGGTTGTGTCGGCTGCCCCGGACGCATAGCCCGGCCTACCCTGTGAGGGTTCAGCCCTGTTGCACGGGAACGCGCGGGGCGCTATAACGGGCCCGCCTCAAGAAGACGCTGGATCAGCGGGGATTGTACGGTCAGGCCGAAAGGTCGGAGACCGTACGCCGCTTTTTTCGCGTTCCAGGGGAGAAGCGCCGGGCATGGGGCCCGGCGCGGCGGCGAATCGGATGTACCTGCCATGATGCCGTGGCGGGCGGACAGCCGACGCCGCTTTGTTGCGCAACCTTAGGAGTTTCAATGGCACAAGCACTGGCCCGGACCGCCGATAAGGAAAGCTTTGCGGCGCTCTTGGAGGAAACGCTGGGAACCAGCGAGTCCCTGGAAGGCACCGTCGTAAAGGGGCGTGTCGTCGCCGTCGAGAACGACATGGTGACGATCGACGTCGGCCTGAAGTCGGAAGGACGCGTCGCGCTCAAGGAATTCGCGGTTGCCGGCCAGGCGCCCGAGATGAAGCCGGGCGACACCGTCGAGGTCTACCTCGAGCGGATGGAAGACAAGAACGGCGAAGCCGTCCTGTCGCGTGAGAAGGCGAAGCGCGAAGAGGCGTGGACCCAGCTCGAAAAGGCGTTCAACGACCAGCAGCGCGTCACCGGCGTGATCTTCGGCCGCGTCAAGGGCGGCTTCACGGTCGACCTGAACGGCGCCGTGGCGTTCCTGCCGGGCTCGCAGGTGGACATCCGTCCGGTCCGCGACATCAGCCCGCTGCTGGGCACGCCGCAGCCCTTCCAGATCCTGAAGATGGACCGCTCGCGCGGCAACATCGTCGTGTCGCGCCGCGCCGTGCTCGAAGAGAGCCGCGCCGAGGCCCGTTCGGAACTGGTCGCCAACCTCAAGGAGGGCCAGGTCCTCCAGGGTGTCGTCAAGAACATCACCGACTACGGCGCGTTCGTGGATCTGGGTGGCGTCGACGGCCTGCTGCACGTCACCGACATCGCGTGGCGCCGCATCAACCACCCGTCCGAGGCCCTGCAGATCGGCCAGACCGTCACGGTCCAGGTCATCCGCTTCAACCCGGAGACCCAGCGCATCAGCCTCGGCATGAAGCAGCTGGAAGCCGATCCGTGGGAAGGCGTGGAGGCCAAGTACCCGGTCAACGCGCGCTTCAAGGGCCGCGTCACCAACATCACGGACTACGGCGCCTTCGTGGAGCTGGAGCCGGGCATCGAAGGCCTGGTGCACGTGTCCGAGATGTCGTGGACCAAGAAGAACGTCCATCCGGGCAAGATCGTGTCGACTTCGCAGGAAGTCGAGGTCATGGTCCTGGACGTCGATCCGCAGAAGCGCCGCATCTCGCTGGGCCTCAAGCAGTGCCTGGACAACCCGTGGGAGACGTTCGTCGAGCGCTTCCCGCAGGGCACCGAGATCGAGGGCGAGGTCAAGAACATCACCGAGTTCGGTCTGTTCGTCGGCCTGCCGGGCGACATCGACGGCATGGTTCACATGTCCGACCTCGACTGGAACAAGTCGGGTGAGGAAGCGATCGCCGAGTACAAGAAGGGCGACCGCGTCAAGGTGAAGGTGCTGGACGTCGACGTCGAGAAGGAGCGCATCTCCCTCGGCATCAAGCAGCTGGCCTCCGATCCGTTCGAGTCCGCCACCGCCGGCCTGAAGAAGGGCGACGTGGTGACCTGCACGGTGACGGCGGTGACCGACGGCGGCATCGAGGTTTCGGTGGCCGAAGGCTTCACCGGCTTCATCCGCAAGTCCGACCTGTCGCGCGACCGCGCCGAACAGCGCCCCGATCGCTTCGCCATGGGCGAGAAGATCGACGCCAAGGTCACGCAGATCGACCGCGGCTCGCGCCGCATCTCGCTGTCCATCAAGGCCCGCGAGATGGAGGAAGAGAAGCAGGCGATGGCCGAGTTCGGCTCGTCCGACTCGGGCGCCTCGCTGGGCGACATCCTGGGCGCGGCGCTCCGCCGCAAGCAGACGACCGGCGAGGAGTAAGTTTCCCTCCTTCCTCCCCCGCGCGAGCGGGGGAGGGTTGGTGGGGGCTCGTCTCTCCGTTGATACGAAAAAGGCCGCCGCGGGCAACCGCGGCGGCCTTTTTCTTGGGCCGATGAACTGTCCGCGCGTGTTCGTTCGGTTTCTGCTCTTTTCCGGTTCGCGTCGTCCCCGCGTACGCTACCATTGCGAGATTGGGTGGAGCGGAACAACGGAGCGGGTGCGTAAGCCCGACGGATCATGGCCGACCGAATTGACTTCAAGGACCGAGGTGATTTCAGGCGCTGGCTGGAGGACAAGCCCATCGCATGGGCGCGCGTGATCGCAGTTCGCGCGGCGTTGCGCGTGCTGCCGTTGACGGGGAACGCCGGCAGCCAGCGGAAACGTGATGGTAAAGCGAACGAACGCTTGCTTCTCATGGTCTTTCGCGCTGGCTTCATATCCTATGCTGCCGGGAAATTTCCGGCCTATGCGAAGGGATACTCAGCTGCCGCTGCCACCGCCGCCGCCGCATGCGCAGACACCTTCGCCGCCGCCGCCTTCGCTGCCTTCGCTGCCTTCGCCGCCGCCGCTTCCGCCGCCGCCGCTGCCGCTACCGACGCCGCGGTCGCTGCCGCCGATGCCGCCGCCGCCGCCACCCCTAGACCCGAAGCAATTTGGAAGGCCGTTTCGCGAGATGCGGAGCGACTGATGGCGTCCGTCGGCAACTCTGAGGATGGGCGTGCGCGCGAACTGATCAGGCAACCGCTTTGGTTGGACAAACTCCGTCGCAACCCGCGCCGCGAGGCAAACTTGCCGCCCTGGGCGCGCGAGGCCTGGGACCAGTTTGTCGAGAGCGCACTCGCGAAGGAGGGCGGCTTTGCTCCCTGGATCGCGTGGTACGAGGCGCTGCTGTCGGAGCAAGACGCCGCCCAGCCGAGGGATTATTTCGGCGAAGCGCTGACCATCCGCATCGCCACCCAGCTTAACGCGTGGTGGGAGCGTGGTGCCGTCGCCGTGAACGGCGACATCGCGCGCTGGCTGGAGGAAGCGTCGGCCGGCGCCGCGCCCAGTGTTCCTGAAGGAGTCAGCGCCGTGGCCGTGCCGTCCTCATCTCGGATCTTCGTCCGCCTGCCCGACACTCTGGCGAGGGACTTCAACCCCGCCGCGCTCCGGGCGCCGTCACCCGAGGCGTTCCAGCGGGTGTTGGCGCTGGGACCGGGGGCGTTGCTGCCATCGTTCGAAGGCGTCGCGGCGGACACGGGCCGTGGCCGCATGCTGACCGGCGACACGCTGGTCGTCGGCAACGCGGGCATTGCCGCGTTCCTCAAGGAAAAGGGCGCCACGCTCTATCGGGACGTCCAGTTCCAGTTCTGCGCCGACGGCGCCGGCCCGTGGGAGCCGGAGCATCGGTATTGGGACCCGATCGCCACGGCGCAGCCGGTCGGACCGGGTGGACCGGACGGCGGATCGCTGGACGACGTTCTCCGGCACATCAACGCGCGCGAGGCCTGGGCCCTGTCCGAAGGCGACGGCGCGACCATCGCCGTCATCGACACCGGCATCCACCCGGATCTGCGGGAATTCGGGCACAACCGCCGCCACTCGCTCAACCCCGACTCCGTCCATCGCGACCGTCATTGGGTGGACCACGACGGGCACGGGTCCATGTGCGCGGTGATCGCCGCCGGTGGCGGGGGGGAAGGACCATTCAGCGGCGTAGCGCCGGAGGCGGGCGTAATCTCCTGCCGCACCGACTTCACCGCGTCCGACATCGCCGACATCTACGCCAACCTGATCGACGCGCGAAGGACGGGACAGGTCGGCGGTCCGCTCATCGTCAACAACAGCTACGGCCTTTACTCCTGCCAATCGTCGGGGGAGATGCCGGACGATCACCCGTACATGGACGTCATCCGGCTGGCCATCGACGAGGGCATCGTCGTCGTCTTCGCCGCCGGCAACAACCATCACGACGTAAAGTGCAATCACCCGCCGGACGCCGATGGCCCCAACACCATCTGGGGGCCGAATTCCCACGATCGCGTGCTGTCCGTCGGTACGGTCAACCGCGACAACTCCAACCAGGACCGCGCCACGCCGCACGTCAATTCCAGCCGGGGGCCGGGGGAATGGGCCGTCACGCATCCCAAGCCGGACTGCGTCGCCCCCACCTATGGCGCCGTCACATGGGGCAACGGGCGCCGGGTCATGCCGTGGTGGGGGACGAGCGGGGCCGCGCCCCAGGTATCCGGTTTGGCGGCCCTGATCCAGTCTTTCGCGGTTCGAACGAATGGCAGGGCTTTCCGTCCCGGCGACGTCAACGATATCATCAGGGAAAGCTGTCGGCCGCTGGCGGCCCCGGCGACCTGCGTCGGGCGCGGCCTGATCGACTGCGGCGCCGCGCTGAGGGCGGCGCGGAAGCGACTCGAAGGGGGACGAACCGTGTGAGCGTGATCCTGAAGTTTCGCGACGAACAGGCCCGCCAGACGTTTCTCGAACGCACGCGCCGGGAGCGCGGCGATATCTACGCGCGCCTGAAACCCTTGCGCGTCGTGCCGCACGCCATCGCCAAGCCGACCACGCCGGAGCAGGACGACTGGCTGCGGGAATCCATCGGCGAGGACGGCAAGGTCTATGACGACGTGACCTTCACGCCGATGGCGCCGTGAGTCACCGCACCGCGTGGATGCACAGCAGGAACGTGTCCACCACCGTGCCCGTCCCGCACGGCAGCAGGACGCGCTTCAGCGCGCTGTAGGTGCCCTGGTAGGTGAGCGGCGGCGTGGTGCGCCACACCGGGCGGCGCGTGCGCTCGCATTCCCGGTACATGTCGAACAGCCAGGCGAAGCGCCGCTGCGGGAACACCTCGTCGATGAGGCGGCCGGTAAGGTCGATGCCGAAATAATCCGCCGCCGCCGTGCCGCACAGCGTCATGCGGTAGCGGCCCGTCTCCGGCTCCAGCCGGGAGATGCAGACGTGCCCCATCCATGGGCGGAAATCCTCGGCATGGAAGTCCCGGCGCTCCGGCAGGGGGCGGCCGGCGCGGCGGTCCTCCCACATGGCCTGGAAGGCGGCGAGCGTGTCATCGACGGGAACAGGCGTCATGGGGTGGCGATTCCGAAAGGCGACAGACTTAGGTTGGACCCTGAACCATAAAGACACTATTAAGTCAGGGGTCAAAGGACCGGCGCTTGGCGGACGAACGCCGGATGCTGGAAAGTGGTTCCAGGATAACGGCTTACCTTGACGGAGGCCGGCCCGTTTTGGCACGCTTGCCCACAACGGCGCGGGGCAACCACGCCAGCCACCCTCGGGGGGAACACCGACGCCATGACCAAGTCCGAGCTGATCCAACGGCTCGCGGAACGCAATCCGCATCTCTACCAGCGCGACATCGAGAAGATCGTCGGCACCATCTTCGACGAGATCACCGACGCGCTGGCGCGCGGCGACCGGGTCGAGCTGCGCGGATTCGGCGCCTTTTCCGTCAAGCGGCGCGACGCCCGCACCGGCCGCAACCCGCGCACCGGCGAGTCGGTCGACGTCGGCGAGAAATGCGTTCCCTTCTTCAAGACCGGCAAGCAGCTGCGCGAGCGGCTGAACACGGATTGATTCCCCCCTCACTCGGCCGAGGAACACGCCTGTGCGCTATCTCACCTGGATCATCACGCTGCCGATCGCGCTCGCCGCGGTCCTGTTCGCCATCTCGAATCGCGAGGCGGTGACGCTGTCGCTGTGGCCGCTGCCCTTCACGGTGGAGGCGCCGGTGTATCTGGCGACGCTGATCGCGCTGCTGGTCGGCTTCGTCGCCGGCGGAATCATCACCTGGCTGGGGCAGGGGCGCAACCGCCGCCGCGCCCGCACGCAGGGCGACCGCGCCTACCACCTGGAGCGCGAGCTGAAGGAGGCGCAGGCCCGCGCCGCCGCCGCCGAGAAGCGGATCGCCGAGCTGACCAAGCCGGTCGCCGGCCAGCCGCGCGTGCCGGCGCTGCCGTCGTCGGAAGCGGCGTAAGGCCGGCCGGCGAACGGGGGGGACGGCGCGCGGCGGGCCGAATCCCCCGCGCCCCCGTTTCAACGGGGAAAGGTCGCCAGCAAGGAGGGTGCCCATGCGCACGATCACCGGGGCGGAGCTGAAGACGGTCCTCCACCACCGCATGCTGATCGAGCGGCTGCGGCAGACGTTCCGCGGCGGAGTGGAGGTGCCCATGCGCCACCACCACACCGTCCAGACCCATGGCGAGCACGACGCCACGCTGCTGCTGATGCCGGCGTGGGAGGTGGGCCGGAACATCGGCATCAAGGTGGTGACGGTGTTCCCCGACAACGCGGCGCAGGACCTGCCCGCCGTGCAGGGCATCTACATCCTGCTGGACGGCAAGACCGGCGTGCCGCGCGCCTTCATCGACGGCGCCGCGCTGACCAAGCGGCGCACCGCCGCCGCCTCGGCGCTGGCCGCCACCTATCTGGCGCGGCCGGATTCGGAACGCCTGCTGGTCGTCGGCACCGGCGCCCTGGCGCCCGAACTGATCGAGGCGCACACCACCACGCTGCCGATCAAGCACGTGCTGGTCTGGGGCCGCAACCCGGAGAAGGCGCGGAAGGTGGTTGCGCGCTTCCACCGCCCGAAGTTCCGCATCGAGGCCACCGACGACCTGGAAGGGGCGGTGCGGGGCGCCCACGTCATCTCCTGCGCCACGCTGGCGCGCGAGCCGCTCATCAAGGGCGAGTGGCTGCAGCCCGGCCAGCACCTCGACCTCGTCGGCGGCTTCACGCCGGACATGCGTGAGGCCGACGACGACTGCATCCGCAAGGCCCGCGTCTTCGTCGACACGCGCGACGGCGCCTGCAAGGAGGCGGGCGACATCGTGCAGCCGATGAACGCCGGCATCCTTACCCGCGACGACATCGCCGGCGACCTCTACGACCTGACGCGCGGCGAGCGCGCCGGCCGGCGCTTCTATGAGCAGATCACGCTGTTCAAGTCCGTCGGCACCGCGCTGGAGGACCTCTGCGCCGCCCAGCTCGCGGTCGAGATGGTGCTGCACAACGAAACGCTGCGCTGAGCGCGGAAACGCCGCGCTGACGCGCCGGGCCGCTGATCTGTCCATTCGGTATAGCCCGTGCGAGCGCCGGGAACGCCATCCCCAGGGTCCTGTTAGTTTGGAGACGAAACCTCTCCCGACAGGAGCACCTCCATGGCAGACGAACCCCGCAAGGTCGGCGTGTACGACCGTGTCGGCGGCATAGCCGGACAGGCCGGAAGCAAATCCATCTTCTGGATCCTCGGGCTGATCATCCTTCTGGTCGTGCTGGCCTTCCTCCTGTTCTGACCGGGTGGACGCCAGCATGACCGAAGAATGGCGCGTGCCGCTGCACGAGGAGGTTCTGTCGGTCGGCAAGCGGTCCGTCGAGAGCGGCCGCGTCCGCATCGCGACCGAAGTCCATGAACGCGAGCAGACGGTCGAACAGGACCTGGACAGCGAAGACATCGACATCGTGCGCGTGCCGGTGGGGCGTCCCGTGGACGCCGTGCCCGACACCCGCCAGGAGGGCGACGTGCTGATCGTCCCCGTCGTCGAGGAGGAACTGGTCGTCACCAAGCGGCTCGTCCTCAAGGAAGAACTGCACATCCGCAAACGGACCACGCGGCGCACCGAGCGGGTCACCGCGACCCTGCGCTCGGAGGAGGCGGTCGTCACCCGCGACGCCGCCGCGCCCGGGTCCCCCGAACCCTCTCAGGAGTAGCGTCATGAGCGACAAGACCATCGTGGCCCTCTACGACGATCCGACCGCCGCGCAGCGCGTGCTGTCCGATCTCGACACGGCCGGCCTGCGGCACGGCTTCACCGTCATGGGCGGCGCGCACGCCAGGACCACGGGGGGGTGGGGCGAGACCGCCACCGACCACGAGCCGTCCAACCGCGTCGGTGCGCTGACCAACATGGGCGTGCCGCACGACGACGCGCAGCTCTACTGCGAAGGCGTGCGCCGCGGCGGCGTGCTGCTGGTCGGCCGCGTCGACGACGATCATTGCGACGAGGCGCTCGACATCATCGAACGCCACGATCCGGTGGACCCGGAGGAGCGGCACGCCCATTACCGCGCGACCGGCTGGACCGGCTACGACGCCGGCGCCACCGATTACGACGCCAATCAGATCGGCGAGGAGCGCACGCGCTACGGCACGGGCATGGGCACCGGGATGGGGCTGGGCGCCGCCGCCTCGGCGATGCGCGACGCCAACGCCACCACGCAACGCCAGAGCACCGACACCCGCGCCACCGGCCTGGGCGCCGACAACGAGGAACGCATCCCCGTGGTCGAGGAAGCGATGCACGTCGGCAAGCGCGCGGTGGAGGGCGGCCACATCCGGGTGCGCAGCTACGTGGTCGAGCAGCCCGTCAACGAGACGATCAACCTGCGCGACGAACGCGTCTCGGTCGAGCGGCGCGCGGTCGACCGCCCGGCCGGCGAGGTGCCGCCCGACGCCTTCCAGGAGCGCACCATCGACGTGAACGAGCGGCGCGAGGAGGCCGTCGTCAGCAAGGAGGCGCGCGTGCGCGAGGAGGTGGTGATCCGCAAGGACGTCGAGGAGCGGGCGCAGAACGTTTCCGACACCGTGCGCCGCACGGAGGTGGACATCGACGACACCCGCACCGACCGCCCGGCATCGGATCGCCCCATCAGTGATCGCCCCATCACCGACAAGGACGTTTAGCGGGAACGCGGCCGGGAGCCCCCCTGTTGTTTCAGGAACGGCAACAGGGGGGACCCGCCATGCACGACCGCATCATCGTCGCGCTCTACCACGACATCGACATCGCGCTGCGCGCGCTGGGCGACCTGGAAGGGGAAGGGCTGAGCGAGGCCTTCACCCTTCTGGGCAACGCCAGCGCCAAGTCCGCCGCCGGACTGGCCGGCGAGAACGAAGCCGGGCGCGGCTTCGCCTCCAACTATCGGGTCGTCTACGACAGCACCGACCGCCGCATCGACACGCTGAAGGACTACGGCGTGCCGGAAGACGAGGCGCACGCCTTCGCCGAGGCGGTGCGCCGTGGCGCCGTGGTGGTGATCGGCCGGCTGGACAACATGGCCTTCGAGCGCGCGCTCGCCGTCATGGACCGCTACCAGCCGGTGGACATCGACGAACGCGTCCGCGCCTACCAGGACGCCGGCTGGACCCGCTACGACCCGGCCGCCGCCGATTACGACGCCGAACAGGCGCGCGCGGAATGGGCGGGCGTCGGCGCGCCCGGCACGCGCGATGCCGCGGCGGGCATCCGCGACGTCAACGACACGCCCCTGCGTTCCCGCGTGCGGAGCTACGCGTTCTAAACCCCTCCCCCGCCTCCGGCGGGGAGGGCTTTGATTTGAGCCCACGGTGGGGGACGTGCTAGGGTCCGGGCGATCCAGACTTGAGGGACCCGCCGCATGACCTCCGCCGCTTCGCGCATCTTCTGCGCCGTCGACACCACCGACATGGACACCGCGCGCGGCCTCTGCGCGCGCGTCTCCGGGGCCGTGGGGGGCGTCAAGCTGGGGCTGGAGTTCTTCATCGCGCACGGGCCGGCCGGCGTGCGGGCCGTGATCGGCGAGGACGGGCCGCCGCTGTTCCTCGACCTCAAGCTGCACGACATCCCCAACACCGTGGCCGGCGGCGTCAAGGCGGCGCTGCCGCTGAAGCCGGCCTTCATGACCATCCACACCTCGGGCGGGCCGGCCATGATGCGCGCGGCCGTGGAGGCCGCCTCGGCCGCGGGTGAGAACCGCCCGAAGATCCTGGGCGTCACCGTGCTGACCAGCCTCGACGACGGCGACCTGGGCGCGGTGGGGCAGGGCACGCCGGTGGGCGAACAGGTCGTGCGGCTGGCCCGGCTGGCCAAGGCGGCGGGGCTGGACGGCGTGGTGTGCTCGCCAAACGAGGTGGCGGCGATCCGCGCGGCCTGCGGGCCGGGCTTCATCCTGATGGTGCCGGGCATCCGCCCGGCCTGGGCCGCCGCCAACGACCAGAAGCGCGTGATGACGCCGGCCGAGGCGGTGGCCGCCGGGGCGGACCATCTGGTCATCGGCCGGCCGATCACCGGCGACGCCGATCCCGCATCCGCCGCCCGGCGCATCGTCGCCGAGATCGAGGGGCGCGCCGCATGAGCGTCGCGGTCAAGATCTGCGGCCTGAGCGAGCCGGAATCGCTGCGCGCCGCCATCGAAGGCGGGGCGCGCTGGGTCGGCTTCGTCTTCTACCCGGCCTCGCCGCGCCACGTGGCGCCGGCGCTGGCGGCCGATCTGGCGCGGCTGGTGCCGACCGGCGTGCGCACCGTCGGCCTGTTCGTCGACCCCGACGACGAGCTGCTGGAGCATGTGGTGAGCCAGGTGCCCTTCGACATGCTGCAGCTGCACGGCAAGGAAACGCCGGAGCGCGTCGCCGCCGTCAAGGCCGCCTTCGGCATCCCGGTGATGAAGGCGATCAAGGTCGGCGCGCCGGAGGATCTGGACCGCGCCATGGACTACGCCGGGGCGGCCGACCGGCTGCTGTTCGATTCCAAGCCGCCGGCCCGGGTGGCGTCGCTGCCGGGCGGCACCGGCATTGCCTTCGACTGGACGCTGCTGGCCGGCCGGACATGGCCGAAGCCGTGGATGCTGTCGGGCGGGCTGAACGCCGGCAACGTGGCGGACGCGCTGCGGGTGACCGGCGCGCCGGCGCTCGACGTCTCCTCGGGCGTGGAGGACCGGCCGGGGCACAAGGACCCCGCGCTGGTGCGCGCCTTTCTGGAGACGGTGGCGGGCCTGGGGGCGGCGGGCCTGGGGACGCGGGCGTGACGCTTTCCGGTGACCTCCTCTTCGCCGCATGGCCGGCGCGCCGGAGTGCGGTTAGGATGCCTGTTCCCAGCCGACCCCTCGTGCGTGCCCGTGGAGGCCCATGACCAAACCCACTGAACGCACCGGCGAACGGACCGGCGAACCGGCCGACACGCTGTCGCCCGCCGAGGGTCTGGGCATCGTGCTGGACGAGCACCTGCGCTGGATCGGCCAGTGGCACCGCGCCGCCTTCTACCGCTGGGGGCGGGGCGGCGAGCGGGTGTCGGCCCCGGCCTCCTTCGCCGCGTGGTGCGTGGCGGCGCGGCGCGACGAGCTGACCCAGCAGCCGGCGGTGGAAAAGCTCGCCACCGTGCACGAGCAGATGCACCGCCAAGCCAAGCTGGTGCTGCTGAAGGCCGCCAACGGCGAGCGCCCGAGCGAGGCCGAGTACGAATCGGTGATCGCCCGGTTCGAGGATTTCGTGGCGCTGCTGCGCCGGGTGGAGCGCGCCTTCGGCGCCGCCGCGTCCGGGCTGGACCTGCTGACCGGCCTGCGTTCGCGCCGGGGCATGGACGAGGCGCTGGAGCGGGAGCTGAACCGCTTCCGCCGCGCCGGCCAGCCGTTCTGCATCGCGCTGGTCGACATCGACAAGTTCAAGGGCATCAACGACACCTACGGCCACGACATCGGCGACCGCGTGCTGGGCGCCACCGCCGCCGTCATCAGCCGCGGCATCCGCAGCTTCGACGAAGCCTTCCGCATGGGTGGCGAGGAGTTTCTGGTCTGCCTGAAGGAAACCGTCCTGGAGGAGGGCTTCCGCGTCATCGACCGCCTGCGCGAGGACCTGGAGGCGTCGCCCGTGGTGCTGCCGGACGGGCGGACGATCCGCGTGACGGCGTCCTTCGGCCTCGTGCAGTCCACCGCCGACCTGGGCGTCGACGAGTTGGTCCAGCGCGCCGACCGCGCCCTCTACCACGCCAAGAACACCGGCCGGAACCGCACGGTGCGCTATGGCCTGGACATGCAGGTCGAGGGGGCGGGGAGCTGAGGCCGGGCGGCGGGGGCTGGTCCTCGCCGCTCGGCGCCTTGCCACCCGCACCGCTGGAGCGGATGCCCCACGCATGACGTTGGGTTTTCGCTGGCGCCCAACCCAACCTACAGGCGCGTCTCGCGTAGGTTGGGTTGA
>DASWVP010000073.1:0-20706 GCA_036401175.1 Azospirillum sp. | reverse complement strand
GCCACCGTGGCCGAGTGCCGCACCGTGCAGGCCGAGCGGCAGAACGCGCTGGACCGCCTGACCCGCGAGGCGCAGGCGCGCCGGCAGCGGCTGAACGCCATCGAGCACGAGAAATCCTCGTGGTCCACCCGCTCGCAAGGGGCGGGCGGGCGCGTGGAGGAGTTGCAGGCGCGCGCCGACGCCATCGCGGCGGAAATGGCGCAGCTCGCCGGCCGCCCCGCCGAGATCGCCGGGGAGCGCCACGACCTGCTGTCCCGCATCACCGAGGCCGAGCGCACGCGCAAGCGCGCCGCCGAGGCGTTGGCCGACGCCGAAGCCCGCCTGGGCGAGACCGAAACGGCGCTCAAGCAGGCCGAAGCCGGCCTCGCCGACGCCCGCGAGGCGCGCGCCCACGCCGAGGCCGCCGTGCAGGCCGCCGTCCAGCAGGGCCAGACGCTGACCGAGCGCATCGCCGAACGGCTGGACTGCGCGCCCGAACAGACCCGCGCCGCCGCCGGCGTGGCCGACGGCGAGCCGCTGCCGGACGCCGCCGGGGTCGAGCAGCGCCTGGAAAAGCTGGTGCGCGAGCGCGACGGCATGGGCCCGGTCAACCTGCGCGCCGAGCTGGAGGCGGGCGAGCTGGAGCAGCGGATCATCACCCTCCAGGGCGAGCGCGAGGACCTGATCGCCGCCATCGCCCGCCTGCGCCAGGGCATCGGCAGCCTGAACCGCGAGGCGCGCGAACGTCTGGTGGCCGCGTTCGACACGGTCAACCGCAACTTCCAGGAGCTGTTCATCCGCCTGTTCGGCGGCGGCAAGGCGCACCTGGAGCTGGTGAACGCCGACGACCCGCTGGAATCCGGCCTGGAGATCTACGCCAGCCCGCCGGGCAAGAAGCTTCAGGTGCTGTCGCTGCTGTCGGGCGGCGAGCAGGCGCTGACCGCGCTGTCGCTGCTGTTCGCCGTCTTCCGCTCCAACCCCGCGCCGATCTGCGTGCTGGACGAGGTGGACGCGCCGCTGGACGAGGCCAACGTCGGCCGCTTCTGCGACCTTGTCGACGACATCGCGCGCGAGGGCGACACCCGCTTCCTGATCATCACCCACCACCGCCTGACCATGGCCCGCGTCAACCGCCTGTTCGGCGTCACCATGGCCGAACGCGGCGTGTCGCAACTGGTCAGCGTGGACCTGCAAACCGTCGAGGAACTGCGCGGCGTCGCCTGACGGCGGGCTCCATGCGGGCGATGGCAGGTGGATGGAAGGATCGTAGGTTGGCGCCAAGCGCAGCGCGGCCCAACGTCAAGCACCCTTCAGGACGAAGAGCACTCCGCTCTATCCGCGCTCCTTCTTGGGCAGGTAGCCGTTTTCCATCAGCCACCGCTTGATGATGCGTTCCATCATCGACGACAGCGTCACTTCGGCGCCGCGACCGCGTAGGTTGGGTTCAGCGCAGCGCAAACCCAACGTGTTCGCATCACCGGCGGTTCGACCCGACCTACGCTTGGTCCATCAGGGTGCGGATGGTTCCCAGCAGGCTGGACGCGTTGTCCTTGAGGTAGCCGTCCTTGCCGTCCGTCACGAACAGCGCCGCGACCTTGGCGTCGGCGCCCTCGCCGCTGGACAGGGCGTAGGCTTTCTTCGTCCCGTTCGGCGACCAGCCGGACGCCTCCAGCGCGCCGCCCAGCGCGCCGTCCTTGATCATCGCCAGCACCCCGCCGGCACCGGCGTCCTTCCCGGACAGGTCGATGAGCCGGCCGTCCGTGGCCGGCGCCGCCGCGTCGAAAAGGATGCGGACCGTCCCGCCGGCGTCCCCGTCCTTCGCGCCGAACGCGAGGTCGAGCGTGCCGACCGCCGGGCCGGCGGCGTCCGCCGATCCGCCCTCGGTCATTGATTTCGGCTTCGCCAGCCCACCCTTTTCGGCAAGCTTGTCGATCAGCGAGAGGGCGGCGCCGCCGGCACCCCAGCCGTCCTGCCCGGCGGTCAGGCCGAAGGCATCGGTGACCAGCGCGTTCAGCTTGTCCGCGTAATCGGTGATCTCCTTTCGCATCGCGCTGGCCGCCGCGACGGCGCCGCCGTCCATCTTCACCCCGGCCGCCGCCAGCAGCCCCGAGGCACCATGCACGCCACCTTGCAGGTTCAGCTTCACTGGGCCGGAAAAGTTGCTGAACACCGCCGCCGCCGGGGACAGGTCCACCGTGTCGACCGGGCCGGTGGACGGCGAACCGGCGGGCGCGGCGGGGCTCGCGGCCGATGAGCCGGACGCCTTGACGTCACCCCCGCTCTTCGCCGGGGGCTGGTTCGGAAGAGCGTATCCACCAACACCGCCGATGCTCATGACCGCCCCCATCCATTCATGTCCGCCGAAGCAAATCCTCGAACAGAAACGTAAATGGACGATTAATTATCCAAAGGCATGGAAAGCAGTGTTCGCATGAATACTTTGGTTAGGTATCTATTTGTTTTTCAGTTCATATCCAGTTATGCCACGCCCCGCCTCCGCATGAATAAAATTGCGTGCACCGGCGCATGTCCATTTATGTGTGCTCTGCACCCCGACTCTATCCAGAGCACGGCTGCGCCATCGACACGGAAGCTCGTAGGTTGGTGCCAAGCGCCAGCGCGGCCCAACACCCTTCGCCAAGAATAAGGAGCGTTGGGCCGCGCTGCGCTTGGCGCCAACCTACGACCAATCCGCCACTTTAAAGACGCTCCCCCAACACCTCCTCCACCGGCCACGGGCACTCTTCCGGCAGCGTCTCCGGATCGACGCCGTCGTAGGTGGCGAGCGACGCGGCGGCCAGGGCGCGGGCGTCGGTCCAGGCCTCGGCGAACAGGTCGGCGAGCTTGCCCTTGAGGCCGGGGTTGCGCTTGAGGCGGCGTTGCGCCTCGCGCCTGTGCTTGACGACGCTCACCTGCCAGCCGGCGCGCGGTTCCTGGGCTGGGGAATGCTGGAGCTTCAGCAGGTGCTCCATCACCCGCATCAGCGCGCTTTGCAGCGCGTACGCCTGCTCGGAGCCCAAGGATTCGACCTCTTCGGCGAGATGGTGCCAGTCGACGGGAACGTTGACGCGCGCGTCGGCGGCGCGGCGCAGGGCGTCGGCCTGCTCCTGCGTCCAAGTGTAGAAGTCGGCGTCGTAGTCGGTGGCGGCGCGGTCCATGCCATGCCCTCCCCTGCCCGGTGTCACCTTGGAGGATAGCACCCGCCCCATGGGTTCCAAGCCCGCGAAACGCGAAGGGGAGGCGCGGGTGGCCTCCCCTTCCCTCGGGTCTTGGGCGGGCGGGTTACTTCGGCAGCTTGCCGACGACGCCGTCGACGAACCAGTCCATCTTCAGGATCTGTTCGTCGGTGGCGGTCTTGCCGGCGGCGACCATCTCCTTGCCGGACTGGTCCTTGATCGGGCCGGTGAAGGAATGGCGGGTGCCGGCCATGATGTCGGTCCGCGCCTTCTCGGCCAGCTCCACCACGTCCTTCGGGATGGCCGGGTTGTAGGGGGCGAGGTACAGCAGGCCGTCCTTGAAGCCGCCCCAGGTGTCCTTGGACTTCCAGGTGCCGTCCAGCGCCGCCTTGGTGCGCTCCAGGTAGTACGGCGCCCAGTCGTCGACGATGGCGGTCAGGTGCGCCTTGGGCGCGAAGCGGGTCATGTCGGACGACTGGCCGACGGCCCACAACCCGCGCTCCTGCGCCAGCTGCACGGGGGCGGGGCTGTCGGTGTGCTGGACGATGACGTCGGCGCCCTGGTCGGCCAGCGCCTTGGCGGCCTCGGCCTCCTTCGGCGGGTCGTACCAGGAATTCACCCACACCACGCGCACCTGGGCCTGCGGGTTCACCTCGCGCAGCGCCAGGGTGAAGGCGTTGATGCCGCTCACCACCTCGGGGATGGGGTAGGAGGCGATGTAGCCGACGACGTTCGACTTGGTCATCTTGCCGGCGATCAGGCCGACGACCGTGCGCCCCTCGTAGAAGCGCGCCGAATAGGTGGCGACGTTGGCCGCGCGCTTGTAGCCGGTGGCGTGCTCGAACTTCACATCGGGATAGCGCTGCGCCACCTTCAGCGTCGGGTTCATGAAGCCGAAGGACGTCGTGTAGATCAGCTTGTGCCCCGACGCGGCGAGCTGGTCGATGACGCGCTCGGCGTCGGCGCCCTCCGGCACGTTCTCGACGTAGGTGGTGGTCACCTTGTCGCCCAGCGCCTTTTCCACGGCCAGACGGCCCTGGTCGTGCTGGTAGCTGTAGCCGTGATCGCTGATCGGGCCGACGTAGACGAAGCCGACCTTCAGCTTCTCCTGCGCCGCCGCGCTTCCGGCTCCAATCGACAGCGCCACCGCCGCCCCCGCGAGCCCCAGCAGGGCCTTGCCCATCGTCCGTCTGTTCACGTGAATGCTCCCTGATTCGTATGGTTCGGCGCCGCCACCCGCCACCGTCAGGTCTCCGGGTGGAAGACCTTGCCCAGGCAGGCCGGCGCGTTCAGGCGGATGCGCGCCGCGTCCCGCGAGATCGCCACCAGGACGACGACGGTAGCCAGATATGGCAGCATCGACAAGAGTTGCGACGACACCGCCAGCCCGATGCCCTGCGCGTGCAGCTGCACGATGGTGACGCCGCCGAACAGCCACGCGCCCAGCAGCACCCGCTCCGGCTTCCAGGTGGCGAAGACGACCAGCGCCAGGGCGATCCAGCCGCGCCCGGCGCTCATCCCCTCCGCCCACATCGGCGTGTAGGCCAGCGACAGGTAGGCGCCGCCCAGCCCGCTCATGGCGCCGCCGAACAGCACCGCCAGGAAGCGGATGCCCAGCACCTTGTAGCCCAGCGCGTGCGCCGCCGCGTGGTTCTCGCCGACCGCCCGCAGGATCAGCCCGGCGCGCGTGCGGTTGAGGAACCACGCCACCGCCGGCACCAGCGCCAGCGCCAGATAGACCGGCACGTCGTGCCCGAACAGCGCCGGGCCGACGATCGGCAGGTCGGACAGGCCGGGGATGCGCAGCTCCGGCACGTCGGCGATCGGCCGGCCCACATACCCCTGCCCGACCAGCGCGGACAACCCGACGCCGAACAGCGTCAGGGCAAGCCCCGTCGCCACCTGGTTGGCCAGCAGCAGCAGCGTCAGCACACCGAACAGCGCCGCCAGCACCGCCCCGGCCAGCGCCGCTCCGGCAAAGCCCAGCGTGGCGCTGCCCGTGTGAACCATGACGACGAAGCCGCACACGGCGCCCGCCAGCATCATCCCCTCGACGCCCAGGTTCAGGACGCCGGACTTCTCCACCACCAGCTCGCCCAGCGCGGCGTACAGCAGCGGCGTCGCCGCCGTGACCATGGCGGCCAGGACGGGGCCGAGGATCAGCAGCGAATCCCAGCTCATGCCGCCACCTTCCGGCCGCCCAGGCGGACGCGGTAGCGGATCAGCACGTCGGTCGCCAGCAGGAAGAACAGCAGCATGCCCTGGAACACCCCGGTGATCGCCTTGGGCAGGCCCAGGCCGATCTGCGCCGCCTCGCCGCCGATGAAGGACAGCGCCATCAGCAGGCCGGCCAGCAGGATGCCCACCGGGTGCAGCCGGCCCAGGAAGGCGACGATGATCGCCGTGAAGCCATAGCCGGGCGAGATGCCCGGCGTGATCTGGCCGATCGGCCCGGCCACCTCGCCCAGCCCCGCCAGCCCGGCCAGCCCGCCGGACATCAGCAGCGTTAGCCAGACGATGCGCTTCTCGTTGAAGCCGGCATAGCCGGCGGCGGCCGGCGTCAGGCCGATGACGCGGATCTGGAAACCGATGAAGGTGCGGCTCATCAGCACCCAGGCGCCGGCCACGGCGGCCAGCGCGAACAGCGCGCCCAGGTGCACGCGCGTCCCCGTCACCAGCACCGGCAGCACGGCGTCCGCCTCGAACAGCCGCGATTCGGGGAAGGCGAAGCCGTCGGGGTCGCGGTACGGGCCGTTGACCATGTAGGTCAGCAGCAGCAGCGCCACATAGGTCAGCATCAGGCTGGTCAGGATCTCGCTGGCGTTGAAGCGCACCTTGAGAAAGGCGGGGATCGCCGCCCACGCCATGCCGCCGGCCACGCCGCCCAGCACCATCAGCGGCAAGAGCCACCAGCCGCCTTCGCCGTAGAAGGCCAGCGCCAGCCCGCCGCCGGTGATGGCGCCCAGCGTCAATTGCCCCTCGGCGCCGATGTTCCACACGTTGGCGCGGAAGCCGATGGCGAGCCCGACCGCGCACAGCACCAGCGGCGTCGCCTTCACCACCAGTTCGCCCAGGCCGCGCGCCGTGGACAGCGGCTGTATGAAGAAGGCGTGCAGCGCCTTCACCGGGTCGAAGCCCAGCGCCCAGAACAGCAGGAACCCGCTGGCCAGCGTCAGCGCCACCGCCAGCACCGGCGTGGCGTAGACCATCGTCCGCGACGCCTGCCCGCGCGCTTCGAGGCGGATCATGCGCGCGCCCCCATCCTTCGACGCTCACGCCACACGGCCCACCTCCTCGTCGTCGCCGGCGGTGCCGAACAGGCCGCCCATCAGCAAACCGATCTCCTCCACCGTGGTCTGGTGCGTCGGGCTGCTGGGCGACAGGCGGCCGTGGAACAGCACGGCGATGCGGTCGCTCAGCACGAACAGCTCGTCCAGGTCCTGGCTGACCACCAGCACCGCCGCCCCGCCGCGCGCCAGATCGATCAGCGCCTGGTGGATGGCCGCCGCCGCGCCGGCATCGACGCCCCAGGTCGGCTGCCCGACGACCAGCAGCTTCGGCCGCTGAAGGATCTCGCGGCCGATGATGAATTTCTGCAAATTGCCGCCGGACAGCGAGCGCGCCTCCGCCCGGTGACCGCGCGCCACCACGTTGAACGATCCGATGATGCGCTCCGCGTACAACCGCGCCCGGCCGAAATGCACCATGCCGCCGCGCACCAGCGGCTCGCGCGCATAGCCGGACAGCAGCGCGTTCTCCGACAGGCTCAGCTCCGGCACGGCGCCGCGGCCCAGCCGCTCCTCCGGCACGAAGGCGAAGCCCAGTTCGCGCCGGGCGCGCGGGCCCAGGTGGCCGACCGGGCGGCCGTCGATGCGGATGGCGGCCTCGTCGGCCACCAGCATCTCGCCGCTCAGCGCCGCCATCAGCTCCGCCTGCCCGTTGCCGGCGACCCCGGCGATGCCCAGGATCTCCCCCGCCCGCACCTCCAGCGACACGTCGGCAAGGTTGGTGGCGAACGGGTTGTCGGAGGTGGTGGCGAGGTGCCGCACCTCCAGCCGCGGCGCGCCGGCCACCGGCGCCCCGGCGCGGTCGGGCGTCGTCAGCTCGGCGCCGATCATCATCTCGGCGAGGCTGCGCGCCGTCTCCCGCTTCGGATCGCAGGTTCCCACCACCTTGCCGCCGCGCAGCACCGTGGCGCGGTCGCAGATGGCGCGGATCTCCTCCAGCTTGTGCGAGATGTAGAGGATGGTGCAGCCCTCGGCCGCCAGCCGCTTCAGCGTCTCGAACAGGCGCGCCACCTCCTGCGGGGTCAGCACCGAGGTGGGCTCGTCCATGATCAGCAGGCGCGGGTCCTGCAGCAGGCAGCGCACGATCTCCACCCGCTGGCGCTCGCCCACCGACAGGTCGAAGACGTGCCGGCCGGGGTCCAGCGCCAGACCATAACGCTCCGACACCGCGCGGATGCGGACGGCGAGGTCCTTCATCGGCCCCGGCTCTTCCAGCCCCAGCGCGATGTTCTCGGCCACCGTCAGCGTGTCGAACAGCGAGAAGTGCTGGAACACCATGCCGATGCCCAGGCGCCGCGCGGCGTGCGGGGTGGCGATGCCCACCTCCCGCCCGTCCCAGGCGATGCTGCCGGAATCGGCGTGCAGGACGCCGTAGATGATCTTGACCAGCGTCGACTTGCCGGCACCGTTCTCGCCGACCAGCGCGTGCACCTCGCCCGGCAGCAGCGTCAGGTCGACGGAATCGTTGGCCAGCGTTCCGGGAAACCGCTTGGTGATTCCACGGAGTGCCAGACGGGGCGGCGGGGCGGTCACGGGGGTGTGGTCCAACGGCGAGGAGGAGGGCTGCGGGCAGCGATTGGAAATACCACTAAGCCCGCGCTTTCAACCGCCGTCAACACCTCAACGCGCGCGAAGACCCGCGGGCCTACCCCCGCCCGTAGGTGTCCTCCAGCCGCACGATGTCGTCCTCGCCCAGGTAGGAGCCGGACTGCACCTCGATGATGTTCAGCGGCACCTTGCCGGGGTTCTCCAGCCGGTGCAGCGTGCCCATGGGGATGTAGACGGACTGGTTCTCGTACACCAGGATCTGCTCCTCGCCGCGCGTCACCAGGGCGGTGCCCTGCACCACCACCCAGTGCTCGGCCCGGTGATGGTGCTTTTGCAGGCTCAGCCGGGCGCCCGGCGCCACGGTCAGGCACTTCACCTGGAAGCGCTCGCCGGCGTGCACCGACTGGTAGGAGCCCCAGGGGCGGTGCACCTTGCGGTGGCTCACCGGCTCGTTCCGGCCGGCCTTCTTCAGGCGCTCGACCACCGCCTTGACGTTCTGCACGCGGTCGCGCCCGGCCACCAGCACGGCGTCCTCGGTCACCACGACCACGGCGTTGTCGATGCCGACCACCGCCGCCAGATGCCCTTCGGAGCGGACGTAGCAGTTGCGCGCGTCCTCCGTCACCACGTCGCCGATGGCGACGTTGCCCTCATTGTCCTTGGCGCCGATCTCCCACAGCGCCGACCACGCGCCGACGTCGGTCCAGCCCAGGTCGCAGGGCACCACCACGGCGGCGTCCGTGTGTTCCATCACCGCGTAGTCGATGGAGATGCCCGGCGCCTGCGCGAACGCCTCGGCGTCCAGGCGCAGGAAGTCGAGGTCGCCCGAGCCCCCCTCCAGCGCCCGGCGCGCGGCGTCCAGCACCGCCGGGGCGTAGCGCTCCATCTCGGCCAGCAGCTTGCCCACGGGGAACAGGAACATGCCGCTGTTCCACACGTGCTCGCCGCCCGCCACGTACTGTTCGGCCAGGTTGCGCGCCGGCTTCTCGACGAACTCGGCGACGCGGAAGGCGCCGGCCGGGCTCTTGAGCGGGCTGCCGCGCCGGATGTAGCCGTATCCGGTTTCCGGCGCCGTCGGCGTGATGCCGAAGGTGACGAGGTGCCCGGCCGATGCCGCCGCCGCCGCGGTGTCCACGGCGTCGGCGAAGGCGTCGAGGTCGCGGATCAGGTGGTCGGCCGGCAGCACCAGGATCAGCGCGTCCGGGTCGCCGGCCTTCAGCGCGGCGACGGCGCAGGCGGCGGCGGTGTTGCGCCCCACCGGCTCCAGCACGATGCCGCCGGGGGCGACGCCGTTCTGGCGCATCTGCTCGGCGATGACGAAGCGGTGTTCCTGGTTGCAGATGACCAGCGGGGGGGCGAATCGCCGGGGGTCGGTGACGCGCGCCGCCGTCTCCTGCAGCATCGAGCGGTCGGCCGAGCACAGGTTCAGCAACTGCTTGGGATACAGCTCCCGCGACATCGGCCACAGCCGGACCCCCGCCCCGCCCGACAGCAGCACCGGGGTGATCTTGCGTTCCGTCCGCGTCTCGCTCATGCCTTGCACCGCTCCCCATCGACCGTTCCCCTAAAAGGGCCCGCCCGGCGCCTCGATTCAAGCGGAAAAGGGAGGGGTGCCGCACCCGTTGGGCTTACCGACGCGGGAGTGCGACGGCCCTTGCCGAAAGGGTGCCTCGCGGCCAACTATCGACCGGCCAAATATCGACCGAACGACGCGAGGGAGACGGGTATGGGCGAGACGGCCGGGTATGCGGTTCTGGAGACACGCGGGGTGCTGGCGGTCGGCGGCGACGACCGGGTGGCCTTCCTGCAGGGGCTGGTGTCGAACGACGTGCGCGCCGTGGCGGCGGACCGCGCGCTCTACGCGCTGCTCCTGACGCCGCAGGGCAAGTACCTGCACGACTTCATCATGGCCGATGCCGGCGACGCCCTGCTGCTCGACACCGAAGGCCCGCGCGCGGGCGACCTGCTGCGCCGGCTGAAGCCCTACAAGCTGCGCTCCAAGGTGACGTTCGCGGATCTTGGCGGGGCGCGAATCGTGGCGGCGCTGTTCGGCGCCGACGCCCTCGCCCGCCTGGAATTGCCGGCGCAACCCGGCGCCGCCCGCCCCTTCGCCGGCGGCATCCTCTTCACCGACCCGCGCCTGCCGGAGCTGGGGGCGCGCGCCATCCTGCCCGGCGGCGACGCCCGCGCCGCCAGCGAAGCGGCGCTGGAGGCCGCCGGATTCGCCCGCCTGGACGAGGCCGCCTACGACGCGCTGCGCCTGGAACTGGGCGTGCCCGACGGCAGCCGCGACATGGAGGTGGAGAAGGCCATCGCGCTGGAAAACAACCTGGACGCGCTGAACGCCATCTCCTGGGACAAGGGCTGCTACATCGGCCAGGAGCTGACGGCGCGCACCCGCTACCGCGCCTTGATCCGCAAGCGCCTGTTCCCGGTGACGGTGGACGGCCCGCTGCCCGAGCCCGGCACGCCGGTGCTGCTGGGCGAACAGACGGTCGGCGAGATGCGCGGCGGACGCGGGTCGCGCGCGCTGGCGCTGCTGCGGATCGAAGACGTGGAGCGCGCCGCGCAAGACCAGAACGTGAACTCCCCCGTGTTCCGGGCCGGTCACAGTCTTGTCACAGCGACCCGGCCGCCGTGGTTCGGCGCCTGAAAACAGGCGTTTACTGGAGGGGGTGCTTCGAAAGAGAAAACGTCCGCCTGGGATGATTGGCCCCGATGCGTGTTGTTACGTGTGCCACCGGCAACGCAACAGACCATCGGCAACAGACCATCGAAGGAGTGGACCATGCGGAGGGAATTGATCGCCGCGGTTTCCGTGCTCGCTCTGATGACGGGGACTGCGCTTGCGCAGAGCAGCACTTCGCCCGGCGCCGCCGGTTCGACGACCGCCCCGGCTCCGGCGGTCACCGCCCCGGCTCCGGCGACCACGGGTTCGCCGGCCACCGGTTCGACCATGGCTAGCTCGACCATGGCGAGCGCCGACAAGATGCTGGGCAAGAACGTCTACGGCAGCGACGGCGAGAAGCTGGGCGAAGTCGAGGACATCATCCTCGACGGCGCCAACGGCAAGGCCAAGCATCTGGTGATCTCGTCCGGCGGCTTCCTCGGCATCGGCGAGAAGCAGGTGGCCGTGGAGTTCGACCAGGCCAAGTGGAACGCCGCCGAGGACCGGCTGGAGCTGTCGACCCTGACGCAGGCCGACGTCAAGGGCCTGGCCGAGTTCAAGTACGACGACACCATGACGTCGCTGAACAAGAACCGGAAGGCCGGCGACGCCCCGCCGCCCGCCAGCACCACCGCCCCGCCGCGCCAGTAAGCCCGGCCCAACCCTCACAAAGCGCGCCGCCGGGTGCCCCCGGCGGCCGCATCTTCCAGGCAACACCCCCCGCGGCCATCCCCGCGGGGGGTGTTGTTTTGTGGGGGGCTCGCGGCAAGTTGAAGAACCTTGCCCGCTCTGTCAGAGTCCAGGCGATTCCAGAGCCGGAGAGCGCGCGTGAAGGTCTTCATCTCGTACTCGCACAAGGACAAGCGACTCCGCGACTCCCTGGAAGACCATCTGGCGCCTTTGCGCCGCCTGCGAGGCACCGATGTATGGACTGACCGCGCGCTCCTCGCAGGCGACGTTATCGACGAGGAAATCAGACGACAACTGACGACGGCCGACGTTGTCGTGCTGATCGTCAGCCAGCATTTCTTCAAATCGAACTACTGCTACGACATCGAGTTGAAGGAGGCCATGCGCCGCCACGCGGCCGGCGAAGCGCGCGTCGTCCCGGTGATCGTTCGCCCCGTTGATCTCTGGTACGAGGCGACTTTCGGCAAGCTTCTGGCGGTGCCCGAGGATGGCAAGCCGGTGACCGAGTGGCGCAACCGGGACAGAGCATGGACGCAAGTCGCCGCCGAAATCCGCCGGAACATCGAAGAGCAGGAAGCGCGCAGCAAGCCAAAGCACGATGGTGGCTGCACCCCCGTTCACCTGCCCTGGCCGGAGAACCCGTATTTCCAGGACCCGCACGACCTGCTCGGCCGCATCGCGGAGTCGCTGAACGCGGGCGGCACGGCGGTGGTGACGCACGGCATGGGCGGTGTCGGCAAGACCCAGGCCGCCCTGCACTACGCCCACCGCGCCCGCGACCGCTACCGCGTCGTCTGGTGGGTGGAAGCGGAGACCTCGGCCGGCCGCGACCTGGGCTACCAGACGCTCGCCAAGGCGCTGAGCCTGCCCGAAGCCGACGCCCGCGAAGCCGCGGCCACCCGCGCCGCCGTGCGTGACTGGCTGGCCCGCAACGACGGCTGGCTGCTGGTCTTCGACAACGCCGAGGACGCCGCATCGCTCAAGGACTGGCTGCCGGTGCGCCCCGCCGGCCACGCGCTGATCTCCTCGCGCTCGCCCCACTGGGGCCGCATGGCGACACGCATCCCGCTCGATCATTGGTCGGAAGCGGATTCGGCCGCTTTTCTGCTCGCCCGCACCGGCAGCGCCGATCGGGCCGGCGCCGAGGCACTGGCGAAGGACCTGGACGGTCTGGCCCTCGCCCTCGAACAGGCTGCCGCCTACATCGAGTCCACCGGCTGCGGCTTCGCCGAGTACCGGCGCCTATTCGAAAGGCGCTTCGCCGCGCTCGCCGCGCAGGGAAAGCCGGAGGACTACCCGGCCACCCTGCTGACCACCTGGGACGTGTCGCTGACCGCCGCCGAAGCCGCCTGCCCCGCCGCCAGCGACCTGCTACGCCTGCTCGCCTTCTTCGCCCCGGATGACATCCCCCGCACACTGTTCACCGAACATGGCAAGGAGTTGCCCGAGTCCCTCGCCCCGCTCGCCGACGAGGTCACGTTCAACGATGCTGTCGCCGCCCTCCAGCGCCAAGCGTTGCTCAAGGCCGAGCCCGACTCGCTGTCCCTGCACCGACTCGTCCAGCGCGTCACCCGTAGCCGCATCGATGATCCGGTCCTTTGGGTGAACGCTGGGATAAGGCTTGTGAACGCGGCCTTTCCATTCGACGGGGATGACGTGCGATTCTGGCCCACCTGCGTCCGGCTTCGTCCACACGCCGAAGCGCTGCTGGTCCGCATCGACGACGGTTGTATCGAGAAGAACCACGCTGGACGGCTGCTCAACCAGTTGGGATTCTTTCTTAGACACCGAGCTGAACTACCGGCCGCGAAGCGCCACTGTGAACGCGCAGTCCAAATCGGTGAAATCGCCCTTGGACAGGATCACCCCGCCGTCGCCACATTCATCGACAATCTCGCCAGCGTGATGCAAAGCCTCGGCGATCTGAAGGGCGCTCGCGAAGGCTTTGAGCGCGCGTTGCGCATTTCAGAGACCGCTTATGGGCCTGAGCACACCACAGTCGCCACGAGAGTCAACAATCTCGCCAGCGTGCTCCGCGATCTTGGTGATCTAACGGGCGCTCGCGCAGGGTTCGAACGCGCGTTGCGCATTGGCGAAGTTGCGGACGGGTCAGACCACCCTTCTATGGCTGTCCGCATAAGCAATCTCGCCGTAGTGCTGCACGATCTTGGTGACCTGACAGGTGCTCGTGACGGCCACGAGCGGGCCCTGCGCATTGACGAAGCAGCATACGGACAGAATCACCCCTTTTTGGCCATCCGCATCAACAATCTCGCCTGCGTGCTTCTTGACCTTGGCGACCTAAAAGGCGCCCGTGCGGGGTACGAGCGCGCACTTGCCATTCTTGAGACAACTCTTGGCCCAGACCATCCAAACACAACAATAGCCCGCCACAACTTGGCAAACTGCCCGCCACCCCCGGCGGAACCGTAAATCGGACCGGCGCCCCTTCGACACCGCCAACCCACCATCCCACCCTCACCGGTCGTAGACGGTGGACCGGTGTCCGACGTGCAGGAGCACGACGGTCAGGCGGCCGTCCTCGATGCGGCAGACCAGACGATGGTCGTCCACCCGGTAGCGCCACAGGCCGGCCATAGGGCCGCGCAACGGCTTGCCGAAGGCACGCGGGTCGCCGATGGGGGCGAGCCGCTCTTCGAGATAGCGCAGGATGCGCCGCTGCACCGACCGGTCGAGCGCGCGCAACTCCGCCAGCGCACGCGGGTCGAACTCAATCGCCCAGGCCAAGATCGCGCTTCACGTGGTCGAGCGGCACGGCCGGGCGGGGATCGGCGAGGCGTTCCCGGACGACGGCGGCGTCCTCGACGTCGTCGAGCAGGTCGGCCAGCACCGTGCGCGCCTCGGTGCGGCGGCCGGTGGCGACCAGTTCGGCGATCTGGTCGATCACGGTGTCGAGCCGGTCCGGTCTGCGGTCGATCACACCCATGGAGCCCTCCTCTGCGCGACGCGCGTCAGTCTAGCACACCCTCACCCCGCGCGCAGCAGGTCGACGAAGCGCCGGGCGGAGGCGATGTCGGCGCGGAGCGCGGCGCGGCGTTTGGTGGCTTCGGGGTCTTCGCCCCATTGCTCGATCTGGAAGGTCTCGTCGACCTGGGACACCGCGAAGGCTTCCGCCGCGTCCACCCGGCCTTCGATCAGCGCCAGCGCGACGACCAGGGAGCCGCAGGCGCCCGTCGCCAGTTGCAGCGCCGACAGGGTCCAGTCGTCCAGCGCCTCCACGGCGTGGCGCAGGGCGCGGGTGGCGTCGGCCGGCTGGGGCTTCGGCATCAGGCCGGCGCACACGTGCAGCGGCGCGTCGTAGCGCAGCGTCGCCCAGTCCAGCAGCGGCTGCCACGCCTGCGCCTGCCGGTCGATCAGCGCCTGCGGGCGCTCGGCGCGGTAGCACAGCAGGTCGGTCTCGGCGTACTTGGCGACCGCCGTGACGATGCCGTCGCGCTGCTTGCCCACCACGTCCACCGCCGTGGAGGCCAGCTGCATCAGCGGCATGGCGTTCGGGTGCACCTCGTCGCCCTGCGCCTCCCACTCGGCCGCGACGCCCTGGGCCAGCGCCTGCGAGGCGAAGACCAGCGGCGCCTTGGCCGGGCTGCGGATGACCCGACCGTCGAGCCGGACTTCCCAGCCGCCGGCCGCCCCTTCGGCGGCCGCGACGCTCACGGATGTGTAGAAACGCTTCATGTCGAACCCTTCAGGAAACCTGCCCGTCCAGCAGGGCCAGCACCGCCGGGGCGATCGCCTCCCCGGCATCGACGATGCGGTCGGCGCCGGCCGCCCGCAGCTCGGCCACCGCGTGGTAGCCCCACGACACGCCCAGCGCGGCGATCCGCGCGTTGCGCGCCATCTGCATGTCGTATGTGGTGTCGCCGATCATCACCGCCCCGCCCCGCTCCACCCCGCTCTCGTGCAGGGCGCGGAAGACCATGTCGGGGTGCGGCTTGCCGGGGCCGTCGTCGCTCGTCCGCAAGGTCACGAAGCGGGCGCGCAGGCCGTGGTGCTCCAGCACCGCCAGCAGGCCGCGCCGGGACTTGCCGGTCGCCACGCCCAGCAGGACGCCGGCCCGCTCCAGCGCGTCCAGCGCCTCGGCGATGCCGGGGAACAGCGGCTCCTCCAGCGCGCCGGTGCGGCGCAGGTCGAAGAAGTGGTCGCGGTAGCTGTCGGCCACCTCCAGCGCCGTCTCGGCGTCCAGGTGCGGCGCCAGCGTCGCGATGGCCTGCTGGAGCGGCAGCCCGACCATGCGGCGCACCGCGCCGACGTCCGGCACGCCCAGCCCGTGGTCGCGCCACGCCTTGGCCATGGAATCGACGATGGCGTGCTGGGAATCGACGAGCGTGCCGTCGCAGTCGAACAGGGCGAGGCGGAGCGGTGCGGCCATGGGCGGGGGCGTCGGTGTCTGGGGTGGGGGCGGTCGGACGGGCGAAAGCTCAATCCAGCTCGACGAAGGGGTCCTCGCGCAGGTTGGCGCTGAAGCCCAGATAGCCCCAGGTGGCCGCCATGTGATCGGGCAGCGGGGCGGTCACGTCGATGGTCTTGCCGGTGCGCGGGTGCGGGATGATCAGGCGCCGGGCGTGCAGGTGCAGCTTCTTCGGCACCTCCGCGCCGGCCAGGAAGGCGCCCGGCCCGCCGTACTTGCCGTCGCCCAGCACCGGCGTGCCCAGCGCCGCCATGTGCACGCGAAGCTGGTGCGTGCGCCCGGTCAGCGGCCACAGCGCCACGAAGGCCGCCTTCTTGCCGGCGTTCTCCAGCACCGAATAGACGGTGACGGCGCGCTTGCCCTCGTCCTCGTCGCCGGCCACGCGCTCGCCGCGCGGGCCGCCTTCCTTGGCCAGCGCCAGATCGATCTTGCCCTGATAGGGCTTGGGCACGCCGACCGTGGCCGCCCAGTAGATCTTGCGCGCGTCGCGGCCGCGGAACATCTCGGTCAGCTTCGAGGCGGCGAAAGTGTTGCGGGCCAGCAGCAGCACGCCCGAGGTGTCCTTGTCCAGCCGGTGGACCAGCTTCGGCCGCTCGGCGGCGCCGAAGCGCAGCGCGTCCAGCATGGCGTCCAGGTGCTTGGACGTGCCGGTGCCGCCCTGCACCGCCAGCCCCGCCGGCTTGTCGAGCGCCAGCACGTCGTCGTCCTTGTAGAGCACGCGGGCCTGCAGCGCCGCCTCCTCCTTCGGGCTCAGCAGCGGGCGGGCGGGCTTGCGGACGGCGTTGGGATCGGCGGCCGGCGCGGTGCCCAGCGGCGGCACGCGCACGCTCTGCCCGGCTTCCAGCCGGGTGGCGGCGTCGGCCCGCTTGCCGTCGACGCGCACCTGCCCGGTGCGCAGCAGCTTTTGCAGGTGCCCGTGCGTCACCTCGGGGAAGTGACGCTTGAACCAGCGGTCCAGGCGGACGTCCGCCTCATCCTTCGTCACCGTGCGTGTCTCGACCGCGCTCATGCCCATCATCCTCGTCCTCGAACGCGGCGGATTAGACAGAAGACGGGGCCGATTGTCACGCGGCCTGCATCGCCGCGCCGGCATTCCCATATGATGGGGCATCGGCAAGTGAGGAACCGCCCATGCTGGACCGCATCCTGGCCCTGTTCGACGACCGCAGCGACGAGGCGCCGGCGCGCCGCCGCGACGCCCTGCACATGGCCGCCGCCGCCCTGCTGGTGGAGGTGGCGCGCAGCGACGACACCATCGACCCGCGCGAGCGCGCGCGCATCCTGGCCCTGGTCCGCCAGCGCTTCGGCCTGGACGCCGACGACGCCCGCGCCCTGCTGCGCCACGCCGAGGCCACCACGCAGGAGGGGGCCGGCCTGTTCGACTATGTGCAGACCATCATCGCCCGCTGCCCGCCCGACGAGCGCGTGTGGATCATCGAGATGCTGTGGGAGGTGGTGTACGCCGACGGCCAGGTCGCCGACCTGGAATCCAACCTGCTGCGCCGCATCGGCGGCCTGCTGCACATCTCCGACCGCGAGCGCGGCGAGGCGCGCAAGCGCGTGCTGGACCGGCTGGGGCTGGAGGAGAATCCCTAAACGGCCCGATCACCCACGCCGAAGATCCAGCCCTCCTGCCGGCGCGCCCGCGCGTCCAGGACCGGCGGGCGCCACACCTCCGCACGGGCCGCGAGCCAGCGCAGGCCGGCGGCGGAGACCAGCGCGTCGGCGTCGTGGTCGCTGACCTCGGCCGGCAACGCGGCGGGGGAGGAACCGAGGTGGGCCAATGCGGCATCCACGTCGGCGGGCGCGCGGATCTTGCGCAGGCCGAAGCCGGCGCGCTTGAGGAAGAGGCGCGGGTAGATCTCTGCGAACACCGTGCGACCGGGCGCGGGATCCTCGAAGGGCCAGACGGCGACATGGTCCGGGGCGGCCCGCCGCAGGGAACGCAGCATGCGCATGCCGGCCAGCCCGCCCTTGCCCACCTGCTTGGAGCCGATCAGCTTGTAGGGGCTCTGCGGGCTGCCGTAACCATCGGCGCGGCAGACCCGCTCGGTCAGCCGGTGCGGGTCGGTGTACCAGTCCGGCTGCAAGCCACGGCTCCAGAAGCCGCCGGAATAGGCCGGATGCTCGGCGAAGGGCGCGCCGAGGAAGTCGCCCGCCCCGGCCGCAGCCTCCTCCACCAGATCCCACAGGTCGAAGACGGTGGCGTCGCGGCTGGCGAAGTAGGTCTGCGCCACCGCGAAGGGCAGCGAGAAGGCGCAGTCGATGCCAACCAGCGCCGGGCCGCGCGCCAGCCCGTCCAGCAGCCAGTCGTGCACCGCCCGCCGCGACCACCAGCCGCCCGGCGGCGGGATCAGGCGCGGCGGTGCGTCGCCCGGCCCGCACTCCGCCACCGCGACCCCGGCGTAGCGCGGCCCCCGCGCCCCCGACCAGTCGATGGCGATGAAGCGCTCAAAGACGGGAAGCGGCGGCATGCCCGGCCCACACGGCGATCAGGCAGGCGACGACCGACAGCACGACGTTCCCCCCGGCGCGCAGCCACGCCCCATCCTGCATCAGGCCCAGCGTCTGCAAGCTGAAGGAGGAAAAGGTGGTGAAGCCGCCGCACAGCCCCACCATGACGAACACCCGCGCGTCACCCGGCACCGCCAGCCGCCCCTCGGGCCCCGTCAGCGCGGCCGTGGCGCCGATGATCAGGGAACCCAGCACGTTGACGAACAGCGTGCCCCACGGAAACGCCTCACCCAGCGCGGCGACAGCCACGCCCCCCGCCCAGAACCGGGCGACCGAGCCGACGGCGCCGCCCAGCGCGACCCAGAGGTAGGTTGTCATGATCGGAACGGCATCGCGGAGCGTCAGCGCGCCTTGCGCTTCAGCGGGCCGTCCAAAGGAACGGGGTGCACGCGCCGGAATTTTTCCAGCGGAACGGACGACAGGTCCGGTGCCGTATCGGGATCTTCGGCGATCTGACGCGCGATATCCTCGTCCGTGGTGGCGTCGACCTTGGACCAGTCGAAGCCGCCGAGGTCCACGTCAGCGGAGGAACGTCTTACGGTAGGCATGGGTCTCTCCGGGCGACGCCTTCCTCAAGGATATGATGCGGCGGCGGCCATTGCGCCACGTGTAGACGCAGGTGAAGCAACGCTCGCCGATCTGTCCGATGACGCAGATGCGCCGCTCTCCATAGTTCCACCGTCGATCATCCCACTCCAGCGTGGAGTTGTCGAACAGCTTTACGGCAACGTCGAAGGGCAGCCCGCGGCCGCTGGCGTTCCGCGCGCTCTTTTCATCGTCCCACTCCAAGCCCATGGCCCAAGGTTACGCGCACCGGTTGTGCGCGTCAATCACCCCTCCCCCATCTTCCGCTCCCGCAGCTTTGCCCAGTAGTCAAGGCGTTTGCGGATCTCGCGTTCGAAGCCGCGCTCGACGGGCTGGTAGAAGTCGCGGCGCGGCATGCCTTCGGGGAAGTAGTTCTGGCCGGAAAAGCCTTCGGCCGTGTCGTGGTCGTAGGCGTAGTCCTTGCCGTAGCCGAGCTGCTTCATCAGCTTGGTCGGCGCGTTCAGGATGTGCTTGGGCGGCATCAGCGAACCGGTCTCCTTGGCCGCCCGCACCGCCGCCTTGTACGCCGTGTAGGCGGCGTTCGACTTGGGCGCCGTGCCCAGGTAGATGACCAGTTGCGCCAGCGCCAGTTCGCCCTCCGGGCTGCCCAGGCGCTCGTAGGTTTCCCAGGCGGCGGTGGCCTGGAGCAACGCGTTGGGATCGGCCAGCCCGATGTCCTCGACGGCGAAGCGCGTCAGGCGGCGGGCGATGTAGCGCGGGTCCTCGCCGCCGGCCAGCATGCGGGCGAACCAGTAGAGCGCGGCGTCGGTGTCGGAGCCGCGCAGCGATTTGTGCAGCGCGCTGATGAGGTTGTAGTGCCCCTCCTGCGCCTTGTCGTATACCGGGGCACGGCGCTGGATGGTGGTGGTCAGCGCGTTGGTGTCCAGAACGGTGCCGTCCGGCAGCGCGAACAGCTCCTCGCACAGGTTCAGGCCGAAGCGGCCGTCGCCGTCCGCCATGGCCTTCAGCGCGGCGCGGGCGTCCGGATCGACCGGCAGCGGGCGCCCGGTCTCCGCCTCGGCGCGGCTCAGCAGCCGTTCCAGCGCGCCGTCGTCCAGCCGATTGAGCACGAACACCTGGCAGCGCGACAGCAAGGCGGCGTTCAGCTCGAACGACGGGTTTTCCGTGGTGGCGCCCACCAGCGTCACCGTCCCGTCCTCGACGTAGGGCAGGAAGCCGTCCTGCTGCGCACGGTTGAAGCGGTGGATCTCGTCGATGAACAGCAGAGTGCCGCGCCCGGCGGCGCGCCGTTCCCGCGCGGCGTCGAAGACGCGGCGCAGGTCGGCAACGCCGGAGAACACCGCCGACAGCGGCTCGAAATGCAGGTCGGTGGTCTGCGCCAGCAGCCGCGCGATGGTGGTCTTGCCGCAGCCCGGCGGCCCCCACAGGATCATCGAGGCCAGCCGGTGCGCCGCCACCATGCGCCCCAGCGGGCCGTCGGGCTTGAGCAGGTGCTCCTGCCCGACCACCTCGGCCAGGGTCTTCGGGCGCAGCCGGTCGGCGAGCGGCCGCGGGGCCGTCCCGTCGAACAGTCCTGTGCCCGAATCCCCTTTCCGCGCCATCGCCTACGGCACCTTCGCCTAGGGCCGGCAGCGCGCGATGCACTGCCGCATCTGGTAGCCGCAGTTGTCGGTGCGGGTGAACGGGCGCGCCCGTTCCTGCGCCAGCGTGCCGTCGGACCCGACGGACGGACGCGCCGCCACCGAATCCATGCAGGAATTGTTGCTGCGCTCGCACTGGCGGATGCAGGATTCCATGCCCTGTCCGTCGATCCGCACGCTGTCCTCCGGCTCCGCCTGGGGCCGAGTCGCGGCCGGCGGGGTCATCGGG
>DASWVP010000072.1:0-46189 GCA_036401175.1 Azospirillum sp. | reverse complement strand
CTCGACCAGCGCCTGCGGGCCGGCGGCGGCGGCGACCCCGGTGCCGGCCAGCGCCTCCTTCAGCGCGGCGTAGCCGGCCGGATCGGCGACCACCGCCATGCGCGGCCTGAGCGCGCGGGCCTGTTCGGCCAGCAGGCGGACGTTCCGGTTGGCGGTCAGCGCCTCCACCGCGAACGCCTCCGGCGCGCGGGCGACGAGGTCGACCGTCTGCGTGCCGACCGATCCGGTCGAGCCCAGGATCGTCACCCGTCGGGGCGCATCGCCCTTCACCACCATGCCAGCCTCGCACCCACGGTCGCATGAAACAGGGCCAGCACCGGAGCCGCGACCATGAGCCCGTCGATGCGGTCGAGCAGCCCCCCGTGACCGGGGATCAGTTTGCCGCTGTCCTTCACGTCGAATCGCCGCTTCACCCAGGACTCGAACAGGTCGCCGACCTGCCCCAGCACCGCCAGCACGCCGCCGACGGCCAGCGCCAGCGCCGGGATCGCGGCGCCGTCGGCCACGGCCACCGCCCAGCCGAACAGCGCGGCGGCGGCAACGCCGCCAATCAGTCCGGCCCAGGTCTTCTTCGGGCTGATGCGCGGCGCCAGCTTGGGACCGCCGATGGACCGGCCGGCGGCGTAGGCACCGATGTCCGTCGCCCACACGGCGAGCAGCGCGAACAGGAACAGCCCCAGCCCGGCCGACGGATCCTCGCGCAGCCACGCCAGCCCGATGACCCCGCCCGCGACATAGGGCACGCCGAAGCCGGTCAGGCCGCGTTCCGCCTTGTCGGCGAAGAAGCTCACCAGCGGCCAGAACGCCACCGCCAGCCCGAAGGCGAAGAGCGGCCCCGTCGCCGCATAGGCCACCAGCACGGCGGCGATGCCCACGTAGGACGCGACCAGCGGCCGCGCCGCGCGGTCACCCGCCACCAGCACGACCCACTCACGCACGGCCAGAACCGCGCCCGCCACCAGCAGCAGCCGGAACACCCAGCCGCCGATCCACACCGCGCCCAGCACCACCGGCGCCATGACCAGCGCCGAGAGGACGCGGAGCTTGAGGTCGCTGGTCCTAGCGGTTGCCGGCGGTTGTGGCGCCGAACCGGCGCTCCCGGCGGTGGAACTCTTCAATGGCGGCCTCCAGGTCGCGCTTGGTGAAGTCGGGCCACAGCGTGTCGACGAAGACCAGCTCGGAATAGGCCGACTGCCACAGCAGGAAGTTGCTCAGGCGCTGCTCGCCGCTGGTGCGGACGACGAGGTCCGGATCCGGGATGTCGGCGGTGTACAGGCGGGATGAGAGCGCCGCCTCGTCGATGTCGGCGGGGTCGAGGCGCCCGGCCTTCACCTCCTCGGCAAGGCGGCGGGCGGCCATGGCGATCTCCTGCCGCGAGCCGTAGCTCAGCGCCACCACGAGGGTCAGTGCCTTGTTGTCCGCCGTCAGCCCTTCGGCCTGATCGATCAGGCGGACAATGTCGTCGGCCAGCCGGCCGCGGTCGCCCATCACCCGCAGGCGCACGCCGGCCTTGTGCAACTCGGCGATCTCGCTGCGCAGGTAGAAGCGCAGCAGACCCATCAGGTCGGTGACCTCCTCCTCCGGACGCCGCCAGTTCTCGGAGGAGAAGCTGAAGATGGTCAGGTAGCCGACGCCCAGTTCGCGCGCCGCCTCGACGGTGCGGCGCACCGCCTCGACCCCCTTCTTGTGGCCGGCGGTGCGCGGCAATCCGCGCGCCTTCGCCCAACGGCCGTTCCCGTCCATGATGATGGCAACGTGGACGGGTGGTTCCGCCGGGCGCTTCTGCTCAGCGTCGCGCATGCTGGTCCGCTCCTCAGACCTGCATGATGTCCTTTTCCTTGCTCGCCAGAGCATCGTCGATCAGCTTGATGTGCTGGTCGGTCATGCTCTGCACCTTTTCCTGCCAGGTCTTGTGCTCGTCCTGGGTGATGTCGCCGCCCTTCTCCGCCTTCTTCAGCATGTCCATGCCGTCGCGGCGCACGTTGCGCACCGCCACGCGGGCCTGCTCGGCGTACTTATGGGCGACCTTGACCAGCTCCTGCCGGCGCTCCTGGTTCAGATCGGGGATCGGCACGCGGATCGTCTGCCCCTCGGTCTGCGGGTTGAGGCCGAGTCCGCCGTCGCGGATCGCCTTTTCCACCGCCTTGACCATCGTGCGGTCCCACACCTGGACCGAGATCATGCGCGGCTCGGGCACGCTGACGTTGGCGACCTCCTTGAGGTGCATCCGGCTGCCGTAGGCCTCCACCTGCACCGGTTCGAGAAGGCTGGCCGACGCGCGGCCGGTCCGCAGACCACCCAGTTCCTTCTTGAAGGCCTCAAGCGCACCGTCCATACGGCGCTTGATGTCGGACACATCAGGTTCGGCCACGGTTCACTCCCTTTCTTCGGTAATGATGGTGAACTTGCCACGTCCGGCCATCACCTCGGCGAACGCCCCGGCGGTGTGGATCGAGAAGACCAGTATGGGGATGTGGCTCTCGCGCGCCAAGGAAATTGCCGAGGCGTCCATGACCTGCAAGTCCTGCGACAGCACGTCCAGATAGGTCAGTCGCTCGTAACGTTCGGCATCGGGGACCTTCTTGGGGTCGGCGGTGTACACCCCGTCCACCTGCGTGCCCTTGAGCAGCGCGTCGCATCCCATTTCCGAGGCGCGCAGCGCCGCGGCGGTGTCGGTTGTGAAGAACGGGTTGCCGGTGCCCGCGGCGAAGATCACGACGCGGCCCTTTTCCATGTGCCGGATGGCGCGGCGCCGGATGTAGGGCTCGCACACCGTCGACATCGGGATGGCCGACTGCACGCGGGTGTGCACCTGCATGCGCTCCAGGGCGCTCTGCATGGACAGCGCGTTCATGATGGTGGCCAGCATGCCGATGTAATCGGCGCTGGCCCGCTCCATCCCCGACGCGGCGCCCTTGACGCCGCGGAAGATGTTGCCGCCGCCGATGACCAGACAGACCTGGACGCCCAGCGCGACGACCGCCTTCACCTCGCTGGCGACGCGGTTGACCACCTCGGGGTCGAGCCCGTAATCGCGCTGGCCCATCAGGGCCTCGCCCGACACCTTCAGCAGAACGCGCTTGAAGCGCACGCCCGTAGAGGGCGCCGGCGCGCCGGCGGTTTCAGCCATGGATCGCTCCCCGGTTGATGGTCGGTCGGATGCCGAGCTCAGGCCCGAACATAGGCGTTTTGCCGCCGGCTGTCCCCCTGTCCAAGCGTCATGCCCGCCGACACGGGCACGACGATGGATGGCGGGCTGGCCGTTCGGCCGAGGCGGACCGGAATCGGCCGATCGGAATCGGCCGTCCGCGATCAGCCCTGCGACTGGCCAGCCGCCGCGGCGACCTCGGCCGCGAAGTCGCTCTCGGCCTTCTCGATGCCCTCGCCCAGCGCATAGCGGACGAAGCCGGTCACCTTGACCGGGGTGCCCAGCTCCTTGGCGACCTTCTCGACCACGGCGCGGACCTTGGTCTCGCCGTCGATCACGTAGGTCTGCTCCAGCAGGCAGACTTCCTCGTAGTACTTGCGCAGGCGGCCTTCGACCATCTTCTCGATGATGCTCTCCGGCTTGCCCGAGGCGCGGGCCTGATCGGCCAGCACGTTCTTCTCGCGCTCCAGCGCCGACACGTCGACGTCGGCGATGTCCAGCGCGTCCGGACGGGCGGCGGCGACGTGCATGGCGATCTGCTTGCCCAGCTCGGTCAGCTTGGCGGCGTCGCCGGTCGACTCGACCGCCACGAGCACGCCGATCTTGCCGAGGCCCGGCGCGATGGCGGTGTGGACGTAGCTGGCGACGACACCGGCCGACACCTGCAGCTTGACGGAGCGGCGCAGGTTCATGTTCTCGCCGACGGTGGCGATCAGGCTGGTCAGCTCGTCCTGCACGCTGTGCGCGGTGCCGGGGTAGGCGGCCTGCTTCAGCACCTCGATCTCGCCGGTGGTGCCCAGCGCGATCTCGGCGGCCTTGGCGGCGAAGCCCTGGAACTTGTCGTTGCGGGCGACGAAGTCGGTCTCGGCGTTCACCTCGACGACGGCGCCGGCGTTGCCGGCGGTCGCCACGGCCACGAGGCCCTCGGCGGCGATGCGGCCGGACTTCTTGGCGGCGGCGGCGAGGCCCTTCTTGCGCAGCCAGTCGACGGCGCCCTCGAGGTCACCGCCGGTCTCGGCCAGCGCCTTCTTGCAATCCATCATGCCGGCGCCAGTCTTGTCGCGCAGCTCCTTGACGAGGGAGGCGGTAATCTCGGCCATGGGTCAGCCCTCTTTCTTCCGAAAACGGTTCCAAACGAATCGATAACAGCCCTTGGGAACGCAATGCGGCGGCCGGGTTCCGACGGGGGCGCAAGGGCACGCCCGCGCGGCGCGTTCGGGCAATCCCCGAACAGGTACCGGATTCGCACGGAATGCCGTGACCGGCGGGGTCACGGCATTCCGCCATACGGTTCTGGTCCGCGTCCCGGCAGCCGGGGCCCGGATCAGGCCTGCGCGCCGGCGGCCTCGGTCTCGGCCTGCTCCTCGGGGAGCGCTTCGACCGGCGCCTCTTCCTGCGAACCCACATCGATGCCGGCGGCGGTCATCTCGGCCTGCAGGCCGTCGAGCACCGCGCCGGAGATCAGCTCGCAGTAGGTGTCGATGGCGCGCAGCGCGTCGTCGTTGCCGGGGATCGGGAAGGCGACGCCGTCCGGATCCGAGTTGCTGTCGATCACCGCGACCACCGGGATGCCCAGCTTGTTGGCTTCCTTGACGGCGATCGACTCCTTGTTGGTGTCGATGATGAAGAGGATGTCGGGCAGGCCGCCCATCTCCTTGATGCCGCCCAGCGCGCGCTCGAGCTTGTCGCGCTCGCGGGTGAGCATCAGAATTTCCTTCTTGGTCAGGCCGGAGGTGTCACCGCCCAGACGCTCTTCCATCTCGCGCAGACGCTTGATCGACTGCGAAATGGTCTTCCAGTTGGTCAGCATGCCGCCGAGCCAGCGGTGGTTCACGAAGTACTGGCCGCAGCGCTTGGAAGACTCGGCGACCTTTTCCTGCGCCTGGCGCTTGGTGCCGACGAAGAGGACGCGGCCGCCGCCGGCGACGACGTCGCGCACCGCCTGCATGGCGCGGTGCAGCATCGGCACCGTCTGCTCGAGGTCGATGATGTGCACCCCATTGCGCACGCCGAACAGGTACGGCGCCATCTTGGGGTTCCAGCGGCGGGTGTGGTGGCCGAAGTGAACGCCGGCTTCCAGGAGCTGGCGCATCGAGAAGGTGGGCATGGTCATGGAAAAAGTACCCTTTTCCGGTTGCTCCGCCGCGGGCGTTGTTCGAATGAACGAACACCGGATCGGGCCGTTGGCATAACCGACGGTCCGCCAGCCCGCGTGAGGTTTTGACGACGGCGCCTACATAGCCCGGCGGCGCCCGTTTGGCAACAGCCAAGGTGGAAATGATGAGAAACCGCGCCGTCCCGCCGTGGTCACGGCCGCCCGCCATCGCGCGATTGCGCGGCGATGGGGAAGCTGCTAGCTGATTTGGTTAACCCCAATGGCCAGGGCGCGGCCCGGCCGGGGTGTCATCAGGCATTCCAGCAGGATTCCGGCATGTTCCAGACCGCGACGATCCGCACGGCCGTCCTCGTCGGCGGCGCCGTTCGCAGCCGCCTTCTCGCCCCGCTGTTCGCGCTGCTTCTGATCGCGGTTTCCGGGCCGATCTTCCTGGACCAGATCCCGCCACTGGCGGATTACGTCAACCACCTCGCGCGCATGCACGTCATCGCCGGAGTCGATCACGACCCGATGCTGGCCCAGCTCTACGAAATCCAGTGGGCGATCATCCCGAATCTGGTGATGGATCTGGTGGTGCCGGCGTTCAACCGGTACGTCGACATCTATATGGCCGGGCAGCTCTTCGTGTTCGCCACGATCCTGCTGATGGTCAGCGGGCCCATGGCGATCCACCGGGCGCTGCACGGCACGGTGACGCCCTGGCCGCTGGTCGCCTTTCCCTTCGTCTACAACGGCATCTTCCTGGTCGGCCTGATGAACTACCTGTTCGGGCTGGGCGTGGCGATGTGGGGCGTGGCGGCCTGGATCGCGCTGCGCGGGCGCCCGGCGGCGGTGCGCGCCCTGGTCTCGGCGGCCTTCGTGCTGGCGCTGTTCGCCTGCCACCTGTTCGCGGTCGGCCTGTACGGGCTGGCGCTGCTGAGCCTGGAGGTCTGGCTGCTGACGCACCCCGGCGCGCTGCGCGATCCGCGGCGGCTGGTGGTGGACGCGCTGGCGCTGGGCCTGCCGTTCCTGCCGGTGCTGCCGCTGATGATGGCCAGCCCGACGCTGGGCCTGTCGCACGAGAACCTCTGGGAATCGTCGGGCAAGATCGACGGCGTCTACGCCATCGTCCAGACCTATTCCGACGCCTTCGACCTGATGGTGGCGGGGGTGGCGGTGAGCCTGACCGTGTGGGCGGCGCGGCGGCGCCTGTTGTGGATGCATCCGGCGGGCTGGGCGCTGCTGGTGGTGGGCACGGCGGTGTTCCTGGGCATGCCGCGCCTGCTGTTCGGTTCGTGGATGGCCGACACGCGCCTGCCCGTGGCGATCTTCTTCCTGCTGATCGGCTTCGTCCGCTTCGATCCGGGCGAGCGCGCCGTCCGCTACGCCTTCTTCGCCGTCGTGCTGGGCCTGACGCTGGCGCGGACCGTGGCGATCGAGGCGAACTGGCGGACCCTGCAGCACGTCAACCACGACTTCCGCGAGTCGGTTCACCTGATTCAGCCGGGCGGCACGGTGCTGGTGGCGCACGCCGACCACCCGTCGGGCAACGAGGCGACCAACGCCGCGCTCAGCCACGCGCCCTGCATCGCGCTCATCGAGCGATCGGCCCTGGTGTCCACGGCGTTCAGCGTGCCGGGCAAGCAGATCCTGTCGGTGCGCGACGGCTACAGCGACCTTGTCGACCGCGTCGACGGTGACCCGCCGACGGTCAGCCAGCTTCTCGCCACCATCGACGGCGCGGTGCCGGGGCGGGAGCACTTCTGGGACGGCTGGCCGGGCCGCTACGACTATGTCTACGTGCTCTACACCGATGGCGAGCCGAACCCCGCCCCCGACCACCTCGCTCTTCTCTATGAAGGACCGCGCTTTCAGCTCTATAAGGTGACGCGTCCCGTCGAAACCGAGTGAAACCCTCGGGCTCCGCAAAAGTCAGAGGCTCGCCCCACATGCGTTTTCCCACCATTCTGTGTCTGGCTGCGGCCATGGCCGTGCTCGGCGCCTGCGCCGACGAAACGGCCGTCGACCGTCAGGAGATCATGGGCGATTGGAAGGGCACGGCCACCGCCGAGCAACTCGCCGACGTCGGGCTTCCCGCCGGGAATCCGCCCGGCACGCTGGTCATCCGCTTCGACAAGGACGAGGCGGTGATCAACGGTGAGCCGGTGAAGGTGACCTACACGGGCGTGAACAACGGCTTCATGATCCGGCCGGCCGGATCGCCGCGGGTTTTCACGCTGCTCGTGCGCGACCACAACCGCATCCGCGCGACGTTCCCCGCGATGGCCCGTCCGGCGGCGGTGGATATCGAGATGACGCGCGTCGGCAACTGACGCCCGAATCGGGCAAAACGTCACGGCGGCACAGCTTCGGCTTGCGTCCGCACGGTTGCCTTTTGATCATCGCCACCGAATACCCCTGCCGGGAGTGGTGGCGATGACGTCGAGTTCCATACTGTTCGCCTTCCTTCTATGGACCGCGGCGCCGCAGCCCGGTGCGGAACCGGCGCTGCTGGCCCGCGCCGTCGTCAACGGCGTGGGCACGGCCTGCCCGACGGTGACGCAGGGCGGCACCACCGCCACCATGACGGCGCGCGTCAACCCGAATCCCGCCACCTTCCCGGTCACCGTCTGCGAGGCGCGCGTCACGGCGGGCGCCTCGGTGGCCCTGACCGCAAACGGTGCCACCACCACGCTGCCGGCCGCGACGACGGCGCCGCGGACGGTGGCGGTGCTGGGCGACACGGGCTGCCGCGACGACGCCAAGAAGCAGCCCTGCACGCCGCAGGCGTGGCCCTACCCCGCCATCGCGGCCAAGGCGGCGGTCGCCAACCCGGACCTCCTCATCCACGTCGGCGACTACAACTACCGCGGCACCCCGTCCAAGGCGGTGATCAACGGCAAGAAGGAGGAGATGTACAACGGCTGCCGCCTGCCGGCGTACCAGAGCCAGAACGTCCCCGGCAGCCAGTCGCCCGACGGCTGGGCCGCGTGGCTGGCCGACTTCTTCACCCCCAGCGGGCCGGCGCTGACCGCCGCGCCCTGGGTGGTGCTCCGCGGCAACCACGAGCTGTGCAGCAAGGCCGGTCCCGGCTGGTTCTACTTCCTCGACCCGGACAGCACGCTGATCGACAAGGGGTACGTGCAGAACACCTGCACCGCGTCGTACCAGGACACGCTGGACGCCTCGCCGCCCTACGCCCTGGCCTTCGACACGCTGAACCTCGTGGTGATGGACACCGCGGCGGCCTGCGACGATGCCGCCGATCCGGTCGGCACCCCCGGCTACACGGCGCAGATGAAGGCGGTGACGGCGCTTGCCGGCAGCGGGCCGGCGTGGCTGCTCACCCACCGCCCGCTCTGGGCCGTCTCGGCGGTGCCCGCCGACGGCAAGAAGGGCGAAACCCTCAACGCCACCCTCCAGAGCGCCATGGCGCAGGCGGGCGGTGCGTTGCCGGGCAACGTCGGTCTGGTGCTTTCCGGCCATCTCCACCGGTTCGAGTCCGTGGCCTTCGCCGACAAGACGGGGCGCCCGCCGCAGCTCATCATCGGCGACAGCGGCGTCCAGCTCTCCGGCGCCAAGCAGCCGTCCACCGCCAAGGTGACGGTCGACGGCCTGAGCGCGCACGTCCTCCAGGACGCCGCGTTCGGCTACATGATCGCCACGCTGGGCAAGAAGGGGGACTGGTCGGGCATCGTCTACAACGAGAAGGGCGACAGGAAGCACGCCATCGCCTCCTGCGCCGTCCCGTTCGCCAAGGCGAAGGACTTCTGCGACGCGGAAAAGTGAGGCGCCGTCCGTATCACCTCTTCAGGAACGGGTTGCTGTAGCCTTTCTGCTTCGAGGGGAACTGCGCGGCCAGATAGTCCACGATGGTGCGGCGGTCCTCCTCGGCCGGGACGGCCATGCCGTGCCGCTCGATCATGAAGTCGATGGTGGCGTCCCAGCGCTCGGCCGTCTGGCCCTGCTGGGTGATGATCTTCACGCCGTGGCACGCGGTGCAGGCGTAGAACACCGTCTCGCGCCCCGGCGCGTCGGGCAGGCTCTCGACGGTGTCGTTGTGCATCTGCGCGAGAGCCGGCGGCGCGGCGGCGCCGAGCATCAGCGCCGCCGCCAGAACGAACCGCCCCGTCATGCCGTGGCCGGCACCAGCACGGCGACCCGGTGCATGGGGTTGCCGCCGTAGCCCTGCGGGTTCCACTGCCCCGCCACCGCCGGTTGCATGACGCCGTCGGAGTCGGTGGCCCGCGCCCACACCTCGTAATACCCGTGCGACGGCAGGTCGACGGTGGTCCGCCAGTTCTGCCACGCGTACTTGTTCTTCGGCGCCTCCACCGCCGCCTTGTGCCAGGTGGCGCCGTAGTCGATGGAGACGTCGACCGCGCGCACGGTCTTCTCGCCGGCCCAGGCGTGGCCGCGCAGGTCCAGGCGCTTGGTGCCCGCCGCCAGTTCGGTGCCGTGCGCCGGGTTGGTGACGACGGCGCGCACGGGCATCGATTCCAGGATCAGCGTGTCCTTCTCGTCGACCTTGGAGCCGGGCACGACGGGGTACTTGGCGGTGCGGTAGGAGTTGCCCTTCATGCCCTGCCCGTCGTGGACGCGGTCGCGGATCCACAGGCGCGTCAGCCATTTCTGCGAGGTCGAGCCCGGCCAGCCCGGCGCGACCAGCCGCGCCGGCGCGCCGTGAACCTGCGGGATCGGCTGGCCGTTCAGGCGCAGCGCGATGATCGTGTGCTCCTCCATCGCCTTGGCGATGGGGATGCCGCGCGATAGCGCCTGCTTGGAGGGATCGCCGGACAGGTGCGGGTCGGCGCCGTAGTTGCCGGTGTAGACCGCGGACGGCTTCAGCCCGGCCGCCTCCAGCACGTCCTTGAGGCGCACGCCCGTCCATTCGCCCTGGTGCACGGCGCCGTGGCCCCACTGGTTGCCGCGCGTTTCCGGCGTGAAGAAGCTGCGGCCGTTGCCGCCGCATTCCACCTGCAGGCGCAGCGTCACCGGCTTGAAACGGCTCTCCAGCTCGCCCACCGTCAGCTTGAGCGGGGTGTTGACCTCGCCGTCGATGGTGATGGCCCAGGCCTTGGGATCGGCGGCCGGCTCGGGGATCTGGCCGTTGTTGCGGATGAACATGACGTCGGTCGGCGTCACGTCGGCGTCCAGCAGGTGGATCGGCGTCTCGACGTTCAGCGGCCGGTCCTGCAGCACCATCAGGTCCTTGGACTTGCCCTCGAAGGCGAAGGGCTTGGCGTCGCCCTTCCCTTCCGCCAGCGCCGCCGGAATCAGGCCGCCCGGCATGCGCCCGGCGAAGACGATGGGCCCGCCGACCGCCGCCGCCATCGCCGCCAGCCCGGCCCCGCCGAGAAAGCCGCGCCGCGACGGCCCGGTGCGCCGCCCGAAGATCAGCGCGTCCGCGCGCTCCGGATCGTCGCCGTAAAGCTCGAAGAATCCCCGTTCCTTCCGGTCCATGAGTCCCTCCCTGGCTGCCGCATTGTTATTCCGTTTGCTTGTTCAGCAAACGATAATGTGCCCGAAGCCTCTCGGCAACTGGCCATACGGCCGAAGCGGCACAACGCAGGGGAGAGTAGGTTACAGCTCCACCACCTCGACCACACCCGGCACGGTCTTCAGCGCGGCGCGGCTCTGGGCGGTGATGGTGTAGGCGCCAGGGAGCTGGATCTCGACCTCCTTCAAGGGATCGACCTCCACCAGCAGGTGGATGCGGCCCTTGCCGCGGGTGAGGCGGTCGAGCATGCCGCGGATGCCGGCCAGGGGCTTGTCGTCGCGCACCACGACGCGCAGCCCGTCGGACACGGAGGCCACCGCCTCCTCCAGCGGCTTCACCTCCTGACAGGTCAGGCGGATCTCTTCGCCGTTCATCTGCGCATCCACCGTCAGCAGCACCGGGCGGCCCGGCTCCAGCAGTTCGCGGTTGCCGGCCAGCACCTCGGAGAAGACGGTTACCTCATAGCCGCCGGTGGCGTCCGACACCTCGACGAAGGCGAAGCGGTTGCCGGACTTGGCGGTCTTTTCCTTCTTGGCGACGATGATGCCCGCCATCTTGTAGCGGGTGGAGCCGCCGCGCGCCATCGCCTGCGCCAGCTCGGCCGAGCGCACCACCTTCATGCGCCCCAGCGGCTGCGAGAAGGCGTCGAGCGGGTGGGCGGACAGGTAGAAGCCGATCGACTGGAACTCGTGCTTCAGCTTCTCCAGCGGCTCCCACTCGGCCACCTTGGGCAGGTCGGGTTCCTTCAGGCCGCCGCCCGCGCCGCCGAACAGGTTGCCGATGCCGCTGTCGCGCTCCGCCGCTTCGGCCTGGGCGTAGCGGATCAGCGTCTCCAGCGCGGCGTGCACTTGCGCGCGGCTCGGGTTCAGCCCGTCGAAGGCGCCGGCGCAGGTCAGGTTCTCCAACTGGCGCTTGTTGATGGTCTTGAGGTCGAGGCGGCGGGCGAAGTCGAACAGGCTCTTGAACGGGCCGTTCTTCTCGCGCTCCTCCACCATCGCCTTCATGGCCGCCAGGCCGACGCCCTTCACCGCGGCCAGCGCGTAGCGCACGGCCTTGGCGCCATCGGGCAGGCGCTCCACCGAGAAGACGGCGGTGGACCGGTTGATGTCGGGGGTCAGCAGCTTGATGCGCAGCCGGCCCAACTCCTGGCGGAAGACGTTCAGCTTGTCGGTGTTGCCGAGGTCGAGCGTCATCGACGCCGCCAGGAACTCCACCGGGTGGTTGGCCTTCAGATAGGCCGTGTGATAGGCGACCAGCGCGTAGGCGGCGGCGTGCGACTTGTTGAAGCCATAGCCGGCGAACTTGGCCACCTGATCGAAGATCATGCTGGCCTGTTCGCCGTCGACGTTGTTCTTCTGCGCGCCTTCGACGAACTTGGCGCGCTCCTTGTCCATCTCCTCCTTGATCTTCTTGCCCATGGCGCGGCGCAGAAGATCGGCGCCGCCCAGCGAATAGCCGGACAGCACCTGGGCGATCTGCATCACCTGCTCCTGGTAGATCATGATCCCGAAGGTTTCCTTCAGGATCGGCTCCAGGGCGGGGTTCATGTAGTCGGGCGGTTCCTCGCCGTTCTTGACCTTGATGTACTTGGGGATGTTGTCCATCGGGCCGGGCCGGTACAGCGAGACCAGCGCGATGATGTCCTCCAGCCGGTTCGGCTTGAGGCGGCGCAGCACGTCGCGCATGCCCGAGCTTTCGAGCTGGAACACGCCGGTCGATTCCGCCCGTCCCAGGATCTCGTAACTCTTCTCGTCGTCCAGCGGGACGATGGTCAGGTCCGGCTTTTCCGGGATCAGGTCCACCGCCGTCTTCAGCACGGTCAGCGTCTTCAGGCCGAGGAAGTCGAACTTCACCAGACCGGCCTGTTCCACATATTTCATGTTGAACTGCGTGACCGGCATGTCGGAGCGCGGGTCGCGGTACAGCGGCACCAACTCGTCCAGCGGGCGGTCACCGATCACCACGCCGGCCGCGTGGGTGGAGGCGTGGCGGTACAGCCCCTCCAGCTTCAGCGCCATGTTGACGAGGCGCGCCACCGTCTCGTCGCTGTCGCGGGCTTGGCGCAGCAGTTCCTCGCTGTCCAGCGCCTGCTGCAGCGTCACCGGGTTGGCCGGGTTGTTGGGCACCAGCTTGCAGATCTTGTCGACCTGCCCATAGGGCATCTGCAGCACGCGCCCCACGTCGCGCAGCACGGCGCGCGCCTGCAGCTTACCGAAGGTGATGATCTGCGCGACGCGGTCGTAGCCGTATTTCTTCTGCACATAGCGGATCACCTCTTCGCGGCGGTCCTGGCAGAAGTCGACGTCGAAGTCGGGCATCGACACGCGTTCGGGGTTCAGGAACCGCTCGAACAGCAGACCGAAGCGCAGCGGGTCGAGGTCGGTGATGGTCAGCGCCCAGGCGACGACCGAGCCGGCGCCCGAGCCGCGCCCCGGCCCCACCGGAATGTCGTGGTTTTTCGCCCACTTGATGAAGTCCGACACGATCAGGAAGTAGCCGGGAAACTTCATCGAGACGATGACGTCCAGCTCGAACTCCAGGCGTTCGAAATACGTCTTGCGCGTCTCCGCCCGCTGTTCCGGCGTCATGTCCGGCGTGTAGACGACCTTCTCCAGACGCTCCTCCAGGCCCTCGCGGGACTGGGCGCGCAGTTCCTCCCCCTCGTCGCGCCCGCTCTCGCAGGGGAAGGGCGGCAGGATCGGCTTGATCGGCTTCAACAGGAAGGAGCAGCGCCGGGCGATGACGACCGTGTTGTCGATCGCCTCCGGCAGGTCGGCGAACAGCAGCCGCATCTCCTCCGCCGACTTGAACCGGTGGTCGGGGGTGAGGCGGCGGCGGTCCTCCTGGCTGACGTAGGCGCCCTCGGCGATGCACAGCAGCGCGTCGTGCGCCTCGTACATGTCGGCGGTGCTGAAATAGCAGTCGTTGGTGGCGACCAGCGGCAGGTCGTGCGCGTAGGCGAGATCGACCAGCGGCGTCTCGATCGCGTCCTCGATGGCGGCGAAGGCGCCGCCGTGGCGCTGCAGCTCGACGTACAGGCGGCCGGGGAACAGCCGCTTCAGCCGTTCCAGCACCTCGACCGCCAGTTCCTTCTGCCCCTCGCCCAGCAGCCGTCCGACCGTGCCCTGCGGCCCGCCGGTCAGCGCGATCAGCCCGTCGGAATGCCCCTCCAGCGCGTCCAGCGCGACCTGCGGCCCGGCCATCGGGTCCGACTCGATGAAGGCCTTGGAAACCAGCTTCATCAGGTTCCGGTAGCCCTGCTCGGTCTGGCAGAGCAGGACGAGCTGGTCGGGCTGGTTGGCTCCCTTGCCGGCGACGCCGCCGGGCTTGGTCGGCGCCGGGCCGATGCGGGTGATGCCCAGCACGATGCCGATGATCGGCTGCACGCCGGTGTCCGTCGCCGCCAGCGCGAATTCCAGCGCGCCGAACAGGTTGCCGGTGTCGGTCACCGCCACGGCGGGCATGTGCTGCTTGTGGCAGAGCTTCACCAGCTCCTTGGTCTTGATGGCGCCTTCCGACAGCGAATAGGCGGAGTGCACCCGGAGATGGATGAAATCGGCGTTGGGCATCGATCATTCGGTCGTTACGGGCATGCCGAGCGGCGGCGCTCCAGTCGTGGCGCATCCGACGGCGGCGTTCAAGGATCACGTGCGGGTGCCCCGATAGGATGAGGCGCGTTGCCGCTCCCCGCACGAGGATGCTTCGTCTTCCTGATGCATTCGTGTAATAAGCGACGATCCGTTGACACAACGTTCCCGCGAGGCGAGCCATGCGACGCTCGGGCCACATCGTGTTCACCGCCCTGCTGGCCGGCGCCTTGCTGGCCGCCCCATTGCTGACCGGTTGCCAGACGACGGCGCCGCCGTCGGCCACGGCGGCGCGGTCCAAGACGCACAGCGACGGCCCCGGCCGCGTCATCACCGAAAAGCGCGGCTGGACGGTCGAGCTGCACGCCACCGACGACCGCGAGCGCGCCTTCTGTCTGGCGCGCCGCGCCGCCGCTGCGCCGGGGCTGGTGTTCGTCGCCGCCGCGCGCGACTCGGGCTTCCGCCTGACCGGCCTGCCGCCACGGGGCGACGGGGACCCGGCGCAGATCACCGCGCTGTTCGACGACGGCGAACGCGTCCCCTTCCAGGCGCACGCGCTGGACGACCGCGCGCTGGCGGTGGCCTTCCCGACCGCCGACTACGAGGACGCGCTGTATCCCTTCGCCCGCAGCCGCACGGTGGAGTTCCACAGCGGCGGCGGCGCGCTGGCCAGCTTCAGCCTGTCCGGTTCCTCCTGGGCGATCAACGCGACCGACGAGTGCCGGCGCATGCACACCGGGTCCTGATACGGACGCCAAGGGCCTTGCCCGCGCGGCGATTCGGTCTAAAACTGCACGCGTTTATCACAAACCTTGCAGACCCCACCCGGAGAGCGCGCACGCATGGAGGACCGGACCGACCGCGCCGCGCAGATCGAAGCCCTCGCCCGCCTGGGCCTGCCGCACGCCCCCCTCGCCGCCCCGCCCCCGCCGCCCATCGCAGAGGAGTCGGCGTTGCTGGCGGCCGGCGGCGCCTTCGGTGCGACCGGCAGCCTGGAAGCGGTGGTCGAGGAGCGCCAGCGCGAGCTGTTCGCCCGCACGCAGGAACTGAACGAGGCGCTGGACGCCCTCAAGCGCAACCAGACCCGGCTGGTAGAGGCGGAAAAGCAGGCCTCGCTCGCCGGCCTCGTGGCCGGCATGGCGCACGAGCTGAACACGCCGATCGGCACCGCGCTCACCGCCGCCTCGGCGCTGGGCGACGCCGCCGCGCGGGTGACCGATCAAGTCGAGCGGCAGGCGCTGCGCCGCTCCGACCTCATGCAGTTCCTCAAGCTGGTCGGCGACGTGACGCCGCTCATCCTCGGCAGCCTGCACCGCTCGGTCGGGCTGATCGACAGCTTCAAGCGCCTCGCCGTCGGCGGCGCGGGGGAGGAGCGCCACCCCTTCGACCTGCGCCGCCGGGTCGAGCAGGTGCTGGTCGGCTTCGCCGGCCGCGCGCGGCGCGACGGCCACCGCCTGACCTCCGCCTGCCCGGACGGCATCAGCATGGACGGTTACCCCGAACTGCTGGGTCAGGTCCTCGGCGCCCTCGTCGACAACGCGCTGGTGCACGGGCTGGCGCCGGATAGGCCGGGCGCGGTCGCCATCCTGGCGCGCGAGGACGGCGACACGGTGGAACTGCGCTGCGTCGACGACGGCTGCGGCATCGATCCCGAACACCTCGACCGCATCTTCGACCCGTTCTTCACCACCGGGCGCGGCAAGGGGGCCGCCGGGCTGGGCCTCAACGTCGTGCACAACGCGGTCACCCGCGTTCTGGGCGGAACCGTGCGGGTGGACAGCGAACCGGGCCTGGGCACCACGGTCAGCCTGCGCCTGCCCCGGCGCACCCCCAGCCCCGACGAAAGCGCAGTGGTGGACATCGCCGCCGCCATCTAGGCTTGCCGCCATGCGCCCGCTCCACATCCTGCTCGCCGTCTGCGTCGCCGCCGTCTGGGGCTTCAACTTTGTCGCGATCAAGGTGGGGCTGCGGGACTTCCCGCCGATCCTGTTCTCCTCCCTGCGCTTCGCGCTGGCGGCGACGCCTTTGCTTGTCCTGGGCCTGAAGGGCGGGCCGCCGGTGGCGTGGCGCTGGATTCTCGGCATCGGGCTGGTGCTGGGGGTGGTGAAGTTCTCGCTGCTGTTCGTCGGCATGGACATCGGCATGCCGGCCGGCCTGTCCTCCCTGGTGCTGCAAAGCCAGGCCTTCTTCACCGTTCTGTTCGCCGCGCTGTGGCTGGGCGAGCGGCCGGGGCCGCGCCCCCTGGCCGGCATGGCCGTGGCGGCGGCCGGAATCGCGCTGATCGCCACCGGGATGCCGGCCGGCAACTCCCTGCTGGGCCTGGCGATGGTCATCGCCGCGGCGGCGGCGTGGGGCGTGTCGAACATCCTGATGAAGCAGGCCAGGGCGCCCGACCTGTTCCGCCTGATCCTGTGGGTCAGCGTCGTGCCGCCGCTGCCGCTGTTCGCGCTGTCGCTGGCGCTGGAGGGGCCGGAGCGCATCGGCGCCGCGCTGTCCGGGCTGACGCCGCTGGGCTTCGGCGCGCTGGCCTACATCGCCGTGGGGGCGACGCTGTTCGGCTTCGCCGCGTGGGGCTTCCTGCTGCGCCACTACCCGGCCGGCCTCGTTGCGCCCTTCTCGCTGCTGGTGCCGATCTTCGGCATGAGTTCGGGCGCGCTGCTGCTGGACGAGGCGTTCGGCCCGCTCAAGCTGGCCGGCGCCGCGCTGGTGTTCGCCGGCGTGGCGATCGCCGTGCTGAAGATGCCCGCGCGCAAGCCGGCGCCAGCGGAGTGAGCGCACGGTGTTGGGTTTTCGCTGCGCTCAACCCAACCTACGAGAGCGTCCCACGTAGGTTGGGTTGAGGCACCGCCGAAAACCCAACGGCCAACCTCACACGAGGTTCTGCTTGAGGAAATCCACCGTTCGCTGCCATGCCAGCTTGGCCGCCGCCTCGTTGTAGCGTTCGGCCGAGGTGTCGTTGTTGAAGGCGTGGTTGGCGCCCTCGTACATGTGCAGGGTGTACTTGGCGCCGGCCTTCTTCAGCGCGTCCTCGTACGCTGGGACGCCGCTGTTGACGCCCTGGTCGAGGCCGGCGTAGTGCAGCAGCAGCGGCGCCTTCAGCGCGCTGGTCACCAGCGCCGGGTCCGGCGAGCGGCCATAGTACACCACCGCCGCCTTGAGGTCGGACGCCTTGATCGCCAGCTGGTTGGCCATCCCGCCGCCCCAGCAGAAGCCGACCGCGCCGACCTTGCCGTTGGAATAGCGGTAGGCCATCAGATAGGAAATCGCGGCGTTGAGGTCGTTCACCGTCTTGGCGGGGTCAAGCTGGCCGATCATGTCGCGCGCCCGGTCGGCGTCCTGCGGCGTGCCGCCCAGCGGCGACAGCAGGTCCGGCGCCAGCGCCACGAAGCCCTCGGTGGCGAAGCGGCGGGTGACGTCCTCGATGTGCGGGTTCAGGCCGCGGTTCTCGTGGATGACGATGACGGACGGCGCCTTATCCACCGTCTTCGGCCGCGCGACATAGCCCTTCACCTCGCCGCTGGCGCCCTGGAAGCTGACGCTCTCGGTGGTGATGCGCCCGTCGTCCGGCGCCACCACGGCGGCCAGCGCGTAGTTCGGCTCGATCTGCGACAGGATGGCCGGCACCGCGGCGGCGCTGCCGGCGAGCACCGCCAGTCGCTCCAGGAACACCCGGCGCGGCAGCGGCTTGTGGGTGTACTCGTCGTAGAGGTCGATGATGCGCTGGTCCATCCCGTCACTCCCCTGCGTGGTTGTTTGCGGGGAGTGTGACTCAGCAACCGGGCATCGCCAACCCGCGATTCCGGGAGGGTCAGGCGGGCAGGTGCTCCACCAGCACGCCGTCGCGCATTTCCAGCACACGGTCCATGCGCCGCGCCAGTTCCAGGTTGTGCGTGGCGATCAGGGCCGCCACGCGGGCGCCGCGCACCAGCTTGGTCAGCATGGCGAACACGCCCTCCGCCGTGTGCGGGTCCAGGTTTCCGGTCGGCTCGTCGGCGATCAGCAGGCCCGGCGCGTTGGCCAGCGCGCGGGCGATGGCGACGCGCTGCTGCTCGCCGCCGGACAGGCGCGCCGGCCGATGGCTCGCCCGCCCCTCCAGCCCGACCATGGCGAGGAGCTGGCGCGCCCGCTCCGTCGCCTCGCGCTTGGAAAGGCCGGCGATCATCTGCGGCAGCACGATGTTCTCCTGCGCCGAGAACTCCGGCAGCAGGTGGTGGAACTGGTAGACGAAGCCGATGGCGCCGCGGCGGATCTCCGTGCGCTTGCCGTCCTCCAGCTTCGAGGCGTCGATGCCGCCGATGCGCACCGCCCCCTCGTCCGGCCGTTCCAGGAGGCCGGCGATGTGCAGCAGCGTCGACTTGCCCGCCCCTGACGGCCCGACCAGCGCCACCAGCTCGCCCGGCCGCACCGCCAGCGAGGCGCCGCGCAGCACCTCCAGCCGGGTCCCGGCCTGCTCGAACACGCGCACGACGCCGGACAGCTCCAGCATGGGCCGCTCCTCACTCATAACGCAGGGCCTCCACGGGATCGAGGCGGGCGGCCCGCCAGGACGGGTAGATGGTGGCGCCGAACGACAGGCCCAGCGCCATGCCGACCACCTGCGCCACCTCGCCCCAGTCGATGCGGGCGGGAAGCTGCGACAGGAAATAGATCTCGGCGGAGAACAGGTTGGTGCCGGTCAGCGCCTGGATGAACTGGCGGATCGCCTCGATGTTCTGGCAGAACACCACGCCCAGCGCCAGCCCGGCCAGGGTGCCGATGACGCCCACGGTGGAGCCGGCCAGGAAGAACACGCGCAGGATCATGCCGCGCGTCGCCCCCATGGTGCGCAGGATGGCGATGTCGCGGCCCTTGTCCTTCACCAGCATGATCATGCTGGAGATGATGTTGAACGCCGCCACCATGATGATCAGCGACAGGATCAGGAACATCACGTTGCGCTCGACCTGCAGCGCGGTGAAGAAGCTGGCGTTCGACTGCTGCCAGTCCAGCACGCGCCCGCGCCCGGCCACCGCCGGCAGGATGGCGTCGCGCGCCGCCCGGACCTGCGTGGGGTCGGCGACCGACACCTCCAGCGATGTCACCGCCTCGGGCAGGCGGAAGAACAGCTGCGCCGGCTCCAGCGGCATGAAGATGAAGGAATTGTCGTACTCGAACATGCCCACGTCGAAGACCGCGCCGATGGGAAAGCTGCGCAGGCGCGGCACGGTGCCGAAGGCGGTGGCGTTGCCCTGCGGCGCGATCAGCGTGATGCTGTCCCCGACGCCGAGCCCCAGGCGCTGCGCCATGCGTGCGCCGATCGCCACGCGGTCCTCGCCGAAGGCGTCGGCGGAGCCGGCGACGATGTGGCCGGCCAGCGTCGGGCGCGCCCGGAAGTCCTCCGGCCGCACGCCGCGCACCACGGCGCCGGACGCCGCCCCCTTGGCCGAGATCAGCGCCTGCCCCTCCACCGTGGGCGTGACGCTCACCACGCCGGGCGCGGTGCGCAGCGCCCCCGCCAGCGCGTCGAAGTCGCGCAGCGGCCCGCCCTGCGCGGCGTAGACGTTGAGGTGGCCGTTGAGGCCCAGCACGCGGCCCAGCAGCTCCGCCCGGAAGCCGTTCATCACCGCCATGACGATGATCAGCGTCGCCACGCCCAGCGCGATGCCCAGCAGCGAGAATCCGGCGATGACGGAGATGAACCCCTCCTGCCGGCGCGCCCGGAGGTAGCGCATCGCCACCATGCGTTCGAAGGCGGAAAAGATCATCGGCGTGCGGACTCGCGTGCGGGGGACGGGCGGCTCATTCGTAACGCAACGCTTCCACCGGGTCGAGGCGCGCGGCGCGCCAGCTCGGGTAGACCGTCGCGGCCATGGACAGCGTCAGGCCCATCACCACGACCACGACCACCTCGCCCCAGTCGACGCGGGCCGGCAGGTGCGACAGGAAGGCGACCTCCGCCGAAAAGCCGCCGCCGGACAGCCGGCCGACCACCTGCCCCACCGTCTCCATGTTGCCGGCGATGGCGAGGCCGAGGCCGAGGCCGGCCAGCGTGCCGACCACCCCCACCGAAGCGCCGGACAGGAAGAACACGCGCATGATCATGCCGCGCGTCGCCCCCATGGTGCGCAGGATGGCGACGTCGCGCCCCTTCTCCTTCACCAGCATCATCAGGCTGGAGATGATGTTGAAGGCGGCGACGATGATGATCAGCGTCAGGATCAGGAACATCACCGTGCGCTCGATCTTCAGCGCGGTGAACAGGCTGGCGTTCGCCTGCTCCCACCCCATCACGCGGTGGCCGGGGCCGGCGGCGGCCGCCACGGCGGCGCGCACGTCGTCCATGCGCAGCGGGTCGGCGACGAACAGCTCCAGCGCGCTGACGCCGTCGCCCAGGTTGAAGAACGCCTGCGCCGGCTCCAGCGGCATGAAGATGAAGGAATTGTCGTACTCGAACATGTTGGTGGCGAAGATGGCGCCGATGGGGAAGCTGCGCATGCGCGGCGAAGTGCCGAACGCCGCCACGTCGCCCTGCGGCGCGATCAGCGTGATCTGGTCGCCCACGGTCAGGCCCAGGCGCTGCGCCATGCGGATGCCGATCGCCACGTAATCCTCGGCGAAGGCGTCGGCGGTGCCGCGAATGATGTTGCGCGCCAGCGTCGGCCGCCCCTTGAAATCGTCCGGCCGCACGCCGCGCACCATGGCGCCGGACGCCACGCCGCGCACGGTGATCAGCGCCTGCCCCTCCACCAGCGGCGTCGCCCGCACCACGCCCGGCACCGCCCGCACCGTCCCGGCCAGCGCGTCGAAGTCGTGCAGCGGGCCGTTCTCGGCGGCGTAGACGTTGAGGTGGCCGTTGAGGCCCAGCACGCGGCCCAGCAGCTCGCCCCGGAAGCCGTTCATCACCGCCATGACGACGATCAGCGTCGCCACGCCCAGCGCGATGCCCAGGAACGAGAACCCGGCGATGACCGAGATGAATCCCTCCTGCCGGCGCGCCCGAAGGTAGCGCATCGCGACCATGCGTTCGAACGCGGAGAAGATCATGGGAAAGCCTGAGAAACGGAACAAGGCGGCTCCACCCCGGTTTCCGGGAATGGAGACCGCCGCACCATAGGACGCGAGCGTGGCGATGGAAAGGGGCGCGAGCGTGGCAGGCGCGCGCGCCCCAACCGGTCACTCGATCTGCATGATCTCGGCATAGGACGCCGTGTTGATCGACGACAGCAGGTTCGCCGCTGCCAGACGCAACTGCACCGGCGTCGGCTGCGTCGTCGTCAGGATGCCGTAGGCTGTCGGCTGCACCCCGTTGTTGGCTCCGTTGGTCGGCGGCAGAATGTAGCCCCGGATGCCGACGTATGCCCCGGCGGTAACGTTGTACCACGAGAATTCGAGCTTCCCGCCGCCCGAAAAGATCGGCAACACCGACGCGGCAAGCCGGAAAACACCCTCGGCCGGCAGTTGGACGGTGTAGCTCGAAATGGGCAGGTTGCCGCCCATGACCGTGTCGAGCCGAATGGGGCTGCCAACGGCCAGTCCGGTGGTCTGGTTGGCCGACAGCGTGTAGGCACCCCAGGTCGGTCCGACGGGGAGCGGCGGAGCAACCGCGCGCAGGGTCATCTCACTCGCCCCCGTCGCCGGTGGTGATGTCCAGCTTCGTGCTGCCGCCGGAGCCGATGCCGGTCAACACGGTGTTGGTCTGGCGGTCGAACAGTTCCACCGTCCGGGCCATGATCAGGTAGGTGTTGATGGTGCCCGACGTGAACGTCGAGGTCAGCTTGACGTAGCAGTCCGACGGTCCGGCATTGACGATGCGGACGTTGCGGCCGATCGACGGCAGGGCAACGGACGACGTGCTCGCGGCGGTGAGGCTGAGACGCGTGTTGGCGAGTGGTGAAAAGGCGAAAGCCATGTCCAACTCCCTCGTTCCCGGTAATCGCACGACGGCGGAAGCCTGCTTCGTCTCCAGCCGACAGACACATCTCACGTCGTGTCCGCGCCGCAGTCAACGCATGCTTGGCAACATACAAAAATATCCGACTCCATTATCGTACAAAGCAACACCACACATATTCTTATATGGCAAAAACATGAAACGGGCGCCTCGCGGCGCCCGTTCAGTCGGATATTTTCAGAGACTCGGCCGTACTCTTACGCCGTCAGCTTTGCCAGCGCGCTGTCGGCCGACAGTTCCTCGCGTTCGCCGGTGTCGCGGCGCTTCAGTTCGACGACGCCGGTCTTCAGGCCGCGCGGGCCGACCACCAGCTGCCAGGGCAGGCCGATCAGGTCCATGTCGGCGAACTTCACGCCGGGGCGCTCGTTGCGGTCGTCGTACAGCACCTCGACGTCGGCGCCGCGCAGCTTGAAATACAGCTCCTCGCACACCCGGTCGGTCTCGGCGTCGCCCGGCTTCAGGTTGACGAGCCCGACCTTGAAGGGGGCCACGCTGTCCGGCCAGACGATGCCGTTGTCGTCATGGCTCGCCTCGATGATGGCGCCCACGAGACGCGACACGCCGATGCCGTAGCTGCCCATCTCGACGAACACCGGGTCGCCGTTCGGGCCGGTGACGGCGGCGTTCATCGCCTTGGAATATTTGGTGCCGAAGTTGAAGATATGGCCCACCTCGATGCCGCGGGCGGATTCGAGCTGCTCGGCCGGCACCGGGCAGGTCGCGGCGTCGTGCTTCTCGTCGGTGGCGGCGTAGATCGAGGTGTATTTGTCGAAGAACGGCTGCAGATCATCCTTGTAGTCCGGCGCGTCGGCCAGCACGTCCAGGCCCAGCCATTCCTTGTGGCAGAACACGCCGCTCTCGCCCGTCTCGGCCAGGATGATGAACTCGTGGCTGAGGTCGCCGCCGATGGGGCCGGTGTCGGCGCGCATGGGGATCGCCTTCAGCCCCAGCCGCGCGAAGGTGCGCAGGTAGGCCAGGAACATCGCCTGATACGACCGCTTCGCGGCCTCCGGATCGATGTCGAAGGAATAGGCGTCCTTCATCAGGAACTCGCGCCCCCGCATCACGCCGAAGCGCGGGCGGATCTCGTCCCGGAACTTCCACTGGATGTGGTAGAGGTTCAGCGGCAGTTGCCGGTAGCTCTTCACGAAGTGGCGGAAGATGTCGGTGATCATCTCCTCGTTCGTCGGGCCGAACAGCATCTCGCGGTCGTGGCGGTCGGTGATGCGCAGCATCTCCTTGCCATAATCGTCATAGCGCCCGCTCTCCCGCCACAGCTCGGCCGACTGGATGGTCGGCATCAGCAGTTCCTGCGCCCCGGCGGCGTCCTGCTCCTCGCGCACGATCTGCTCGATCTTCTTCAGCACGCGGTGGCCCAGCGGCAGCCACGCGTAGATGCCCGCCGAAGTCTGGCGGATCATGCCGGCGCGCAGCATCAGGCGGTGCGAGACGATCTGCGCCTCGGTCGGGGTTTCCTTCAGGGTCGGCAGGAAAAAGGCGGACAGCCGCATGGTTCCACTCTCGAAGACCGGGGTAGCGCCAATCATGGCACCGGGAGAGGGACTTTAGGAAGGTCGGGCCGCCTTGTCCATCGGTGAGCGCGATCCGGTCAGCGCGCCGACCTGCACAGGGCGTAGAGCTGCGCCTCGCCGGGCCCGCCGAGCGGCTGGCCGTTGAACCAGATCCGGTCGCCGATGACGGTCAGCCGGCCGACCTCCGTCCCGCCCGGCAAGCCGCCGGATGCCCCGCCCAGGCCCATACGGCGGGCGAAGTCCAGCGTGACCGGGATCTCGATGCGCAGCGGCGCCGCGTCCATGCCACCGGCCGAGCCCGGCAGGTCGGCCGGGGCCACCGGCCGGCCGTTCACCACGTCGGCGCCGGGCCGGTGCTCCACGTCGGGCGCCGGCGTGTGGCGTGGCAGGTAGCGGCACACCGACAGGTCCACGCCCTGCCCCGCCGCGCTCCCGCCGAGCGCCAGCACAAGCCCCAGGGCGGCGGCCAGCGTGCGGGTCATGGCCGTGCGGATCATGGCCGGCTTACAGGCTCGGCTGCACGACGACGGGGGTGGGCATCGACTTCCAGTACAGCGACAGGTAGGGCATGCCCTTCTCCGCCTCCTCCTGGGTGCGGGCGGACTGGCGGATGTACTTGCCGATGAAGGGCTTGTTCACGTGTTCCAGGTCGACGGCGCACTTCAGCACCATGAACTCGCCGATGCGGTCGGGCAGGTTGAACTGGCACTTCTGCAGCGCCTCCGACAGCACGCCGGACTTCGCCTGATCGTGGCCGGTCAGGTTGAATTCCTGGTGGTGGTACTGCTTCAGTTCCTTCCACATGGCCAGCAGCCGCCCCGGCTTCACCCGTGCCAGCCCCTTGAAGACCTTGATGTCGTCATGGAACAGCGGCAGGAAGCCCCGTTTGTGCGACAGTTCGTTGAGCATGGTGTAGAGGCCGGCCATGACGTCGCCCTCCTCCTGCTCGGCGGGGCGGGCTTCCTGGTGTTCCTTGCGCCGGCGGCCGAAGAGCAGGCTGAGAAAGCCGCCCTTCTTCCCCTCCTCCTTGTGGTTCTGCGCGCCCGAGGTCACCGTGCGCTCGTCCCACAGCGCATCCCAAGCGTAGTCCCACGCGGTGAAGACGGAGTTCGAGCGGTCGTCCAGCACGTTCAGCAGATACTCCCGCCCGTCGCGCGGCCAGTCGACGTCGCCGACGATGGCGCGCACCGGACGGCGGCTGATCACGACGGGGAAGATGCCGACGCGCAGCACTTCGGCGTAGATGTCGAGGAACGTCGGCGTCTGCGCGAACGGCAGCAGGGAGCACGGCTGCTCCTCCGGCTGGAGCAGTTCCATGGACTTGCGGGTTCGCTCCAGCAGCTCGGTCTGCAGGACAGCCGCGAATTGCTCGAACCGTTCGTTTTCCGTCGCGGTCATAGGACGCCCAGAACTCCCACCCCCTACCCTCGCCGGTCCCGCGGAAGGATGCGGATGACGATGATGCCGCGCCACGCTGCACCGGTGCCGTTCGGCAACCCGGTCTCGTGTCGCACACCATCGATTTTAGCGACTTAAGAAATTCCTAACAGCATGAAACGATTACAGAAGCGCAATACGTCGCAAACGAAGGATCCGGCGGGACACGCGGCACCGTCCAGGGGCACCGGGCGCGGGCGGCGCATAAAAATCGGACCGCGCGGCATGCGCAGCGCGGCCCGAGTCAAGGGAGGAATCGCCACCAGGCGTCGTGAGGGGGCGAGAACCCCCTCGCACCTCAAATACTGATCCCGCAATTTCGGGCTGGCAAGCACAAAACAAAGGCAATCCGGGGCTCTGCCGAAGATTGCGCCAGTATTGCCCAGCACCAAGGCGTATGCTTAGGCCTGCGGCAGCAGATCGCCCAATTGGTGGGCAGGGTACCCGGTGAACCCCTGGCGCACCGCCACCAGCCAGGGTGGGTTCACCGCCGCGACTCCGGCCCACACGGGACAGCCGGCGTGATGCGCGCCGGGCAGGTAGCCGAGGCTCATCAGGAATTCACCGACGATCTCCCCGCCGGTGAAGCGGAAGGTCCGCTTGAACAGTTTCACCCAGTCCTGCTTGGGCAGCGGGTGATGCGCCTTCAACCAGCCGGCGAACGAGCCGTGGCTGGTGCGTAGCGCCGCGACTCGGCGCGCGTTCTCGATGGTCGCGTCGATCTTCAGCCGGTTGCGGATGATCCCGGCATCGTTGAGAAGCCGCTGCCGCTCCGCCTCGTCATAGGCCGCCACGCGGTCGACGTCGAAACCGTCGAAGGCGGCGCGGAACGCCTCCCGCTTCTTCAGGATGGTCAGCCACGACAGGCCGGCCTGGTTGATCTCCAGCACCAGCCGCTCGAACAGCACCCGCTCGTCGTCGGACGGCACGCCGTATTCCGTGTCGTGATACGGTCCGTGGAACGGATGTCCGGGCGCCGCCTCGCAGTAGGTTTCCGCCCCCACGCTCACATCCCCTTCGCCATGTCGCGGAACGAGATCAGGCCGGACTCAGCCACGAAGTAGATCGCGGCCGTGATCACCACCGCCAGCACCGTCGTCACCGCGAACTTCAGCATCAGGCGCGGGCGCACCGGCGCGCTCTCGGCGTGGCCCGCCTCGGCCTGCTCGGGCGTGCGCACGCCCCACGGCAGGACGGCGAACAGCACCGTCCACCACGTGGTGAAGAAGATCGCGACGAGGGTGGGTGTGCCCATGTGGTCCGCCTCCCGTTCTCCATTGCCCTCCCCCGGCCCCGCCGGGGGAGGGAGGGGCCCCAAGCCTTGCTTGGGGTGGGTGGGGGCAAGTTGTTGCCGAGGATCAGCGGCCCAAGGCCTGCCGCAAAGGCCGCTGCCCCCACCCTTCCCATGCTGCGCATGGGCCCCTTCCCTCCCCCGCCGGAGGCGGGGGAGGGACTGAAAATCAGACCTGCTCCAGTTCCACCAGCGTGCCGCAGAAGTCCTTGGGGTGCAGGAACAGCACCGGCTTGTCGTGCGCGCCGATCTTCGGATTGCCGTCGCCCAGGACGCGCGCACCCTGCGCCTTCAGCGTGTCGCGGGCGGCCAGGATGTCCTCCACCTCGTAGCAGACGTGGTGGATGCCGCCGGCCGGGTTCTTCTCCAGGAACGGCGCCACCGGCGACTTGTCGCCGAACGGGTGCAGCAGCTCGATCTTGGTGTTGGGCAGGTTCACGAACACCACGGTGACGCCGTGCGCCGGCAGGTCGACGGGGGCGGACACCGCGGCGCCCAGCGTGTCGCGGTACAGCGCGGTCGCCGCCGGCAGGTCCGGCACGACGATGGCGAGGTGGTTCAGCTTACCGATCATTTCTTGTTCTTTCCCAGTTTGGCCGACGCTGGCGAAAAGCTACGCCTAAATCCGCACGAGGTGAACCTCGGTCACCGGCTTCTTGCCGTGCGAGGCGTTCAGGCTGCGGCGCACGGCCACGCGGGTGGCGTCGCGCACCAGCGTGTCGTCCAGCCGGGCGTTCCGGGGCAGCGCCGCCACCGCCTCGCGCACCGCGTCCACCACGTCCAGCAGCGTGTCGTGCTCCAACTGGTCGTCCAGCAGGCCCATGACGGCGATCTGCGGCGCCGTCACCAGCTCCCCCTTGCCGTTGAGCACCAGCGTCGCCACGGCCGCGCCGTTGTGCACCATGCGGTGGCGCGCCCGCATCAGCCCGTTGTCGAGCGAGACGATGCGCTTGCCGTCGATCGCCAGCCGGCCGAAGCGCACCTGCGACACCACCTCGACCGGGCCGGGGCCCAGCCGCACGACGTCGCCGTTGCCCGGCACGATGCCGTGCGGCACCTGGCAGGACTTGGCGATCTGCGCGTGCGCCAACTGGTGGCGCTGCTCACCGTGCACCGGCACGGCGACCTTCGGGCGCACCCACTGGTACATTTGCACCAGCTCGTCCTGCGCCGGGTGGCCGGAGACGTGCACGTACGCCTCGTCGGCGGTGACGATGCGGATGCCGCGGTTGACCAGATGGTTCTGCACGCGGCCGATGGCGCGCTCGTTGCCGGGGATCTCGCGCGAGGAGAAGACGACCACGTCGTCACGCTCCAGCGCGATCTGCGGGTGGTCGCCGCCGGCGATGCGGGCCAGCGCCGAGCGCGGCTCGCCCTGGCTGCCGGTGCAGATCATCACCACCTTGTCGCGCGGCAGGTAGGCGGCGTCGTGCTCGGACAGGAACGGCTCGACGTCGGCGAGGTAGCCGTTGGCGCGCGCCGCCTCGTTGATGCGCCACAGCGAGCGGCCGACCAACGCCACGTGCCGGCCGTTGGCCCTGGCGGCGACGGCGATGCTCTCCAGCCGCGCCACGTTGGTGGCGAAGCAGGTCACCGCGATGCGCGTGTCCCAGCGTCCCAGCAACTCCATCAGCGTCTCGCGCACCGTCGCTTCCGAGCCGGAATGGCCGGGCACCAGCGCGTTGGTGCTGTCGCACACCAGGGCCAGCACGCCCTCGTCGCCGAGTTCGCGCAGGCGCTTTTCGTCCGCCGTCGTGCCGATCAGCGGCTGCGGGTCCAGCTTCCAGTCGCCGGTGTGCACGATCAGCCCGGCCGCCGTGCGGATGGCCAGCGCGTTCGGCTCCGGGATCGAATGGGTGACGGCCACGTATTCGATCTGGAACGGCCCCACCTCGAAGCTCCCGCCCATGGGGATCTCGACGATGGGCACGCGGTTCTGCAGCCCGCGCTCGTGCAGCTTGGCGCGCAGGAAGGTCGCGGTGAACGGCGTGCAGTACACCGGCACCTGGAGGTCCGGCCACAGGTACTGCACCGCGCCCAGATGATCCTCGTGCGCGTGCGTCAGCACGATGCCGACGAGGTCGTCGCGCCGTTCCTTGATGAAGCTGTGGTCGGGCATGATGACGTCGACGCCCGGCATCGTCTCGTCACCGAACGAGATGCCGAGGTCCACCATCAGCCACTTCCCCCGGTGGCCGTACAGGTTGAGGTTCATACCGATCTCCCCCGCACCGCCGAGCGGCAGGAAGTAGACGGCGTCATCCGCGGGGGTGAACGTGGCGTCCGCCCCGCGGGCGGCTCCGTTGGAATCGGATCTCATTGAACCTTCGGGGAAGCCGTGTTGCGTTTGTGGACCAGCAGCAGACCGCGCATGGTCAGCTCGCCGTCGACGTGGTCGATCATGGAGGTGGCCTCGGCGAACGTCTTGCCAAGGCCCCCGGCGGCGATCACCGTGACCGGCGGATCACCGGTCGGCGACAGCTCCGCCTTGATGCGGGTCAGCAGCCCTTCGATCATGCTGGTGTAGCCCCAGAACATGCCCGACTGCATGGCCCCCACCGTGCCGCGCCCAATGACCTGCGCGGGCCGCGCGATCTCCACCTTGGGCAACTGGGCGGCGACCTTGTGCAGGGCGTCGAGCGCGAGACTGGGACCCGGCGCGATGATGCCGCCGACGAAATTGCCGTCACGGTCCACCACGTCGAAGGTCGTGCCGGTGCCGATGTCGACGACGATCAGCGGCGACGGGTAGACGGCGACCGCGGCCAGGGAGTTCACCAGACGGTCGGCGCCGGCCTCCTTGGGGTTGTCGATCAGCACCCGGATGCCGAGGTCGACGCCGGGGTCGCCCACCTTCATGGGGTCGCAATGGAAATGGTTCTGGCACAGCCGGACGAGGTCGTAGGTCGCGGCCGGCACCACGCTGGACATCACGGCCGCGTCGATGTCGGCGGCCTTCAGCCCCTTCACCGCCATCAGGCTGAACAGCCACACCGCGTATTCGTCCGCCGTGCGCCGGCTGTCGGTGGAAATGCGCCACTGCCCGCGCTTGTCGTCGCCGTCGAAGACCGCGAAGACCACGTTGGTGTTGCCGGCGTCGATGGCGAGCAGCATGTCAGGGCCCCTTCGCGGCGGGGAAGAAGACGTCTCCGGCGGCGATGCGCTGCCGTCCGGTGCCGTCCTCGCGATCAAGCAACAGAACGCCGTCGCTGTCCAGGTCCACGAAGGTCCCATGCAGCGTCTGGTCGGCCAGACGGACGATGACCGGACCGCCCAGGCCGACGGCCCGGCTCAGCCAAGCCGCGCGGATCGGCGCGAACCCTTGCGTGCGCCAGCGTTCGTACCAGCGGTTCAGGTGCTGCGCGTAGACCTCCAGCACCGCCGCCGGCCCGGTCTCCTCGGCCCCTTCGGCGGCCAGGGAGGTCGCGGCGTACTCCGTGCCCTCGGGGTGGTGGCGCAGGTTGATGCCGACGCCCAGCACCAGCCACTCCAGGACGCCGCCCTCCCCCGCCTCGGATTCCAGCAGGATGCCGGCGACCTTGCGGCCCTCCACCAGCACGTCGTTCGGCCATTTGCAGCGCACCTGCGCACGTTGCGGCACGAAGGTCGCCGCCGTGTCGGCGATGGCCAGCGCGGCGACGAACGACATCTGCGCGCCGACCGCCGCCGGCACGCCGGGGCGCAGGATCGTGGAGGTGTAGAGGTTGCCCTCGGGCGAGGTCCAGGCCCGGCCGCGCCGGCCGCGCCCGGACTCCTGGCGCAGGGCCCAAACGACGGTGCGCTCCGGTTGCCCGGAGCGCGCCAAGGTCTTGGCTTCGTCGTTGGTGCTGCCGACGGTGCCGAAACCGACGACCCGAAAGCCGGGAGGAAGGCGCAGACCACCCACCTCCGGGATCGGACCGCCGGTCATTCGGCGCCTCCCGTCAGCCGGCGAACAGGGCCGCCGCCGCCGCCGCCGCGCGGTTGACGATCGGCGCGGGAACGACGAAGAACAGCAGCGTGAACAGGCCGGTGCCGACCAGGATGGCGGTCATGCCGTCGTCCGTCACCTTGTCGAACGCGACCACCGGCTCGTCGAAGTACATCAGCTTGATGATGCGCAGGTAGTAGTAGGCACCCACCACGCTGGTCAGCACGCCGATCACCGCCAGGGTGTAGAGCTGGGCCTGGATCGCCGGCAGGAACACGTAGATCTTGCCGAAGAAGCCGGCCATCGGCGGGATGCCCGCCATAGAGAACATGAAGATCGCCATGGCCGCCGCCAGCATCGGGTGCGTGCGCGACAGGCCGGCGAGGTCCTTGATCTCCTCGACCATCTGCCCCTTCTGCTTCATGCACAGGATGACCGCGAAGGTGCCGACGTTCATGAACAGGTAGAGCGCCATGTACACCAGCAGGCCGCGCACGCCGTCCTCGGTGCCGGTGGCCAGCCCCATCAGCGCGTAGCCGATGTGGCCGATCGAGCTGTACGCCATCAGGCGCTTGATGTTGGTCTGGCTGATGGCGGCGAAGGCGCCCAGCGACATCGACAGGATCGAGGTGACGATGATGATCTGCTGCCACTGGTGCACCATGTGGCCGAACGGCTCGATCAGCAGGCGGGTGAACAGCGCGATGGCGGCGATCTTCGGCGCGGCCGCGAAGAACGCGGTCACCGGCGTCGGCGCGCCCTGGTAGACGTCGGGAGTCCACATGTGGAACGGCACCGCCGACACCTTGAAGGCGAGACCGGCCGCCACGAAGACGAGGCCGATGATGACGCCCATCGACGGGTGTGCCCCGCCGGCGAACAGCGCGGCGATCTTGTCGAAGCTGGTGGTGCCGGAGAAGCCGTACACCAGCGACGCGCCGTACAGCAGCATGCCCGACGACAGCGCGCCCAGCACGAAGTACTTCAGGCCCGCCTCGCTCGACGCCGCGGAGTCGCGCCGGAACGCGGCGATGACGTACAGCGCGAGGCTCTGCGTCTCCAGGCCGACGTACAGCGAGATGAGGTCGTTGGCCGAGATCATCATCAGCATGCCCAGCGTCGCGAAGAGCATGAGGACGGGGAACTCGAACCGGTTCATGTCCTCACGCTCGATGTAGCCGAGCGACATGATGACGGCGAGCGACGAGGCGAGCAGCACCAGCACCTTCATGAAGACGCCAAAGGCGTCCATCACGAACAGGCCGTTGAAGGTCACGATGCGGCCGGTGCCGTATCCGACGGCCAGGACGGCCGCCACGAACATCGCCACGACGGCGAGATAGGCGACGGGCCGCGTGAAGCGGTCGCCGTTGAAGACGCCGATCAGCAGCAGCGCCATGCCGGCACAGGCCAGGAAGATCTCCGGGAGTGCCGGCCAAAGGTCGGGGAACTGGGCGATCATGGCATACCCTCTAGCGCGCGGCCACGGACAGGTCGCCGGCGGCGGCCAGCTTGGTTTGGTAGACGTGGATGAGCTGCTCGACCGACGCCGAGGTGACGCCGAGGAAGCTGGACGGGTAGATGCCCATCCACAGCACCACGACGACCAGCGGGGCGAACACCGCGATCTCGCGCGGGTTCATGTCGAACAGCGCCTTGACGTCCGGCTTGGTCAGCGGGCCGTACACGACGCGGCGGTACAGCCACAGCGCGTAGGCGGCGCCCAGGACCAGACCGGTGGCGGCGAAGAACGCCACCCAGGTGTTGTCGAGGAAGGCGCCCTGGAGGACCAGGAACTCGCCGACGAAGCCCGACGTGCCCGGCAGGCCGACCGACGCCATGGTCATGAACAGGAACACCACCGCGTACTTCGGCATGTTGTGCACGAGGCCGCCGTAGCGCGCGATCTCGCGGGTGTGCAGGCGGTCGTAGACGACGCCGACGCACAGGAACAGCGCGCCCGACACGATGCCGTGCGACAGCATCTGGAAGATCGAGCCTTCGACGCCCTGCTGGTTCAGCGTGAACATGCCGATCGTCACGAAGCCCATGTGCGCCACGGACGAGTAGGCGATCAGCTTCTTCATGTCCTCCTGCGCCAGCGCCACCAGCGAGGTGTAGATGACCGCGACGCAGGACAGCGCGTAGACCATCGGCGTGAAGAACTGCGTGGCCTCCGGCATCATCGGGATGTTGAAGCGCAGGAAGCCGTAACCGCCCATCTTCAGCAGCACGCCCGCCAGGATGACCGAGCCGGCCGTCGGCGCCTCGACGTGCGCGTCGGGAAGCCAGGTGTGCACCGGCCACATCGGCACCTTCACCGCGAACGACGCGAAGAACGCCAGCCACAGCCAGATCTGCATCGAGCGCGGGAAATGCGTCGCCGTGATCGTCGGGATGTCGGTCGTGCCGGCGACGAAGTACATGGCGAGGATCGCCAGCAGCATCAGCACCGAACCCAGCAGCGTGTACAGAAAGAACTTGAACGCCGCGTACACCCGCCGTGCGCCGCCCCACACGCCGATGATCAGGAACATCGGGATGAGCACGCCCTCGAAGAACATGTAGAAGACGACAAAATCCAGCGCGCAGAACATGCCGACCATCAGGGTCTCGAGGACCAGGAAGGACACCATGTATTCCTTGACGCGGTTCTGAATCGACTCCCAGCTCGCGAGGATGCACAGCGGCATCAGGAAGGTTGACAGGATGACGAACAGCACCGAGATGCCGTCGACGCCCATGTGATAGCTGATTTTGAAGGCGGGGATCCACTCCACCTTCTCGACCAGCTGGTAGTTCGGGTTCGCGGGGTCGAACCACGCCCAGATCAGCAGTGACAGCACAAAGTTGATCAGGGTCGTGCCCAGCGCGACGATGCGCACCTGCCGCTTCACCGTCTCCTCCTCGCCCCGCAGGAACAGGATGAGAAGCGCGCCGACGAGCGGAAGGAACGTCGTGATTGTAAGGATCGGCATGCCAGCCATTTTTATGGTTCCCCGTAAACCGCTCAGCCGAACATCGACAGCCAGGCGACCAGCATGACGACGCCGATCACCATCGCGAACGCGTAATGGTAGACGTAGCCCGACTGGAGCCGCGAAGCCTTCCCGGCCACATCGCGCGTCACCGCGGCGATGCCGTCCGGCCCGACGCCGTCGATCAGCGACCCGTCGCCCGACTTCCACAAGCCGTAGCCCAGAGCCTTGGCCGGGCGCACGAACAGCGCGTCGTACAGCTCGTCGAAGTACCACTTGTGGAAGAGGAGCTGATGGACGCCGCGGAACGCGGCCACCGTCTTCGCCGGCAGACCCGGCACCAGGATGTAGGCGAGGAACGCCAGCGTCACGCCGATGATGCCGACGATCAGCGGCGCCACCGGCACCCAGCCCGGCAGGTGATGGTGCGCGGCCTCGATGCTGTCGTGCTCGGCCAGCACCAGGATGGACTTGCCCCAGAAGGCGAGGCGCTGGTCGCCGACGAAGCCGCCGTGGAACAGCATGCCCGCGAACACCGCGCCCAGCGCCAGCACCGCCAGCGGCACCAGCATGGTCATGGGCGACTCATGGGCGTGCGCGAAGGTGTGCTTGTCGCCCCGGTATTTGCCATGGAAGGTCATGAACAGCAGGCGCCAGGAGTAGAAGGCCGTCATCAGCGCCGCCGAGATGCCCAGCCAGAAGGCCAGCATGCCGACCGGCGAGTGCGCCGCGTACGCCGCCTCCAGGATCATGTCCTTGGAGTAATAGCCCGCGAAGATCGGGAAGCCGGCCAGCGCCAGGTTGCCGATCCACATCACCGAGTAGGTGAACGGGATCTTCTTCCACACGCCGCCCATGTTCCGCATGTCCTGCTCATGGTGCAGGGCATGGATAACCGAGCCGGCGCCAAGGAACAGCAGCGCCTTGAAGAAGGCGTGCGTGAACAGGTGGAACATCGCCGCGCCATAGGCCGACACGCCCGCCGCGAAGAACATGTAGCCGAGCTGGCTCATGGTCGAATAGGCGATGACGCGCTTGATGTCGAACTGGGTCATGCCGATCGTCGCGGCGACGAACGCCGTGAAGGCGCCGACCACCGCCACCACCTCCAGCGCCATCGGCGCGTACTCGAACACCGGCGACAGGCGGCAAACCATGAACACGCCGGCGGTCACCATGGTGGCCGCGTGGATGAGCGCCGACACCGGGGTCGGGCCTTCCATCGCGTCCGGCAGCCACGTGTGCAGGCCGAGCTGGGCCGACTTGCCCATGGCGCCCACGAAGAGCAGCAGGCAGGCGGCGGTCAGCGCGTGGAAGTCCCACGACAGGAAGTGGATCTTGGCGTTCACCAGCTCCGGCGCCTTCGCGAACACCGTGTCGAACTGCAGGGAGCCGGTCAGCATGAAGACGGCGAAGATGCCCAGCGCGAAGCCGAAGTCACCGACGCGGTTGACCAGGAACGCCTTGATCGACGCGTTGTTGGCCGACGCCTTGTCGTACCAGAAGTTGATCAGCAGGTACGAGGCGACGCCGACGCCCTCCCAGCCGAAGAACATCTGCACGAAGTTGTCCGCCGTCACCAGCATCAGCATGCTGAAGGTGAAGAACGACAGGTAGGCCATGAAGCGCGGCTTGTCCGGGTCCTCGGCCATGTAGCCGATGGAGTAGACGTGCACCATGGCCGACACGGTGTTGACCACCACCAGCATGACCGCGGTCAGCTGGTCGACGCGCAGCGCCCAGGAAACGTCGAGCGCGCCGCTCTTGATCCAGGTGAACAGCTCGATCGTGCGCGGGGCGCCGCCGCCGATCACCTGGAAGAACAGCACCCACGACAGCAGCGCGGCGACCAGCACCGAGCCGGCCGTCACGGCCTGCGCCGTGCGGTCGCGCCAGTCCGGCGGCGGGGCCGCCGGGTGGTGGTCGTCATGACCATGGCCATGGTCGTCATGCGCGCCATGGGCGTGGGCATCGTGACCATGGTCGTGGTGACCATGCGCGTGCGGGTCATGCCCCGCGGGGGCGCCGTTGTGGCCGTAGGCGAACAGCGCGATCGACCCGGCGATGACGAACGCCAGCAGCGGGAGGAATACGACAAGCACTTCCATGACGCTGCCTCAGCCCTTCATCAGGTTGATGTCTTCGACGCGGATGGACCCGCGATTGCGGAAGTAGACCACCAGGATGGCCAGACCGATCGCCGCCTCTGCGGCGGCGACGGTGAGGATGACCATCGAGAAGACCTGTCCCACCAAGTCGTTCAGAAAGACCGAGAAGGCGATCAGGTTGAGGTTCACCGCCAGCAGCATCATCTCGATCGACATCATGATGATGATGACGTTCTTGCGGTTCAGGAAGATGCCGAACACCCCGAGGGTGAACAGGATCGCGGCAACCGTCAGGTAATGACCAAGCCCGATATCCATGATTAAACGCCTCCTCCGGTCGGCACCTTGCGGATGACCACCACGTCCTCGCGGCGGCGCGCCAGCTGAACAGACACCGTCTGCTTGCGCACGCCTTCACGGTGACGCAGCGTCAGCACGATGGCCCCGATCATGGCGATCAGGAGCACGATGCCGGCCGCCTGGAACAGATAAACGTAATGGGTGTACATGAGCATGCCGAGCGCCTTGGTGTTCGTCACCTCGGCCACCGCCGGGGTCGGCGCGCCCAGCGCCGCGGTCGCGGCCGGTGCCACCACCCACGAGCCCAGCACCACCGCCAGCTCGGCCAGCAGGATCAGCCCCACCAGACCGCCGATCGGCAGGTACTGGAGGAAGCCGCGCCGCAGCTCCGAGAAGTTGATGTCGAGCATCATGACGACGAAGAGGAACAGCACCGCCACCGCGCCGACGTAGACGATGACCAGGATCATCGCCAGGAACTCCGCCCCCATCAGCACGCACAGGCCGGCGGCCTGGAAGAACGCCAGGATGAGGAAGAGCACCGAGTGGACCGGGTTCCGCGCGGAGATCACCATCACGCCGGAGCCCACCAGCAGGGCGGAGAAGACGTAAAAGGCCAGGCTTTGCAAGATCATCGTATTCCCCGCCGTCAACGGTACGGCGCTTCGGCGGCCAGGTTCGCGGCAACCGCCGCTTCCCAGCGGTCGCCGTTCGCCAGCAGCTTCTGCTTGTTGTAGAAGAGCTCCTCACGCGTTTCCGTGGAGAACTCGAAGTTCGGGCCGAGGACGATGGCGTCCACCGGGCATGCCTCCTGGCAGAAGCCGCAGTAGATGCACTTCGTCATATCGATGTCGTAGCGCGACGTGCGGCGGCTGCCGTCGTCGCGCGGCTCGGCTTCGATGGTGATGGCGAGCGCCGGGCAGACCGCCTCGCACAGCTTGCAGGCAATGCAGCGCTCCTCGCCGTTGGGGTAGCGCCGCAGCACGTGCTCGCCGCGGAAGCGCGGGCTGATGGGGCCCTTCTCGAACGGATAGTTCAGCGTCACCGCCGGCTTGAACATATACCGGAAGGTGAGGCTGAGGCCGCTGACCAGCTCCGACAGGAAGAAGCTGCGCGCCGCGCGGTCGAGGAATGCCATGGCCTCTTGGTCTCCTTTTCGTCGCGGGCGCGGCCTTGGGGCGCCCGCGATTCTTACGTCCGTAGTCGTTCGGTCCTCACCGGATCACTTCGGCAGCCAGCCGAAGGCCACCAGCACGCCCGCCGTCAGCACCAGCCACCCGAGCGAGAACGGCAGGAACACCTTCCAGCCCAGCCGCATCAGCTGGTCGTAGCGGTAGCGGGGCATGGTGCCGCGCACCCAGATGTAGACGAACATGAAGAACGCGATCTTGAGCGCCAGCCAGATCGGGCCGGGGATCCAGTTCAGCGGTGCGATGTCCAGCGGCGGCAGCCAGCCGCCCAGGAACAGGATGCTGGTCATCGCGCTCATCAGGATCATGTTGGCGTATTCGCCAAGGAAGAAGAGCGCGAAGGGGGCCGAGCTGTACTCCACCATGAAGCCGGCCACCAGCTCCGACTCGCCTTCCGGCAGATCGAAGGGCGAGCGGTTGGTCTCCGCCAGCGCCGAGATGAAGAAGATCACGAACATCGGGAAGAGCGGGACGACGAACCAGATCTTCTCCTGCGCGCGCACGATGTCCGTCAGGTTGAGCGAGCCGACGCACAGCAGGACGGTGATGATGACGAAGCCCATCGAGACTTCGTAGGACACCATCTGCGCCGCCGAGCGCAGGCCGCCCAGGAAGGCGTAGCGCGAGTTCGACGCCCAGCCGGCCACGATGATGCCGTACACGCCCAGCGACGAGATGGCGAACAGGTAGAGAATGCCGACGTTGAGGTTGGACAGCACCATCCCGTAGTCGAACGGGATGACCGCCCACGCCACCAGCGCCAGCAGGAACGTCAGCATCGGCGCCACGTAGTACAGCACGCGGTTGGCGCCGGCCGGCAGCACCTGCTCCTTGGCGAACAGCTTGAGGCCGTCGGCGAAGGGCTGCAGAAGGCCGAACGGACCGACGATGTTCGGGCCCTGGCGCATCTGGATGAGGCCCAGCACCTTGCGCTCGGCATAGGTCGCGTAGGCCACGCCGACGAGCAACGGCACGACGATCGCCAGGATCTGGAGGACGATGATGATCAGCGGCAGCAGGAAGCCGCTCCAGAACTCAGCCATGGGTACCGGTCCTCTCCTTGGCGCCCTCGACGAAGGTCTCGGTGCAGCGTGCCATGGTGACCGAGGCCCGGCTGATCGGGTCGGTCATGTAGAAGTTCGCGATCGGCGAGACGAACGGCGCGGCGTCGAGCGTGCCGGCGGTGCCGAACGGCTGCCAGGATGCCGGCGTGATCGCGCCGATGTCGGCGAACACCGGGTTCACCGCCACCAGCCGCTGGCGAACCTGCGTCAGGCTGTCGTACGGCAGGGTGCGGCCCAGCTGTTCCGACAGGGCACGCAGGATCTTCCAGTCCTCGCGCGCCTCGCCCGGCGGGAAGGTCGCCAGACGGGCGAGCTGCGGCCGGCCCTCGGTGTTGACGTAGATGGCGTTCTTCTCGGTGTAGGCCGCACCCGGCAGGATCACGTCGGCGCGGGCCGCGCCCGCGTCGCCGTGATGCCCCTGGTAGATGACGAAGGCCTTGCCGAGGCGGGCCGTGTCGATCTCGTCGGCGCCCAGCAGGTAGACCACCTCGATCTCGCCCTTGGCCGCACCGTCAAGGATGCCGGCCACGTCGCGCCCGCCGGCCCCCGGCAGGAAGCCGATGTCGAGGCCGCCGACGCGCGCCGCCGCGGTGTGCAGCACGTTGAAGCCGTTCCAGTCCTCGCGGACCATATCGAACGTCTCGGCGATCTGGCGGGCCGCCGCCTGCACCGCCGGCGCGTCGGCGCGCAGGAAGGCACCCTGCCCGACGATGACCATCGGCCGCTTGGCGTTCTTCAGCACCTCGGCGAAGTCGCCGCTGCCGTCGATCAGCGTCTGCAGGTCGCGCGGCCCGGTGCCCAGGTGGGCGTACGGGTAGGTCAGCTCCAGCTTCGGACCGATCACGCCGACCTTCAGGCCACCCATCAGGTAGCGCTTGCGGATGCGGGCGTTGACCAGCGAGCCTTCCCAGCGCGGGTTGGTGCCGACCAGCAGGATGACGTCCGCCTTCTCGATGCCGGCGATCGTCGAATTGAACAGGTAACCGGCGCGCGCCGAGGCGTCGTAGGTGGCGCCGTCCTGGCGGCAGTCGATGTTGGCCGAGCCCAGGGCCGCCATCAACTCCTTGAGCGCCAGCATCGATTCCACGTCGGCGAGGTCACCGGCGATGGCGGCCAGCTTGTTCCCGGCCACGCCGTCGACGCGCTTGGCGATGGCGGCGAACGCCTCGGCCCAGCTCGCCGGCTGCAGCTTGCCGTCCTTGCGCACGTACGGGCGGTCGAGGCGCTGGCGCTTCAGGCCGTCGTAGGCGTAGCGGCTCTTGTCGCTCAGCCACTCCTCGTTGATGTCCTCGTTGACGCGCGGCAGAACGCGCATCACCTCGGACCCGCGGGTGTCGACGCGCACGTTCGAGCCGACCGCGTCCATGACGTCGATCGTCTCGGTCTTGCGCAGCTCCCACGGGCGGGCCGTGAAGGCGTAGGGCTTGGAGGTCAGCGCACCCACCGGGCAGACGTCGGCGAGGTTGCCGGACAGCTCGGACGCCACCGCCTTCTCGACGAAGGTGGTGATCTCCATGTGCTCGCCGCGGTTGACCGCGCCGATATCCGGCACGCCGGCCACCTCGTTGATGAAGCGGATGCAGCGCGTGCAGTGGATGCACCGGGTCATGATCGTCTTGATCAGCGGACCCATGTACTTGTCCTTGACCGCGCGCTTGTTCTCGCCGTAGCGGCCGCGGTCGAAGCCATAGGCGACGGCCTGGTCCTGCAGGTCGCACTCGCCGCCCTGATCGCAGATCGGGCAATCGAGCGGGTGGTTGATCAGCAGGAATTCCATGACGCCGCGGCGGGCCTTGTGGACCGTCTCGGAGTCGGTCCTGATGACCATCCCGTCGCCGCAGGGCATGGCGCAGGCGGCGACCGGCTTGGGCGCCCGTTCCATCTCCACCAGACACATGCGGCAGTTGGCCGGCACGCTCAGGCGCTCGTGGTAGCAGAAGCGCGGGATCTCGATGCCGAGCTGCTCGCAAGCCTGCAGCACCGAGGTGCCCGGCTCGACTTCGATCTCGATCCCGTCGATGGTGAGTTTCGGCATGGGCCCCAGGGCTCCCTTACTCGGCGGCGACGCGGGTGGCGGTGTCGCGGTAGGCCAGGATGCGGGCCTCCATCTCCGGCCGGAAATGCCGGATCAGGCCCTGCACCGGCCACGCCGCGGCGTCGCCCAGCGCGCAGATGGTGTGACCCTCGATCTGCTTGGTGACCTCCAGCAGCATGTCGATCTCTTCGATCCGGGCGTTGCCCTTGACCATGCGCTGCATCACCCGCGACAGCCAGCCCGTGCCTTCGCGGCAGGGCGTGCACTGGCCGCAAGATTCGTGCGCGTAGAACTGCGACAGCCGCGCGATGGCCTTCACGATGTCGGTGGACTTGTCCATCACGATCACCGCCGCCGTGCCCAGGCCCGAGCGGACATCGCGCAGGCTGTCGAAATCCATCAGCACCGTGTCGCAGATCGACTTCGGCAGCGCCGGAACCGAGGAGCCGCCGGGGATGATGGCCAGCAGGTTGTCCCAGCCGCCGCGCACGCCGCCGGCGTGACGCTCGATCAGCTCCTTCAGCGGGATGCCCATCTCCTCTTCCACGTTGCACGGCTTGTTCACGTGGCCGGAAATGCAGAAGAGCTTGGTGCCGGTGTTCTTCGGCCGGCCCAGGCCGGCGAACCACGCAGCACCACGCCGCAGCACGGTGGGAACCACCGCGATGGATTCGACGTTGTTCACCGTGGTCGGGCAAGAATAGAGGCCCGCCTGCGCCGGGAAGGGCGGCTTGTTGCGCGGCTGGCCCTTCTTGCCCTCGATGGACTCGATGAGCGCCGTTTCCTCGCCGCAGATGTAGGCACCCGCACCGCGATGGATGTAGACGTCGTAATCATACCCGGAGCCGCAGGCGTTCTTGCCCAGGAGGCCCGCCGCGTACGCCTGATCGATGGCGACCTGAACGTTCGACGCCTCGTTGTAGAACTCGCCGCGGATGTAGATGTAGCAGGCGCTGGCACCGATGGCGAAACCGGCGATCAGGCAGCCCTCGATCAGCTTGTGCGGATCGTGGCGCAGGATGTCGCGGTCCTTGCAGGTGCCCGGCTCGCCCTCGTCGGCGTTGATGACCAGATAGACGGGCTTGTCGGTGACGTTCTTGGGCATGAAGGACCACTTCATGCCGGTCGAGAAGCCGGCACCGCCGCGGCCGCGCAGGCCGGATTCCTTGACCTGCTCGATGATCCAGTCGCGGCCCTTGTCCAGGATGGCCTTGGTGCCGTCCCAGTCGCCGCGCCGCTTGGCGGCATCCAGACCGAAGTCCTGGAAGCCGTAGAGATTCGTGAAGATCCGATCTTCGTCGCGAAGCATGCTCCCGGCCTCCCTCAGTCGTCGCCTTGGATGGCGGCTTCGCCACAAAAGGCCTTGAGCGTCGTCGGGCCGCCCACCGGTTCGGAGGAGCGGCGGCCGATCTGCGATCCGGCCTTCGGCGTCTCGCCGCGCTTCAGCGCGTCGATGATCGTCTCCATATGCTCGGGAGACACGTCCTCATAGTAGTCGTCGCCGATCTGCACCACGGGCGCGTTGACGCAGGCCCCGGAGCACTCGACCTCGTGCAGCGAGAACTCGCCGTCGTCCGACACCTCGCCGACGTGGATGCCCAGCTTCGACTCGCACGTCCGGACGATGTCGTCCGATCCGCGCAGCCAGCACGGCGTCGTCGTGCACACCTGGATCACGTGCCGGCCGACCGGCGTCTTGTTGTACATCGTGTAGAAGGTCGCCACCTCGTACACGCGGATGCGCGGCATCGACAGCAGGTCGGCCACATAATCCATGGCGACGCGCGGCAGCCACCCGGCGTGCTGGCGCTGGGCCAGATCGAGCAGCGGCATGCAGGCGCTGGCCTGCCGCCCCTCCGGATACTTGGCGATGATCCGCTTCGCCCGTTCCAGGTTCTCGGGGGTGAAGGCGAAGGTGGCCGGCTCGTTTGCCGGGACCGAAGCGTGCGCGCTCATCGGTCGATTTCTCCGAAGACGATGTCCATCGACGCGATGTTCGCCACCGCGTCGGCCAGCATGTGCCCCTTCGACATGAAGTCGAGGCCCTGAAGGTGGGCGAAGCCGGGCGAACGGATCTTGCACCGGTACGGCTTGTTGGTGCCGTCGGCCACGAGGTACACGCCGAACTCGCCCTTGGGCGCCTCGGTGGCCATGTAGGTCTCGCCGGCCGGCACGTGGAAGCCTTCGGTGAAGAGCTTGAAGTGATGGATGAGCGCTTCCATCGAGCGCTTCATCTCGCCGCGCGGCGGCGGCGACACCTTGCGGTCCTGCACGCGCACCGGACCGTCCGGCAGCTCGGTGATGCACTGGCGGATGATGCGCAGCGACTGCCGCATCTCCTCGACGCGCACCAGATAGCGCGCCCAGCAGTCGCCGGTCAGGCCGACCGGCACGTCGAAGTCCATCTTGTCGTAGACCTCGTACGGCTGCTGCTTGCGCAGGTCCCAGGCCACGCCCGAACCGCGCAGCATCGGCCCGGAGAAGCCCCAGTCGAAGGCCTCCTCCTTGCTGACGATGCCGATGTCGACGGTGCGCTGCTTGAAGATCCGGTTCTCGGTGAGCAGCGTCTCCATGTCGTCGATGAACTTCGGAAAGCGCTCGGTGAAGGCCCAGATGTCGTCGGCGATGCCCGCCGGCAGGTCCCACGCGACGCCGCCCGGACGGAAGTAGGCGGCGTGCAGCCGCGCGCCCGACACGCGCTCGTAGAACTCCATGAGGATTTCGCGTTCCTCGAAGGCCCACAGCGCCGGCGTGATCGCACCGACGTCGAGCGCGCCGGTGGTCAGGGACAGCAGGTGGTTGAGGATGCGCGAAATCTCGGCGAACAGCACGCGGATGTACTGCGCTCGCGGCGGCGCCTGGACGCCCAGCAGCTTCTCGATGGCCAGCACATAGGTGTGCTCCATCGACATCGGGCAGACGTAGTCGAGGCGGTCGAAGTACGGCAGCGCCTGGAGGTACGTCTTGTACTCCATCAGCTTCTCGGTGCCGCGGTGCAGCAGGCCGATGTGCGGATCGCAACGCTCGACCACCTCGCCGTTCAGCTCCATGACCAGGCGCAGCACGCCGTGGGCGGCCGGGTGCTGCGGCCCGAAGTTCATGGTGTAGGGCTTGATCTGCGTCTTGGCCGACTGCGTCGCGGTCGGGCTTGCGGAAGTGGCGACAGTCACGGCTTGCCCCCCTGGTCCTGGGCCTTCTCGTCGCCGGGCAGCATGACGTTGGTCATGCCTTCCCACGGGCTCAGGAAGTCGAACGTGCGGAAGTCCTGCGTCAGGCGCACCGGCTCGTAGACCACGCGCTTCTGGTCCTCGTCGTAGCGGACCTCGACGTAGCCGGTGAGCGGGAAGTCCTTGCGGAACGGGTGCCCCTCGAAACCATAGTCGGTCAGGATGCGGCGCAGGTCGGGATGGTCGTCGAAGAACACCCCGAACGTGTCCCAGGTCTCGCGCTCGAACCAGTTCGCCATGCTGAAGACGGGGACGACGGAGGGCACGGGCGTGTCCTCGTCGGTCCACAGCTTCACGCGGATGCGCCGGTTCTGCGACACGCTCAGCATGTTGTAGACGACCTCGAAGCGCTCGGCGCATTCGGGCCAGTCCACCGCCGTGACGTCGACCAGTTGCTCGAACCGGCACTTGGCGTCGTCGCGCAGGAAGGTGAGGACCTTCACGATCGAGGGCCGGCGAACCGTGATCATCAGTTCGCCGAGCTTGAGCTCCACCTTCAGGACGTCATCACCCAACTGAGAGGCGACGTGATCCCCGAGCTCCTTGAGCGCGTGTTCGGACATGGGATGCTGCCTAGTCCTTCTTTTCGGTCAGCGGGCGATGCGGTTGCCGCGCCGGATCTTCTTTTGCAGCTGCAGGATACCGTACACCAGCGCCTCGGCCGTCGGCGGGCAGCCGGGGACGTAGATGTCGACCGGCACGATCCGGTCACACCCGCGCACCACCGAGTAGCTGTAGTGATAGTAGCCGCCGCCGTTGGCGCACGAGCCCATGGAGATGACCCAGCGCGGCTCCGGCATCTGGTCGTAGACCTTGCGGAGCGCGGGGGCCATCTTGTTGGTCAGCGTGCCGGCGACGATCATGCAGTCGGACTGGCGCGGGCTGGGACGCGGGATGACGCCGAAGCGGTCCAGGTCATACCGGCTCATGTACGCATGGATCATCTCCACCGCGCAGCACGCGAGGCCGAAGGTCATCGGCCACAGCGAACCCGTGCGGGCCCAGGCGAGCACGTCCTCGTACTTGGCGAGGATGAAGCCCTTTTCCTGGATCTCCTCGGTCACGGCGCGCAGGTAGGCGTCCTGTTCCGGTCCGGGCGGAATCGGCGCCAGCACGTTGGCGGCCTCTACTCCCATTCCAGAGCTCCTTTCTTCCATTCGTAGATGAAGCCGATGGTCAGCACACCCAGGAACACGATCATCGACCAGAAGCCGAACATGCCGATGTCGCCCAGGGCCACGGCCCAGGGAAACAGGAACGCCACTTCGAGGTCGAAGATGATGAAGAGGATGGAAACCAGATAGAACCGCACGTCGAACTTGTTGCGGCTATCCTCGAACGGCTCGAAACCGCATTCGTAGGGGGAGACCTTCTCCGCGTCCGGCGCTTTCGGCGAGATCACCCACGAGGCCACCACCATGACGGCGGCAAGAGCCACGGCAATCAGCAGGAACACCAAAATCGGAAGGTATTCGTAGATCAGCGGATTGGTCACCGCAGTCCTCCCATGGACCAGACCACGCACGCCGCAACCGGCCCGGAAGGGGGCCGACGCGCCACGCCGTGGAGGTATAAGACTGGATTAGCCCGTCAGACGCGGCGCAATATAGGCCGGTTGTCTGCCCAAGGAAAGCGCTTTGAATCAATTCCGTGGCGGCGACGATGCGCCGCACAACGAAACGCGCGAGCCATCAAATGGCTCGCGTTCCAGCGGCTTTCAAGACCATGTTCTTGCAAAAAAGGATGATGAGGAGAGTGGCGCGAGTGACGGGACTTGAACCCGCGGCCTCCGGCGTGACAGGCCGGCGCTCTAACCAACTGAGCTACACCCGCGCATTTGCTCTCTGACTTCGCCGTTCTATGTTTGCCGTGAGGCGTTTCTTAGAAGGCGCCGAACCAAGTGGCGTCGTTCGGTGGGGCGCTTTCTATCCGCCCGTCCCACCCCTGTCAATCACCAAAATGCAAAAATTCCGCACCTCCGCCGGTCAGTCGCCGAGCGCGCTGTGGCGCAGCCGGTCCAGCGCGTCGAAGGCCGCCAGCATGCGTTCCGGCACGTCGCGCTTGTCCACGGCGCCGGGGCCGCCGAAGCGCGTCAGCGTCACCTCCAGCGCCTTCGCCAGCAGGTCGCACGTGTCCAGATCCCTTTGTTCCAGCGCCAGTTCGAGCGCGTACAGGATCCGGTCGCCCAGTCGCCGCTCGTCGCCCATCGGCTGTTCTTCGATCACGCTTTCCTCCGTCGCTCTCTGGCGCTTCTTCGCGGTTCGTACGCACATCCACGATAGCACAGGCCGCGCCGGCACACCTCAGTTCCTCGTATCCGGGGGTGCGGCACGACGCGCACGGCCGCCGGCGCGGCGGCGCGTTTGCGAGTCGGGTTTTTATTAGTAAAAGCTGAAGAATAAAGTTTGAAATCCCAACAAACCATTTTAAAAGTCCCGTCTCGATTCGCTTTTGCTTCCGACGCCGACTTGCCCGCGAATCAGCGAGGCCGGCCGGCGGTGATCACGCTCAGGCTCGCAAGCTTTCATTAACCATAACCGCCGAGTCTGCCCGCTCCGAAGACCGCAGTTGGACGGACCGCATGCATCCCCTCGCCCGCTTTCTCGCCGCCGCCCTTCTGCTGGCGCCGGCCGCCGCCGCGGCCTCGGACCCGTCCATCGCGCTGACGGGCGACGGCGGCGACGCCTGGACGTTCGAGCGGCTGGTCGAAGGCACGGTCGCGCTGGACGCCTGCGACGAGGTCCTGGTGGCCGCGCCCGGCGGGGTGGTCCCGGCGGCGCGCGACGGCGCGCGGTTCTTCGCCGAGGTCCGCCTGCACGAGGGCGCCAACGCCGTGCGCGCGCTCTGCCGCCGCGAC
>DASWVP010000071.1:0-3202 GCA_036401175.1 Azospirillum sp. | reverse complement strand
CGTTGCTGCACCCGCCGCCGGCCCCGGCCGAGCCGGGTGCCTACGATTTCCAGCGGCACGCCTTCTTCAAGCGCATCGGCGCCGTCGGCACGGCGCTGACCGCGCCGGAGGTGATGCGGGCGCCGCCGGCCACCGGCTGGCGGGCCTTCACCGTGTTCCTGGAAGGGCTGCGGCAGACGATCGCCGCGCGCGTCCACGCCGTGCTGCCGGAGCCGGCGGCGGCGGTGACCGTGGCGCTGCTCAACGGCCAGCAGACCGGCATCGGCGAGGAGGTGATGACCGACATGCGCAACAGCGGGCTGGCGCATCTGCTGTCGATTTCCGGGCTGCACATCACGGTGGTCGCCATGCTGGTGTTCGGCGTCGTGCGGGCGCTGCTGGCGCTGGTCGAGCCGCTGGCGCTGCGCTGGCCGATCAAGAAGTTCGCCGCCGTCGCCGGCTTGGCCGCGGCGGTCGCCTACACGATGCTGGTCGGCGCGCCGGTGCCGACCCTGCGCTCGGTCCTGATGACGGGCGTGGTTCTGCTGGCGATCGTGGTGGACCGCAGCGCGCTCAGCGTGCGGCTGATCGCCTTCGCCGCGGTGGTGGCGCTGCTGCTCGGGCCGGACGAGTTGGTGGGGCCGAGCTTCCAGATGTCGTTCGGTGCCGTGTTGGCACTGATCGCGGCGTACGAGGTGCTGAACCCGCACCTGCGCCGCTGGCACACGGGCGCCGGCTGGCTCGGCCGCGCCGGGCTGTACCTGGGCGGGCTGGTGCTGACCAGCGCCATCGCCACTTTGGCGACCACGCCGTTCTCGCTCTTCCATTTCCAGCAGATCGCCTTCTACGGCGTGTTCGCCAACATGCTGGCGGTGCCGCTGACCTCGTTCTGGGTCATGCCGTGGAGCCTGATCGTCTACCTGCTGATGCCCTGGGGCTGGGAAGGTCCGGCGGTGACGGCGATGGGCTGGGGAGTAAGCGGCATCATCTGGACGGCCGGGGCGGTCAGCGACCTGCCGGGATCCACCGCCATCGTCCCCGCCATGCCGCTGGCCGGGCTGGTTGCGGTGGTGGGTGGCGGGCTGTGGCTGTGCCTGTGGTCGGGGCGCTGGCGGCTGTTCGGTCTGGCCGGCGTCACGGCCGGCCTGCTCAGCCCGGTGTTCGCCGAGCGGCCGGACGTGCTGGTGTCGGGCGACGGCCGGCTGGTGGCGGTGCGGATGGCGGACGGCGCGCTCAGCCCGTCGACGGCGAACGCGGCGAAGCTGACCACCCGCATGTGGGTGCACCGCGACGGCCGCGCCAATCCGGCTGAGCCCTGGCCGCGGGCGGGCGGCAGCGCCGACGGTCGGCTGGTCTGCGACGCGCTGGGCTGCCTCTACCGCGCCGGGGGGCGGTCGGTCGCCCTGATCCGGCAGGCCGAGGCGCTGGCGGAGGACTGCGGCGGGGCGGATGTGGTCATCAGCCTGACCGAAGGCGCGCGGCGCTGCCGGGCGCCCCTGGTGATCGACGTCTGGACGCTGCGGCGGGAAGGGGCGCACGCGGTGTACCTGGGCCCGGACGGCACGCGCGCGCAGAGCGTGCGCGCGTGGCGCGGAAGCCGGCCATGGACGGTACCGTGAGGCCCCGCCCGCTCAATACTTGCGGAACAGGCCGACCAGCTTGCCCTGCACCCGCACGCGATCGGCGCCGAAGATGCGCGTCTCGTAGGTGGCGTTGGCGGGTTCCAGCGCGATGGTGTTGCCCTTGCGGCGCAGGCGCTTCAACGTGACCTCGCCGTCGTCCACCAGGGCGACGACGATGGTTCCGTTCTCGGCCGTCTCGCAGCGCTGAATGACCACGGTATCGCCATCGAGGATGCCGGCCTCCACCATTGAATCGCCCGACACTTCCAGCGCGTAGTGCTCACCCGGCGTCAGCATGCTGGCGGGGATGTCGACGTAGTTGGAGTTGTCGCGCAACGCCTCGATCGGCGTGCCGGCTGCGATCCGGCCGTAGAGGGGCAGTTGCACCGTCTCCGCCATCGCCGGCACTTCGCGGCCGGACAGGGCGCCGGAGAAATCGCCCTTGATGACGTTCGGCTGGAACTTCGCGCGCGCCGGCGGCCGGCCGGTCCCGCCGGCGCGGGACTGATCGATGCCTTCGGGCAGCTTGACCACCTCCAGCGCGCGGGCGCGGTGCGGCAGGCGGCGGATGAAGCCACGCTCCTCCAGGCCGGTGATCAGGCGGTGGATGCCGGACTTGGATTTGAGGCCTAGCGCGTCCTTCATCTCGTCGAAGGAGGGCGACACGCCACCCTGGCCCAGCCGCTCGTGGATGAAAAGCAACAGCTCGTGCTGCTTGCGAGTGAGCATTTGTGCCTCCCGGCGGTCGCCGTACTAGATCTGGAACAAAAGCAAAACGTTGCAGTATGTTCTAGTTTGGTTCTGGCGTTCCGTCAAGCGTCGGCTGCGCGGACCGGCGTGGAAATTTCGGCGCTTCTCAGATGGAGAAGCAGCCGCCGGACAGCGGGATGACCGCCACCCGGTCGCCCGGCCGGGCCGGCGGGGCGTGCGGCGGGCGCACGATCAGCGCGTCGGCCCGCGCCATGCGCGAGGTCATGGCGCTGTCCTGGCGGGAGAAGGGCGTGGCCACCGGCTCGCCGTCGGCATCGGCGGACAGGGTTGCGCGCACGTAGTCGGCCCGCGCGTCGCAGGCCGGCAGGGCGCTCCCCAGCCGGACGCTGCGGGTGGGCTCGTCGGCCGGCAGGCCCTGCAGCGCGCGCAGCAGCGGCTTGAGGAACAGCACGGCGGCCACCGCGGACGAAACCGGGTTGCCGGGCAGGCCAAGCAGCCGCGCGGCGTCCGTGCGGCCGAACATCACCGCCTTGCCCGGCCGCATGGCGATGCGGTGGAAATCCAGGTCGCCGCCCAGCACCGCGCGCACGTGGTCGTGGTCGCCCTCCGACGCGCCGCCGGAGGTGACCAGCAGGTCGCAGCCCGCCGCGCCGCGCGCCATGGCGGCCAGCGATTCGGGCGTGTCGCCGGCAACGCCGAGGAAGTGCGGCACGCCGCCTTCCGCCGCCACCAGGGCCGACAGGAAGAAGGCGTTGGAGCTGACGATCTGGCTCGGCCCCAGCGATTCGCCGGGCAGGCGGATCTCGTCGCCGGTGGGCAGCACCGCGACGCGCGGCCGGCGGTGCACGCGCAGCCACGGCACGTTGGCGGCGGCGGCCAGCCCGACGTCG
>DASWVP010000070.1:0-22903 GCA_036401175.1 Azospirillum sp. | reverse complement strand
GGATACCGGCGATCCCGCCAACGGCACGTCCGGCCGCCGCTACCCGGCCGGCCGCTACGGCGGCCCCCGTGCCTCGGCGCCGCGTGGCGGCGGCTGGGACCAGCCGATGACCGATGCCCAACGCGCCGAACTGGACCGGCTGGCCGCCGGCCGCAGCGTCGATCCGAACCTCACCCGCGGGCAGGCCAGCCGCCTGATCGAGCAATGGGGCGGCGAAGCCTCCTGGCTGGGCCGACGCCCCCACGGCAACACCGCGCCGCCGCAGGACCCGCCTGGCAAGGAGCCCGGGGCCGATCGCCGCGCCGCCGACGACAAGGGAGACTGACCCGCCATGAAGGAGCGCGTCGTCAACACCTACGACCCGCCGCCGGCGGCCGTGCCGGACAGCACCAAGTACCTCGCCGCCATGACCTACCGGGCCAGCCGCGAGGCCAAGGCGCTGCGGCTGAAGCGCTGGTATTTCGGGTTGACGGTGCTCGGCCTGTCGTGGGGCACGCTGATGACCTGGGACAACCTGCGCATCGCCTCCAAACTGGTGGAGATCGCCCGGTACAAGCCGGTCTACCGGGTCGAGCAGGGGATGGATGGGCACCAGCGCCTCGTGCTGCTGGACAACACGCTTACCGTCTCCAAGGGCGCCCGGATCAACGCGGTGACGTGGTTCGTGCTGTGGCAGCGGCGGATCGGCACCGACCCGGTGGTGCTCGCCAGGGATCGCGCCGCGGCGCGTGCCCGGCTGATCGGCGGCGCCGAGCGCAAGTGGGATGCCCTGATGGCCTCCGACCTGGATCCCGCCGGGGGCTGGACCCGCGACGTCGCCGACATCCGGGTGCAGGAGCGCGAGGCCGACCCGAGGACCGGCGCCACCGCCTTCACCGTGGTGTGGACGGAAACCGTGTACCGGGATTTCAAGCCGCGCTCCAGGGCGCTGATGAGCGCCGCCGTGGTCACCGTCGACGGCCCGTCGCGCGACGGTGCCCTGGACGGCGTGTCGGTCTCCGGCTTCTCCGAGCCCAGCGGCACCCCCTTGACGCCCGATCCGAAGGAGCCGCCGAAGCCGGCGCAGCCCTCCCCGGACATGATGGAGCCCCACCCATGAGACGTGTCCCGTGCCTGCTCGTCCTGCCGCTGCTCGCCGCCTGCGCCACCCATGCCGCGCCGCCCCCGGCGGATGCCGGGACGCCGCCCCCCTACACGCTGGCCGATCTGCGCATTCCGCCCACGCGGACGGACACGGTACGGCGCGAGAAGCCGGCGATGCGGCCGTCGCGGGCGCAGACGCGCAGCTGGGTCGGGCAGGCCAACGAAGCTGCCCTCGACCTGCCGACGCTGACCTGCTTCAAGGGCAAAAGCTGCGAGTACTGGTACCAGAGCGATCTGCAGTACCTCGTCTACATGGCCGAGGGGAACCAGACGCTGGTCTGCCTGAAGGCCGGCGAGGTGGTGCGCGACATCGTCGCCCCCGGCGCCCAGGTGTGGATCCCCCACCAGCCCTACAGCTTCGGCAAGGGCGCGCAGCGCACCGAGTGCATCGCCTTCATGCCGCGCCGCGCCGGCCTCAACCACCAGATCTCGATCTTCACCAACGACCGCAAGTACGACCTCAACGTCGAGACGCACAGGCGCACCCACCACGTCGAGGTGCGCTGGCGCTACCCCGAGGACTACCTGGCGACGCTGAACGGTCAGGCCGGGGCTGTTTCGCTTGCAGCGGGAGGCGACCGCCGTGACCGCACCACCGAACTGGCCTACCGGGACCGGCGCTGCACCTACGCGCTGAAGGGTGACACGCCGGAGTGGCGGCCGGTGCCGACAGCGGATGGCCAGCCGCCAGTGTGTGACGACGGCGAGGTGACGGTGATCAACTTCACCCCCGGGGCGCTCGGCGCCCATGGAGCACCGGTGCTCTGGCGCATCGGCGCCGACGGCACCCGCATCCCCGTCCAGTACGGCCGCATGAACGCCACCTACCGCGTCGCCGGCATCCACGACCACCTGCTGCTGGCGCTGGGTGCGCAGGAGGTGCACATCCGGAGGACCCCCCCGTGACCGTCCCCGACGACACCCCATCGCCGCCCGATCCCCTGGCACGCCGCCAAGTGGTGACGTCCGGTCCGCACGTCGCCCGCATCCTGGTGGTGGCCGGCGCGGTGATCGGCCTCGGCCTGGCCGCCTACATGCTGGGCCGCGGCCAGGGCCTCGATGTGCCCCGGGCCCTGGGCAGCCTGGAACTGCCGCGCGGCGAACCGGTCCTGCCGCGCTACGAGGACATGGCGCCGAAATCCCCGCCGCCTCCGCTGCCGGCCCCGCGCTTCGACAGGCAGGAGCCTCCGCCAGTTCCGGCACGACCTCAGGCCCGGGCAGCTCCGAAGGAAGACGAACTGCGCAAGAAAGCGATGGAGGCCGGCGTGGGCGGCTGGAGCCGCCGGCAGGAGGAACGGGGCGAATCCGGCGGGCCGCCCAGTTCGCCGGACGCCGCCGCGGCCGGGTCGGAGTGCGTCGTACCGCCCGGTACGCCGATCCCCTTGCTGACGGTCAACCGGGTGGTGAGCGAGCGCGGCGGGATCGTCACCGCGCGGGTGACGCAGGACGTCTGGGACGCCGGCTTCTCCTGCCTGGCGGTGCCCGCGGGGTCGGTGGTGACGCTGGAGGTCGGTGCCAGCGTGAGCCGGAGCCAGAAGCGCATTGCGGTGACGAACCCGGTGATCACCCGCCCCTGGCCGCGCAACGACACCGTGCGCGTGGCGGCGATCGGGACGGACGCCACTGGCGCGGCGGGGCTGCCCGGCTCGGTCGAGGTGCCGTGGCTTCGGACCGGGCTGCTGATCGCCGCCAGCGCGGCGGTGGACGTCGGAGTGGCGGCGCTGACCGGCGGCGGCAGCCTGATCGGCGGCCTCCTCGGGCACGCCATGGACCGCCCGCTCGACAAGGCCGCCAAGGACCTGCTCGACCGGGCGCCGGTCATCACGCTGGAGCCGGGCGAACCGGTGCTGCTGCTGTTGCGGGGAGGGCTGCTGGGTGATGAATTCGACCGGCGGCCGTAGCGAAGCACCCTGCACTCATCGGCGTGGCCGGCGATCGCGTATCTATCGATGCACCCTGATAATCCTCTCCGGAGCAGCCGCCGGCGTTCGATGTGATAGGTTGCCGGATTGGTCCCGCTGACGCAGACCGAAAGCCATACATCAAGGAACGCTACAACACCCATGTCGGCCGCATCTCATCGGCCGAGAATTGTACAACAACTTGCCTCGGGAGCGGCACGAAGTCCAGAAGAAGCCCTTCGGCCGGCCGCGGCTGGATCTCGGGCTCGATACCAGCGAACTGGTCCGGCGGTTCGAGGTGTTCTCAAGCCTGGATGAAGACCGCCTTCGACAGATCTGCCGGATGTTCGTCGCCCACTTCGCGGCTTCCGGCAAGGTCATCACCCAGCGAGGCGATCACGCGGGCTGCGTCTATATCATCTCGTCCCGGGCGGCCGAGGTGTCCTTGCCGGGGCAACCGAGGCCTTGGCCGCGGCGACTGCTTCGGTGAAATGGTCCTGCGCAGTGGTCGCCGTCACAACGCCGACGTGACCGCCCTGGGCCATTGCCAGCTCCTTGCCCAGCGTTCCGCCGCGTTCATTCGCGTCCTCCATGCCAATTCGACGCTTCGCGGTCGGTTCGAAAACACCGTGAGGACTTGCCACATGATGAACGAGCGACCGGCATCCGGAGCGGCGCTCGCGCATTCAGATCCTTCCCCGGAACCGACGGAGATCCGGCATGAATCGCGTTCTCGTGGCATCCGATCTGTCCCGCCGCAGCGACCTGGCGGTTGCACAGGCCCTGTTCCTGTCGCAGCGCTTCGACGCGCCCCTGACGGTGCTGCACGTCGTCGACGACGAGTTGCCGGCAGCGATGTTCGACTCGGCGCGGGAGCAGGCCCTATCCAGCCTGCGCGGCACCGTCGAGACCCTGTCCGGGGCCGGAGCCGGGACTGTACCCGTGGACGTGCGGGTGGTCGGCGGGCTGGACTTCCAGGCCATCGTGGACGCGGCCGAGGCGGAGGACGCCTCCCTCATCGTGCTTGGCGCGCACCGGCGCAACCTGCTCAAGGACGTGTTGACCGGCACCACGGTCGAGCGGGTCATCCGCAACACCACACGCCCCGTCCTAGTCGTCCGCCGCCCGAGCCCCGGCGACTACGTGTGCACGCTGGCTGCCGTGGACCTGGTCGAGGAGTCTGCGGAGGTCGTGCGAATGGCCCACCGGTTGGCGGCCGGCAACACGCTCTATCTGATGCACGCCTTGAACGACGCGGTCGTCCTTCAGATGAGGGTCGCCGAGGCCCCCGGCGGCGAAATCGACCGCTACCGGCTGGCCACGGAAGAGCGGGCGCGCGCCTTTCTCCGGACAATCGCCGGGCGCGCCGGCCTGGACGCCGCCGATTATCTGCCGGTGCTCGACTGGAAGGGAGTGGTACCCCGGTTCCTGGAGGCGGCGCAGACCTTTCGCACCGACCTTGGGGTGGTGGGCACGCGCACGCACGCCAAGGGAGCGGTCGAGCGTTTCCTGCTGGGCAGCGTTGCGGAAGACCTGCTGCTCAACATGCCGTGCGACGTGCTGGCCGTTCCCCTGCACGATCACACCCCGCTGCCTCGGGCGAGCGGCGTTGCCGTGTTCGGATAAAGCCGGCGCGCCGCACCATGGTGCGCGCGACCGCCGCGGACTGGACCGGCTTCACGGCCAAGCCCCCGTCATCAGAGCGATAAGAGCCACCAGAGCCACGCCCCACAGGACCATGGCGATGACCAAGCTCCCGAACCACTTGATCATCGTCCTGGCACAGCGGTCGATGAGACGCACGGCGTTCCCTCCTCCAACGATCGCGAGCGGACGGTCGATGCGATGCCGTCAACAGACCACCAAGCTCATACGCACTACTTCTCTGAAAAATCGCTCCCCCGACGCGCCGGCCGGAAATCCGGCGCGGGACCCTGGCAGTTCTCACAGGTATCCATTGTTCGGACCATCCGTGATTCTCGGCGTGATCAACCGCTTTCGGAGAACGTGCTCTGACCTTGCAAATCCTCGACCCCGACGCTGCGAAAGGGCAACAAGAAACATCTCTAAACGTCCCTTCATTCGCGAAAGGTGCGGATCGGGCGTCCCAGATGAACGGTCCGCAGCGGAAGATGGCCCCGCGATGATCCGTGCGCTTCGTCCGCTGGCCGTCATCGTGCTGGCCGGTTTTATGCTGGCCGCTCCTCCGGCACTGGCGCGCGAGGGCGCGCTGGAGCGCTTCAACGTCTGGGCCGATGGCGTCAACCGAACGCTGTCGCGGGAATTCGTCGGTCCCTTGCTCGACGGCGCCCACGCTCTTCCCCCGCCTCTGCACCGGGCGGCCGGCAATCTGTACGCCAACCTCGTGGAACCGGTCAGCGCCTTCAGCTGGGCCATGGCCGGCGAGGCCGGGCCGGCGGCACGATCCGCCGGACGGTTCGCGATCAACTCCACCGCCGGACTGCTCGGCCTTTTCGACCCGGCAAGCGCGCTCGGCCTCGCTGCGGAAAAGAGGCATTTCACGCAAGGCATCTGCGCCCTCGGCATTCCGGCCGGCCGGTATCTGGTCGTGCCCGGCGTGGGGCCATCGGCGACCGGCGTCTTCGCATCGGCGATGGCGGTGATGATCGGTTCGACCTACGCCCTCAGCTTTCTGTCGCTGGAACTGGCGCTGGCGAGCGCCGGGGTGGACATCATCGGCACCGCCGCGGCGCTCGAAGGCCTTGCCACCGGTGACGCCGAGCCGGTCGACGCCGACCATCAGCGTGCGACGTACCTGGCCTACCTGCGCGGGAGCGGCTGCGATGTCGATTGAACGCCATTCGCGTTCGGCCGAACATGATCCCGCCACCTTGCTGCCGGTCGCGTGGCACACTCTTGCGGCCGAGGCCGTTCGCCGGAACCTGCTGACGGCACCCGGCGGCCTTGATGAGGCAGAGGCGCACCAGCGCCTGTCCCTGTACGGTCCGAACCGGCTGGCGCTGCCCCGGCGCCGCGGACCGCTGCTGCGCCTGCTGATGCAGTTTCACAACGTTCTGTTGTACGTGATGCTGGGTGCCGCGGCGATCACGGCCGGCCTCGGCCATTGGGTTGACACCGGGGTGCTGCTGGCGGCGGTCCTGATCAACGCCGTCATCGGCTTCCTCCAGGAGGGCAAGGCCGAGACGGCCCTGGACGCCATCCGCGGAATGCTGTCACCCCACGCCACCGTGGTCCGGAACGGCAACCGGCGCGAGATCGACGCTTCGGACCTCGTGCCCGGCGACCTCGTCCTGCTGTCCTCCGGCGACCGGGTGCCGGCTGATCTGCGGCTGATCGCGGCCAAGGAGCTGTGCGTCGAGGAGGCGGCGCTGACCGGGGAATCTCTGCCGGTCGAGAAGAGCACGGCCGCCGTGGCGCCCGAAGCCCCCCTGGGCGACCGCCACGGCATGGCCTATTCGGGCACCCTGGTCGTGCATGGCCAGGGCGCGGGCATCGTCGTTGCCACCGGCGGCGCCACCGAGCTGGGCAGGATCAACGGCATGCTGGCCGGCATCCGCAGCCTGACCACGCCCCTGCTGCGGCAGATCGACCGCTTCGGACGCGTGCTGGCTTCGGCGATCCTGGTCATGGCGGCGGCGACGTTCCTGCTCGGCACGCTGTGGCGCGGGCACCCTCCGTCCGAGATGTTCATGATGGTCGTGGCCCTGGCCGCCTCGGCGATCCCGGAAGGGCTGCCGGCGATCATGACCGTCACGCTGGCGCTCGGCGTCCAGCGCATGGCGCGCCATAAGGCGATCGTCCGCCGCCTGCCGGCCGTCGAGACGCTGGGGTCGGTGACGGTCGTCTGCTCCGACAAGACCGGCACCCTGACGCGCAACGAGATGACCGTCCAGCGCATCGTCTGCGCCGGCCACGTGTTCGACGTCGGCGGCGTTGGCTACGCGCCGGTGGGCGACGTCAGCGTGGACGGCCGGATCATCGACGTCGCCCACTATCCCGCGCTCGTCCTGGCCGCCCGTGCCGGCGTGCTGTGCAACGATGCGCGCCTGCGGCAGGATGTGGGGATCTGGCGGGTGGAGGGTGATCCCACCGAAGGCGCCCTCCTCGTCCTTGGCGCCAAGACGGGGATGGTCCAGGACGCGGCGGAAGCCGCATGGCCCCGCGTCGACTCCATTCCGTTCGAGTCGGAACGCCGCTTCATGGCCACCCACCACCACAACGCGGACGGCGGCTCCTGGATCTTCGTCAAGGGCGCTCCGGAGCGCATTCTCGACGTCTGCTCGCAGGAGATGGGACACGGCGGCGAGCGCCCGCTGGACGTCGACCGCTGGCGCCGCATGGCGACCGACACCGCCGCCCAGGGGCTGCGCCTTCTGGCGCTCGCCTGTCGACGCGGCGGCCCGGCCGGTGAACGCCTGGGCGTCGCCGATGTGGCGGGCGGCTACACGATGCTCGCCATCGTCGGTATCGTTGATCCGCCGCGTGAGGAGGCGATCCGGGCCGTCGGCGAATGCCACCGCGCCGGCATCCGCGTGAAGATGATCACCGGCGACCATGGGGAGACGGCCCGCGCCATCGGCGCCCAGCTGGGCATCGGCGTCGGCAAGCCCGGCGTCACTGGGGCCGAAATCGCGCTGATGGACGAGGCCGCGCTGCGCCGCGTGGCCATGGAGGTCGACGTCTTCGCGCGCACCAGCCCGGAGCACAAGCTGCGTCTCGTCCAGGCGCTTCAGGACGACGGGCAGGTGGTGGCGATGACCGGCGACGGCGTGAACGACGCTCCCGCCCTGAAGCGCGCCGACGTCGGGGTGGCCATGGGAATGAAGGGCACGGAGGCCGCCAAGGAGGCCGCCGACATGGTGCTGGCCGACGACAACTTTGCCACCATCGCCCGGGCCGTGCACGAGGGGCGCGCCGTCTACGACAACCTGAAGAAGTTCATCCTGTTCATGCTGCCGACCAACGGCGGTGAGGCACTGGTGGTGATCGCCGCCATCCTGTTCGAACTGACGCTGCCGCTCACGCCAGCGCAGGTGCTGTGGATCAACATGGTCACGTCGAGCACGCTGGGGCTGGCGCTGGCTTTCGAGCCGGCCGAGCGCGACGTCATGGCGCGTCCGCCGCGACCTCCCGGCAAGGCGTTGCTGTCGGGCTTCTTCGTCTGGCGCGTGGTCATGGTATCGGTCCTGATGATGGCCGGGGCGCTCGGGCTTTTCCTGTGGGAACTGGCCGACGGCACGAGCATCGCCACCGCGCGCACCATGGCCGTCAACGCCGTGGTGGCCGCGGAAATGTTCTATCTGTTCAACAGCCGCTCCATCATCGCCTCCGTCGTCAATCGGGAGGGACTCACCGGCAACCGGTACGCCCTGCTGGCGGTCGCCGCCTGCATCCCGCTGCAGATCGCGTTCACGCACGCGCCGACGATGCAGGGCATCTTCGGATCGGCCGATCTGTCGGCCGTCGAATGGATCAAGGCCATCGGGGCCGGCTTGCTGGTCTTCGTCGTGGCGGAAGGCGAGAAATGGATCATCCGGCGCAGGCGCAAACGCCGCTCCACCGGCCAGCCGCCGGGCGATGCACCTGCTCTGGCTGCGCCCGGAGCACAGTCCGGGCCCATGTCTGCGCCATCGCCCCCGCCGAATCAGGGCGCCGCCGACACGGCCGCGGCTCACCGGGCGCCCCAGACGGTCACTGAGGAAGGTACGCCATGAAACATCTTCTGGTCGCTTCGGACCTTTCCCACCGCAGCGACAGGGCCATCGCGCAGGCGCTGTTCCTGGCGCAGCGATTCGACGCGTCGCTCACCGTGCTGCACGTGATCGACGACGAGTTGCCCGCCGCCGTCTTCGACGTCACCCGGGACCAGGCGGAGGCCAGCCTGCGGGAAACGCTGGCACGGCTGGGGGTCACCGATGCCGGGCGGGTGGTCATCCGGATTGCCGGTGGGCTGGATTTCCAGGTGATCGTCGATGCGGCCGAGATGGAAGGCACGTCCCTGATCGTCCTCGGTGCGCACCGGCGCAACCTTCTCAAGGACGTGTTCACCGGCACCACGGTGGAGCGCGTCATCCGAAACACGACGTGCCCGGTCCTGGTGGTCAAGCGCCCCGCCCCGGGTGGCTATCCGTGCACCCTGGCGGCCGTGGACCTGACCGTCGAGGCGGCCGATACGCTGCGCCTGGCGCATCTCATGGCCGACCGCCAGACGCTGTACGTCCTGCACGTTCTCAACGACGCCGTCCGGCTGCAAATGCGGCTGGCCGACGCGGTCGACGAAGATGTGGAACGATACCGGTTGGCAACGGAGGCATGCTGCCGCGGCGTTCTCGAAGAGATCGCCGAACGCGCTGCGTTGGGCGTGAAGGACGGACTGCTGGCGGTGGAGTGGGGGGCTGCCGCGCCTCGCATCATCGCGAGCACGCGGTCCTTCGGGGCCGAGCTGTGCGTCATCGGCACGCGAACCCGTACGAAATCGCTCGCACAGCGCCTGCTTTTGGGAAGCGTGTGTGAGGAGGTGCTCCGCGACATGGCCTGCGACGTGCTGGCCGTTCCCCTGGCGGGCCATACCGACCTGCCCGGCGCGGCCGCGCTGACCACGCTCGGGTGACCGCGCGCACCATCGCGGATACGCCCTGGCAGATCTCACAGGCGCGTCCGATGACGCTACCCCTTAAGGTGAGCCGCCGCGCGTCCTTTCGACCGGCTTGGCTGCGGAGTGGCCGCCATCCGCTGGCCGCGCTCCTTTTGGCGACCCGGAGTGGAAGGTCATGCCCCAGGAAGAGATTGCATGTCACCGATTTGCGCCGTGGTTCCGGCGTGCACTGGGCGCCGCCGCCCTTGCGATGCTCGCCGCTCCGTCCGTCGCACAGCCGTCCCTGCCGGGCTGTGACCTGAGCCGGGGCTATCCGGCGTGCGCCGACGCCCACCTCCGCGGGAGCGATCTGCACGGGTTCGACTTGCGCAACGCCGACCTGACCCGGGCGGATTTGAGCGGTTCCGACCTGAGCGGCGCCAACATGGGAGGAGCCAATCTGGCCGGAGCCGATTTTCGCGACGCCAACCTCACAGGGGCAAACCTCAGTGGAACGCACACGTTCAAGGCCAAATGGAAGGGCGCCGACCTGTCCGGGGCGATCTGGAAGGACGGCCGCCGCTGCCAGCCAGGATCCATCGGCGCCTGCCGGTAGAGCAGTCGAACATCTCCGGACCGTGATCGTGTCACGCCCCAAATGACAGGAGAAACAGTTGCGTCCAGCGCGTGGCCAGAAAGGTCCACACACCGGCTTCCAGGACGGCGAACGGCCAGCGCCCCCGCGCAATCGCGCCGTCGTAGTAGCACCAGATGACGACGGCAATGTACGCCGCGACCACCTGCTCGAATGTCGGGGCGATGGCAAACGGCGGCATGACGAAGAAGGCCACGCCGATCAGTCCGGTCCGCCAGAGCAGTTCCCTGGCGAACTGGAAGCCGTCATCGTCTGGTTGCCGGTTCGTGGCCATCGCGCTCTCCAAGCCGTCCGCCTGGAACAATACCATCATTTCCGACGGTGACGAGCGTCGGGCGCCGGCGCGGCGCCACGGGTCCCGGCCAAGCGGGCGGCGCCCGTCAATCCCCGCCCGCCTCCGCTGCCGCGAGGCACACGCCGGGACCGGCGGCGCCGGCGGGAATGAGCAGCACGCCCGCGTCTTCGAGCGCTCCGACGATCCGCCGGGCCGACCCGGCGTGAAGGTCGTGGCGCCCCTTCTCGAAGTCCCGGACGGTGCTGCGCGAGAGACCGGCGCGCTTGGCAAGCTCGTCCTGCGTCCAGTCGAGCAGGCCGCGGGCGGCCCGGCATTGGCCCGGCGTCAAACCAGGAACGGTCGGCATGCGCACGCTCGAATTCCCTCAACCATAATGGTTGACTTCGCGCCTCGGCGGCCCAATGTCAAGAGGGTACCCCCATCCTGCGCCTCGGCCAGGATCTGGGAGCAGCTTTCGCCGCCGGCCCGACAGGCGGCCGACGCCTTGGACGCCAACGTCCTGGGCGGTGTGATGGTCCGCGCGGCGCCGGGTTCGGGCGATGGCGTGTGCGGCAGGGGCGTACGCCCGGCGGCACGGCCTTTGCCATGGCCGGCATCCGGCGGAGGCCGACCGCCCGCCCTCATGGAGACAAGGATGGGACTCTCGGACCTCTTTTCCGCAGCCGACGTCATCCTCGACGCGCCTCCCACCAACAAAGCGGGCCTGTTCGAACTCCTGGCGACCGAGGCGGCCGAACGGACCGGGCTATCCAGGCCGGAGATCCTCGGCGCGCTTGAGGCGCGCGAGAAGCTCGGCTCCACGGCTCTCGGCAAGGGCGCCGCCCTTCCTCATGCGGAACTCCGCCCCGCCGAGACGCCGGTCGTCCTGTTCGTCCGGCTGCGGCGTCCGATCGACTTCGACGCCCGGGACGAGGAACCGGTCGATCTCGTCTTCCTGGTGCTCTGGCCGGCGGCGATCCGCAAGGGACTGTTGCCCGTAATGTCCGAAATCTGCCGGGCTCTGCGCGAGCCGCAGGCGCTGCGCCGGCTGCGGCGCGCGGCAACGCCCGAGGACGTCGTCCAACTCGTGCACGGCGCCGCAGCCCCCGACGCGGGGCGGGGCGGCGCGCCGGAAGAGACGTGACCGCCCGCCGCCGCCATCGCTGCCGCCGCCCAGCCATCAGCCAACCCGATCGCAGGAGATCATGCCCGACACCCTGTTGCTTCTGACCGCCGTGGGCCTTCCGTTCGTTGGCGCCATTGCCGCCGGGCTCCTGCCCACGCATGCGCGCAACGCCGCGGCGTGGCTGGCCGGCGCGGTCGCGCTTGTCGGGCTCATCCTGGTTTGGATCGCCTATCCGACGGTGAAGGCTGGGTGGGTGATCCGCCACGAGTTCGCGTGGATGCCGTCCGTTGGGCTCGATTTCATCCTGCGCATGGACGGGTTCGCCTGGCTGTTCGCCGCGCTGGTGTCGGGCGTCGGCGTCCTCGTCGTGCTCTACGCGCGCTACTACATGTCGGCGGAGGATCCGGTTCCGCGGTTCTTCGCGTTCCTGCTCGCCTTCATGGGCTCCATGATGGGCGTGGTCACCGCCGGCAACCTGATCCAGCTCGCCTTCTTCTGGGAGCTGACGAGCCTCTTCTCCTTCCTGCTGATCGGCTATTGGCACCACACGCCGGCGGCGCGCGACGGCGCCCGCGTGGCGCTCACCGTCACCGCCACCGGCGGGCTGTGCCTGTTCGCCGGCGTGCTGGTCCTCGGCCACATCGTCGGCGGCTACGACCTGGACCGCGTTCTGGCCTCGGGCGCGGTGATCCGGGCGCACCCGCTCTACCTGCCGGCGCTGGTCCTCATCCTGCTGGGCGCCCTGACCAAGAGCGCGCAGTTCCCCTTCCACTTCTGGCTGCCGCACGCCATGGCGGCGCCCACCCCGGTGTCGGCTTACCTGCATTCGGCGACGCTGGTGAAGCTCGGCGTCTTCCTGATGGCGCGGCTCTGGCCGGTGATGGCGGGGACCGAGGCGTGGTTCTGGATCGTCGGGACGGCCGGCATCGCCACGCTGCTGATCGGCGCCTACATCGCGATCTTCCAGACCGATCTGAAGGGGCTGCTGGCCTATTCGACCATCAGCCACCTCGGGCTGATCACGCTGCTGCTCGGCCTGAACAGCGAACTCGCCATGGTCGCGGCGATTTTCCACATCATCAACCATGCGACGTTCAAGGCGTCGCTGTTCATGGCCGCCGGCATCATCGACCACGAGACGGGCACGCGCGACCTGCGGCGCCTGTCGGGCCTGAACCGCTTCATGCCGTTCACCGCGCGCCTCGCCCTGGTCGCCGCCGCGGCCATGGCCGGCGTGCCGCTGCTCAACGGCTTCCTGTCAAAGGAGATGTTCTTCGCCGAGGCGCTGTCGGCGGAAGGGCCGCTGCCGCTGCTCCTCGACGTGCTGCCGGCAGCCGCCACGGTGGCCAGCGCCTTCAGCGTGGCTTATTCGCTGCGCTTCATCCACGGCACCTTCTTCGGGCCGGACCCGGTCGACCTGCCGAGCACGCCGCACGAGCCGCCCGCCTGGATGCGCTTCCCGGTGGAGATCCTGGTGCTGGCCTGCATCATCATCGGCATCCTGCCGGCGGCCACGGTGGGGCCGTACCTGGACATGGCGGCGCACGCCGCCCTCGGCGCCGCCACGCCCGAATACAGCCTGGCGGTCTGGCACGGCTTCAACCGCCCGCTGATGATGAGCCTGACCGCGCTCAGCGGCGGCGTCGCGCTGTACTTCCTGCTCCAGGGTTACCTGCTGAAGGGCGTCGAGGGGCCGCCGCTGATCCGCCTGGAAGGGCGGCGCCTGTTCGACCGGGCCATGGTGTTCCTGTCCTGGCGCCTCGCGCGGACGGTCGAAGGGCTGCTGGGCACCCGCCGGCTGCAGCCGCAGCTGCGGCTGGTGGTGTGCGCGGCCGTCCTGGCCGCCGGGTGGGCCGTCTTCCAGCGCGGACTCGGCCCGGGGAACGTCGCGCCGGCCGCCGTCGACCCGGTGCTCGCCCTGGTCTGGGCGATCGGCGCGGCATGCGCGCTGGGCGCTGCGTGGCAGGCCAAGTTCCACCGGCTGGTCGCGCTGATCCTGGTCGGCGGCGCCGGGCTGGTCACCTGCGTGACCTTCGTCTGGTTCTCGGCGCCCGACCTGGCGCTGACCCAGCTCCTGGTCGAGGTCGTCACCACCATCCTCCTGCTCCTCGGGCTGCGCTGGCTGCCCAAGCGGCTGGACATCCCCGGCGCCCGCCCGCCGGAGGTGATCACCACGACGCGCCGCCTGCGCGACCTGGGCATCGCCGTCGCCGCCGGCCTCGGCATGGCGGGCCTGGCCTTCGGCGTGATGACGCGCTCGCCCCCCGAACTCCTGGCGGAGCACTTCCTGGCGCGCGCCTACACCGACGGCGGCGGCACCAACGTCGTCAACGTCATCCTGGTGGACTTCCGCGGCTTCGACACGCTGGGCGAGATCACGGTGCTGGGCGCGGTGGCGCTCGCCGCCTACGCGCTGCTGCGGCGCTTCCGCCCGGCGCCGGACAGCGTCGGCGTACCCGAGCAGCAGCGCGACCAGAGCGCCTTCGACGCCTCGCGCCCGGGCCGGCGGGACGGCGACACCGTCGCCGACTGGCTGCTGATCCCGTCGGTGATCGCGCGGCTGCTGTTCCCGGTGATATGCTTGGTCGCCCTTTTCCTGCTGCTGCGCGGCCACGACCTGCCGGGCGGCGGCTTCGCGGCGGGCCTGACCGTGGCGATCGCCATGATCGTGCAGTACATGCTGGGCGGCACGCAGTGGATCGAGGCGCGCCTGCGGGTGGTGCCGCTGCGCTGGATGGGCCTGGGGCTGCTGCTGGCCACCGGCACCGGCCTCGCCGCGCTGGCGTTCGGCCGTCCCTTCCTGACCTCCTACTTCGCCTACGCGGAGCTGCCCGTCCTCGGCGCCGTCCCGGTGGCGAGCGCCCTGCTGTTCGACATCGGCGTGTTCGGGCTGGTCGTCGGGGCGACGATGCTGACGCTGATCGCGCTCGCCCGCCAGTCGGTCCGCGGCCACCGCGCCGCGGCACCGCGCCAGGGCGAGGCGCCGGCACCCGCCGCGCTGACGACGGCAAGCGGAGACGACTGATGGAACTCATCCTCTCGCTGGGCATCGGGGTCCTGACGGGGGCCGGCGTCTGGCTGCTGCTGCGGCCGCGCACCTTCCAGGTGATCATCGGCCTCTCGCTGCTCTCCTACGCCGTCAACCTGTTCATCTTCTCCACGGGCGGCCTGCGCACCGGGGCGGCGCCGGTGCTGGCGCGAGGTGCTGCCGGCCATCTCGCGACGCACGCCGACCCGGTGCCGCAGGCGCTGGTCCTCACCGCCATCGTCATCGGCTTCGCCACGACGGCGCTGTTCCTCGTCCTGCTGCTCGCCGCGCGCGGCCTGACGGGGACCGACCACGTGGACGGCAGGGAGAAGGACCGGTGAGCGGCTGGATGGATCACCTGACGATCGCGCCGATCGTCATCCCGCTGGTCGTCGGCACGCTGCTGATGCTGATCGACGAGCGGCGGCACGCGCTGAAGGCCGCGATCGGCGCGGCGTCGGCGGCGGCGCTGCTGGTCCTGGCGGTGGCGCTGCTGGTTCTGGCGGACGGCGCGCTGCCGGGCGGGGGCGCCGCCGTGCGCGTGTACCGGCTGGGCGACTGGCCGGCGCTGTTCGGCATCGTGCTGGTGCTGGACCGGCTGTCCGCGCTGATGCTGGTGCTGACCGGCGTCCTGGGGGTGGCCGCGCTGGTGTTCTCGCTGGCGCGCTGGCACCGGGCGGGGGCGCATTTCCACTCGCTGTTCCAGTTCCAATTGATGGGGCTGAACGGCGCCTTCCTGACCGGCGACCTCTTCAACCTGTTCGTGTTCTTCGAGATCATGCTGGCCGCCTCTTACGGGCTGGTCCTGCACGGCTCGGGGCTGGCGCGCGTGCGGGCGGGCCTGCACTACATCGCCATCAACCTGTCGGCCTCCCTGCTCTTCCTGATCGGGGTGAGCATGATCTACGGCATCGCCGGCACCCTCAACATGGCCGACCTCGCGGGCCGGATGGCGGGGATCGCCGCCGAGGACCGGGCGCTGCTGGAGGCGGGTGCCGCAATCCTGGGCGTGGCCTTCCTCATCAAGGCGGGGATGTGGCCGCTGGGCTTCTGGCTGCCGAACACCTATGCCACGGTCGGTGCGGCGTCCGCCGGCATCGTCTCGATCCTCAGCAAGGTCGGCATCTACGCCGTGCTCCGGCTGTGGCTGCTGATGTTCGGGGAGGGTGCTGGGGATTCGGCGGGATTCGGCGGCGTCTGGCTGCTGGGCGGCGGGCTGCTGACCATCGCCTTCGGCTCGGTGGCGGTGCTGGCCACGCAGAACATGGCGCGGCTGGCCGGCGCCAGCGTGCTGGTCTCCTCCGGCACGCTGCTGGCGGCGACCGGCGCCGGGCACGTCGCGGTGACCGGCGGTGTGCTGTTCTACCTGACCAGTTCCATCCTGGCGATCGCCGGCTTCTTCCTGCTGATCGAGCTGCTGGAGCGCGGCCGGGAGGTCGGTGCCGACGTGCTGGCGGTGACCCGCGAGGCCTTCGGGGAGGGCGAGGACGCCAACCCGGAGGACGACGAGGAGGAGGTCGGCGTCGTCATCCCGGCAACCATGGCGATCCTCGGCGTCAGCTTCCTGGGCTGCGCCGCCCTGCTGGCCGGGCTGCCGCCGCTGTCCGGCTTCCTGGCCAAGTTCGCCATCCTGGCGCCCCTGCTCTCGGGCGGTGCCGTGACTGCCTCCACCTGGGTCCTGCTCGCCGCGCTGCTGCTGTCCGGGCTGGCAACGGTCGTCGCGATGACCCGCGCGGGGATCGACGTCTTCTGGGCGTCGCCCGCCAGCGAGGTGCCGCGCGTGCGCGTGGCCGAGATCGCGCCGGTGCTGCTGCTGCTGGCGCTGTGCGTGGCGCTGACCGTGCAGGCGCGGCCGGCTATGCGCTACATGGAGGACACCGCCCGGTCGCTGCACGGGCCGCAGGATTATGTCCGGACCGTGCTGCCGGCCAAGGATGCGGGAGGCGGCCGATGAAGCGCTGGCTGCCCCATCCCCTTCTGACGGCGACCCTGCTGGGCGTGTGGCTGCTTCTGAACGAGAGCGTCGCGCCGGGAACCGTCATCCTGGGCGGCGTCCTCTCGCTGGCCGCGGTCTGGGCCTTCACCGCGCTCGACCTGCCGGAAGGCCGGTTTCGGCGCCCGCGCGTGGCGGTCGAACTGGCGTTCATCGTGCTCCACGACATCGTCCGCTCCAACGACGCGGTCGCCCGGATCATCCTGCGCCGGGGGAAAGGGAACCGGACGTCGGGGTTCGTGCGCATCCCGCTGGACCTGCGCGCACCCTACGGCCTGGCGACGCTCGCCTGCATCATCACGGCCACGCCCGGCACGATCTGGGTGGAGTACGATTCCGCGAAGAACACCATACTGCTTCACATCCTCGATCTGGTGGACGAGCAGACGTGGGTGGGCACCATCAAGGGACGGTACGAGAGGCGCCTGATGGAGATATTCCAATGATCACGCAGATGCTGGTCTGGTCCGTCCTGCTGGCACAGATCCTTCTGGCCCTGGCCATGGGCTGCGCGGTGCTCCGCGTGCTGCGGGGGCCGCGCGCGCAGGACCGGGTGCTCGGGCTCGACACCCTGTACGTCAACGCGACGATGCTGCTGTTGGCCTTCGGCATCCGCACCGGGAGCACGCTGTACTTCGAGGCGGCGCTGATCATCGCCCTTCTCGGCTTCGTCGCGACGGCGGCGCTGGCGAAGTTCCTCATGCGCGGCGAGGTGATCGAATGACGCACCTGACCGATTTGCCGGACTGGGCGGCGCTGCTGGTGGCGTTGCTCCTCCTGGCCGGCGCCGGACTGGCGTTGATCGGGTCGTTCGGGCTGCTGCGGCTGGGCAGCTTCTACGAGCGGATCCACGCGCCGACCCTGGGCTCGACGCTGGGAATCGGCTGCGTCCTGATCGCTTCGATGCTGTGTTTTTCCGTACTGGAATCCCGTGTCGTGCTGCACGAGGTGCTGATCACGGCCCTCATGGTGATCACGACGCCCGTCACCTTGATGCTGCTGGCCCGCGCGGCGCTGTACCGGGACCGCAGCGAAGGCGATGATTCCGTCCCACCACCGCCGTCAATCTGACGTGCAGTGCATATGACTGCGCGGCAGGCGGCCATCAAATCAAAGGCGTCCTGATTTGCCCATCCGGTGAACGACGCGGGTACCTTACGGTTCGGTCAGGATCCCGCCCTGTGCATGAGGATCGGTTCCTGGACGCTCTCGATGCCGCCCTCGGTGGAGGCATAGGACCACTGCTCGCCGCGGCCCTACACGATCAGACAGCCGGAGCGCCCCCGATGATGGCCCGCAGCCCGGCGAAGGCCGGCTCCAGGACGCTGGCGTCGGCATCGGCTGGGTGGATCGCGTAGATCGGCAGGCTGTAGGGCCGCTCCTCCGGCACGACACGCGCCATGCCGGCGTCCACCAGCGGCTGTGCGAGCGCCTTCGGGAAATGGCCGGTCCCGCCGCACTGGGTGAGGTAGTCCAGGCCCAGCGTGCCCATCGCGATGGACAGGGGCGGCATCGGCGCGTCCACGTTGTGCAGCTGGTACTGGCGGCGGAAGTCCTCGCCCCAGTCGATGAGGACGTAATCGTCGTCCGCCGCACCGCTGTCCCGGCCCTCGACGCTCAGCAGCACCAGCTCCTCCTCGCACAGCAGGCGGACGCGCAAACCCGGCAGGCTGCGCGCCGAATAGCAGATGGCGAGGTCCAGCACCCCCTCGCGCAGGGCGTTGGCCAGGCCGTCCGGCAATCCGACCTCGCAGCGCAGGGCGATGTCGCCGGCGTTGCGCCGCATCCATGGGATCCAGCGGTGCAGCAGCCGGTTCCACAGCCCGGCCTCGCTGCCGATGCGCAGCATCGCCCGGTGGCCGGAGGGCAGCGCCGCCTCCTGCCGGGCCTGTTCCCAGATGCGCACCATGGCGACAGCGTGGCGCTGGAACTGCGCGCCCGCCGGGGTGAGGCTGGCGCCCGCCTTGTTGCGCACGAACAGCCGGGCCCCCAGCAGCTCTTCCAGCTGGCGGACGCGGGTGCTGACCGTCGATTGGGTGACGTGCAGCCGCTCCGCCGCGGCGACGAAGCTGCCGGACAGCGCCACCTCCAGGAAGGTGCGGGCCAGATCGATGTCCATGATCGCGCCTGCTTACGTATCGGATATAGCGATGGCATCCATCGAACAAATTCGCTGTCTCGAAGTCAAGCCGCCGACTATGGTGGCTTCGCGCCCGGCGAGGCTGATTCCCGCCGGTGTCCTCTCAGGGCTCCGGCCCAGGCTGACGGCGCAGGTGCATGATGTCGCCCCTATCGATCCTCGCCATCGCTTGGTACGCGGCGGGTGTGGCCGGCTTCCTCTGGTGGTGGACGCAGGATGAACCCCTTGATCGCCACGCGTTGGCCGAGGCCTGCATGGCCGGAGTGCTCGGGCCGGTCACGCTGCTTCTGGGTCTGTGCGTCCACCGCCTGATGGACGCCGATCCGATTGCCAAGGCCGGGGAGGCGCATGCGCCGAGCCCTTCCATCCCTCTGCAAACGAGACCCGTGAACCATGTCCATCCAATCGCTGGAAGCCCCGATCACCGCGCCGACCGTTCTTGAGGAGCCGGACGCGGACACAGAGGCCCACCGCCCCGAATCCCCCTACGTGGTGTTTCCGGCACTCATCCTCCTGCTCATCATGCCGCTGGGCATCGTGTTCCACCCCACGTGGCTGCCGCTCATCGCCGAGGTGGGCGCGCTCGTCATGTTCGCGGTGATCTTCCGCCTGACGCGCCTGTGACCGGCGACGGGGAGAGTGCCATGACCGACCTGACCCTCGACCGGACGCATGAGGACGCGTTCTCCGGCCTGCCGGGGAACCTGATGATGTGGATCCTCATCTTCAGCGAGTTGGCGGTGTTCGGCGCCGCGCTGGTGGGGTTCGCGGTGGCCCGGACGCTGGATCCGGCGACGTTCGACGCGGGGCAGGCGCACCTGGACCGGCTGCTGGGCGGGCTCAACACGCTGGTGCTGGTGACCAGCGGCTATGTCGCCGCGCTGGGCGTGGAGGCCGGGCGCCGGGGGCTGGGCGGACGGGCACGGCGGCTGTTCTGCGGGGCCGCAACGGTCGGCTGCGTCTTCCTGGTCATCAAGATGATGGAGTACTCGGCAACGCTGGGCGCCGGCTACACCATCGACAGCGACGCCTTCTTCGGGCTGTACTTCATGCTGACCGGCTTCCACGCCCTGCACGTGGTGTTCGGCATCGGCCTTTTGCTGGTGGTGGCGTGGAAGAACAGCGTGGAGAACCTGGAGACGGGGGCCGCCTTCTGGCACATGGTCGACCTGATCTGGGTGATCCTCTACCCCATCGTCTACCTGATCCGTTGAGGGGGCTGCCGTGGTGAAGGGCATCAACCGCCTGACGCTGGCGTGGGTCGTGCTGCTGGCGCTGTCGGTGATGGCGCTGGTGGTCGGCGGGGCGGCGACGCAGGAGCCGCTGGGCGTGGCCGGCACGGCGGGCGTGCTGCTGACCGCGCTGTTCAAGGGGCGCGAGATCCTGCTGCATTACCTGGAACTGAAGCACGCCGGGCGCGTCTGGCGGGTGGTGCTGACCGCCTATCTGGTACTGATTGCGGCGCTGATGCTGCTGGCCTACGCTGCCGAACATCTGGGATGGATCACGCCGCGGTGAACACGGGACTTGATATCGAAGACCGGCAACGCCTCGGCCTCGCGCTGCTGGACAGCGCCGCCGAGGCCATTGTCTACGCCGACCGCGACGGCATCATCCGCTTCTGGAACGCGGGCGCCGAACGCGTCTTCGGCTTCGGCGCGGACGAGGCGCTCGGCCGATCCCTCGACCTCATCATCCCGGAAAAGCAGCGGGCGCCGCACTGGGACGGCTACCGCCGGGTGATGGAGAGCGGGCGGAGCCGCTACGGCAGCGGCAGCCTGCTGTCGGCCCCGGCCGTCCGCAAGGACGGCGGCCGCATCTCGGTGGAGTTCACCATCGTGCCGCTGCTGGACGAATCCGGCGCCCTGCGGGGCATCGCCGCCTGCCTGCGCGACGTCACCGCGCGCTTTGCCGAGATGAAGGCGCTGCGCCGCCGGGCCGCCGAACTGGAGGGCGGGCCGGAGGGCCGGTGAGCCGGGAGCCTCTCAGCGCGCCTTGGCCGGGTCGCCGTACTGCACCGCCTGCCCCTCCGCCGGCGCCCGGATCCCGAACGTGCCGGCCAGCTGGCGCAGGGCGTCGCGGTCCTTCTGGATGCCCACGAGGCTGGTGATGGCGAAGGTCGCCAGCTCGCGGTCCGGCGTGTGCGACGCCTGCGTCTGGTACAGGTCGACGAGGCGGTCGTGCAGGCGCAGCTGCGCCTCCACATAGCCCTTGCCGAACGCCGCCCCGCTCGCCCCGGTCAGCGCCTGCACGGCCTCGCGCGCCATGCCCTCGTGCGCGTTGGCCGGGTTGGTCACCGCCCCGGCGGCGCCCAGCGCGTCGGCCCGTTCGGGCTTCAGCTGCCCGGCCGGCGGCAGGCTGCGGCCGTCCGACAGGCGCTTCAGCTGCTCGGCCAGTTTCTGGTGGTGCTCGGCGATGGCGCGGGCGGCCGATTTCAGCGCCTCGTCCTCCGCCTTCCCGGCGGCCAGCCGGCCAAGCTCCGCCTGCCCCTGGCTGGCGGCGGCGGCTTCCTTGAGGAACAGCGCGTCCTCCACCGGCAGCGTCTGGCCGGGCTGCGGCGGCACGCGCGGGGTGGGATCGGGCCGGATGTTGGCCTGCGACCACGCCGGGCCGGACAGCACGGCGAGGCCGGTGAGAACGATGGCGGCGAACCTGCTCATGCCAAACTTGCTCATGGGGCCTCCTTCAGCCGGTCAACTGGCGGTAGATGGCGGGCAGCGCCGCGGGCAGGCGCGCCACATGCGGGAAGATCGCGTAGGCGCCGGGCCCGAACAGGTACGGCAGGTAGTCGCGCCCCTTCTCGTCGATGGTCACGCCGAACAGGCGCAACCCGGCGCGGCGCGCCTCCTGGACCGCGGCGCGCGTGTCCTCGATGGCGTAGCGGCCCTCGTAATGGTCGGTGTCGTTGGGCTTCCCATCGGTGAGGACGAGCAGCAGGCGATGCGTGTGCGGGCGGTCCTTCAAACAGGCCGTGGCGTGGCGCAGCGCCGCCCCCATGCGAGTGTAGCTGCCGGGCTTCAGCGCCCGGATGCGGCGCACCACGCGGGCGTCCAGCCGCTCTTCGAACGCCTTCACCGTGCGCACGCTCACCCGGTGCCGTCGGTGCGAGGTGAAAGCCAGGATCGCATGCTCGTCGCCGCAGGCCGACAGCCCGTGCGCCAGCGCCAGCAGCGCCTCCTTCTCCACGTCCAGCACGCGGTGATCCTCGATGAAGGCGTCGGTGGAGAGCGAGACGTCGACCAGCACGCACACCGACAGGTCGCGCGCCACGGTGCGCACCGCGGTGTACACGCGCTCCGACCCGGGGCCGCCCGCCCGCCGGTCGGCGACCGCGCGGACCAGGGCGGAGAGGTCCAGCTCGTCCCCGTCCGGCTGGGCCGGCATCACCCGACGGCGCGGGCGCATCGCCTCGAACTGGCGGCGCACCAGCCGGATGCGGCGCAACGCGTCCTCGTCGGGGCGCCAGTCCTCGCCCTCCGTCGCCGCCGGCTCGGCGATGACGCGGCAGTGGTCGGGCAGGTAGCGGCGCCGCTTCCAGTCCCATTCCGGATAGGTGATCTCGGCGCGCAGCGGCTCCGCCTCGGCCTCCGCCGCCGGCAGGTCGAGGTCGAGGCGCAGCTTTGTGGACGCCCTGCGCTCGTGCCGGCTCAGCGCGATCTCGTCCAGGTCCTCGGCCGCCCGGCGGGCGTTCTCCTCGTCGTCGTCCTCGGTCTTGCGGTTGAGGTTCACCATCTCCGCCAAGCCCAGGATCTTCTCGAAACGGTTGAGCATCAGCGGGTCGTCGCGCTGCGTCTGGTCGCTCTCCCGACGCCGCGCCTTGTGCCGCTTGCCGTCGCCCTCGGCGCCCGCCCCGTCCCCGGCGTCCGCCTCGTCGGGCGACGTTCCGGCCGGCGCCTCGTCCACCGTGCCCCACAGCGGCACCGGCAGGAACGGGCGGTAGCCGGGCGGTGCGCGGAAACGGCCGGGGGGCACCGCCTCGTCCAGCATCGGGTGGGCGGCGGCGCCGGGATCGGCCAGCAGCGCCGCCACCGCGTCCTCCACCGCCCGCTCCTCCCTCGGCAGGCGCCGCGCCGGCCGCACGGCGGTG
>DASWVP010000069.1:0-3662 GCA_036401175.1 Azospirillum sp. | reverse complement strand
CGTGCCCACGGCGTCCAGCGGCAGGCCCAGTTCGTGCGCCAGCACGTTGGCCGTGCCCAGCGGCACGATGCCCAGCGGCACCGGCGCCGCTTCCGCCCCGCGCGCGGCCAGCCCGTTCACCGCCTCGTTGATGGTGCCGTCGCCACCGGCCACCGCCAGCGCGTCCCACGCGCCCGGCGCCACGGCGCGCGCCATGGCCTCCGCGTCGCCGCGGCCGGACGTGGCCTGCACCCGCACCTCGGCGCCGAAGCGCTGGGTCAGCACCTCGATCACCGCGCGCAGACGGCGGGCGCGGCGCGGGCCGGCCACCGGATTGTGGATCACCAGGAATCGCCGCCGCAGCGACGTGTCGGCACCGGAACGCACGGCCGGCTCGGCAAGGACAGCGGTCACGATTTCTCCTGAATCCGTCGAAGTATTGCAGTGAAATGACCGTTTTGTTGCAGGCTGTTTAAATAAACGCCTCCATTAACTCGCCTCTATAAGCAGTATTGTCAAGTCACTTCGCCGCCTGTATATGGATCGCAACTTCATTTTCGCCACCCGCCCCAGCGAAGGAGCGGCCGATATGGACACGTCGTCGCACGTGAAGCGGTACCGAAGCATCTGGATATCCGACGTCCACTTGGGCACGCGCGGGTGTCAGGCGGAATTGCTCCTCGATTTCCTGAAGCGCAACGAATCGGAGCACCTTTACCTCGTCGGCGACATCGTCGACGGCTGGCGGCTGAAGCGCACGTGGTACTGGCCGCAGGCGCACAACGACGTGGTGCAGAAGATCCTGCGCCGGGCGCGCAAGGGGGCGAAGGTCTACTACGTTCCCGGCAACCACGACGAAGCGGCGCGCGACTATGTCGGCCTGCAGTTCGGCGGCGTCCACGTGGTGTCGGAGGTCGTGCACACCACCGCCGACGGCCGGCGCTTCCTGGTCACCCATGGCGACCAGTTCGACGCGGTGGTGAAGTACGCCCGCTGGCTGGCCCTGCTGGGCGACCACGCCTACGCGTGGCTGCTCACCGCCAACACCGGGTTCAACTGGGTCCGGCGCAAGATGGGCTTCAGCTACTGGTCGCTGTCGGCGTGGCTGAAGCACAAGGCCAAGACGGCCGTCGAGTTCATCGGCAAGTACGAGGAGGCGCTGGCCGACGAGGCCCAGCGCCGCGCGGTCGACGGCATCATCTGCGGCCACATCCACAACGCCGAAATGCGCATCATGGGGGGCGTTCTCTATTGCAACGACGGCGACTGGGTCGAATCCTGCACCGCCTTGGTCGAACACGACTGCGGTGCCCTGGAGATCATCCGCTGGACGGAGGCGGTGGAACAGCGGCTGCTGGTGCGGGCGGCGGCGTGAACATCCTCATCGTCTCCGACGCCTGGCTGCCCCAGGTGAACGGCGTGGTGCGCACCATCGGCACGGTGCGCCGCGAACTGGAAGGCATGGGCCACACGGTCGAGGTGATCGGCCCCGACCGTTTCCGCACCATACCGATGCCCACCTACCCGGAGATCCGCCTCGCCCTGGGCGCCGGACGCCGCTTGCCCGCGATGATCGACGCGCTGCGGCCGGACTGCATCCACATCGCCACGGAAGGGCCGCTGGGCTTCGCCGCGCGGCGCTATTGCCTGAAGCGCGGCATGCCCTTCACCACCGCCTACCACACGCGTTTCCCCGAATACGTGCGCGACCGCCTGCCGGTCCCGCTGGCGCTGAGCTACGCCGTCGTGCGGCGCTTCCACAGGCCGTCGGCGGCGGTGATGGTCGCCACGCCGTCGATCGAGCAGGACCTGCGGACGCGCGGCTTCACCAACATCCGGCGCTGGACGCGCGGCGTCGACACCGACCTGTTCCACCCCCGCGACAAGGGCTTCCTCGACCTCGCCCGCCCGGTGCTGATGTACGTCGGCCGCGTGGCGGTCGAGAAGAACCTGGAGGATTTCCTGCGCCTCGACACGCCCGGCACCAAGGTGGTGGTCGGCGACGGCCCGGCGCGGGCGGAGCTGACGGCAAAGTACCCCGGCGTCGTCTGGGCCGGCGCGCGCCACGGCGAGGAGCTGGCGGCCTACTACGCGGCGGCCGACGTGTTCGTCTTCCCCTCGCGCACGGACACCTTCGGGCTGGTGCTGCTGGAGGCGCTGGCGTCCGGCGTGCCGGTGGCCGCCTACCCGGTGCCCGGCCCGCTCGACGTGGTGAACGGCTCCGGCGCCGGCTGCCTGGACGAGGACCTCGGCCGCGCCGTCGCCGGCGCGCTGCGCATCGCTCCGGAAGTCTGCCGAGACCACGCGCTGAACTTCTCCTGGCGCAAATCGGCCGAACAGTTCCTCGCCAACCTGCGGCCGTTCGGATGAGGGGTCGGCTGACGGGAGGGGTGCGACGTAAAAACACAAAGATCAGAAGATCAAAAGATCATAAGTTTGGGCCTGCCTGACCGAGAACCCACCGGCACCGTCCATGACCGTCGCACCAATAGCCCCCGAAATCGAAGCAATCGCCAGCCGAATCGTTGATTCCGCTTTTCAGGTTCATCAAACACTTGGGCCGGGCCTGCTGGAATCGGTTTACGAGGAATGCTTCGCAGTAGAATTATGGTCACGCAAACTCGTCTGCGAGCGTCAGAAGGCCGTCCCGGTCACCTACAAGGGCCACCCGATCGAAGCCGCCTTTCGCGTCGACATCCTGGTGGAAGATACGATCATCGTCGAACTGAAGGCGGTTGAGACCCTGCTGCCGCTGCACGAGGTTCAGCTTTACACCTACCTCAAGCTTGCAAAAAAGCGCCTCGGTCTTCTGATCAACTTCAACGTACCGCTGATCAAACAGGGCATCCGGCGCGTCGCCTGTTGAATCTCCCTTTTGATCTTTTGATCTTCTGATCTTCGTGTTTTTGATCCGCACCTCGCCGCCAGCCGATACCCCACCCCGCCGCCCCCCGAATCCCGGCGCTTCGATTCCGGGGTATGCCCATGCTAAGGTGCCGGCCCGTGCGGGGAGGGTCCCGCGGCGGTTCCGGGTTCCCTGTCGTTGTTTCGATGCGCATGCTCCAGTCTCTCTACCGCGGCCTGACGTCCATCGCCGGGCCGGCGGTGCGCTTTTACCTCGACCGGCGGCGCGCGGCCGGCAAGGAAGACCCGCAGCGTCAGGCGGAGCGGCTGGGCCATGCCTCGCACCCGCGCCCGGACGGGCCGCTGGTGTGGTTCCACGCCGCCAGCGTGGGCGAGGCCAACTCCATCCTCGTGCTGGTCGACCGGCTGCTGGAGCGCGCGCCCGACCTCACCGTGCTGCTCACCACCGGCACCGTCACCTCGGCCGCGCTGATGGGACGCCGGCTGCCGGCGCGCGCCATCCACCAGTACGTCCCGGTCGACCTGCCGGATGCCGTGGCGCGCTTCCTCGACCACTGGCGGCCCGATCTGGTGCTGTGGATCGAGTCGGAGATCTGGCCGAACCTGCTGGGCGCCATCCGCACGCGCGGCATCCCGGCGGCGCTGGTCAACGCCCGCATGTCCGCGCGCTCGTTCGCGCGCTGGCGGCGGCTGCCCGGCTTCATCGGCGGCCTGCTCGGCACGTTCCGCGTGGCGCTGGCGCAGACCGACGCCGACGCCGGGCGCCTGCGCGCCCTGGGCGCGGCCAACGTCGCCTGCGTCGGCAACCTGAAGTTCTC
>DASWVP010000068.1:0-7372 GCA_036401175.1 Azospirillum sp. | reverse complement strand
CGACAAGGCGCTTTGCCTGCGATGGCGCATGGAGGCGATGGCCGACCGCGAGATGATGGGCGCGCTGGTGGCGGATATCCGGCGGCTGGCGGGGCGGTGATGGGGGATCCAAGGGGCTCCGGCCCCTTGGCGGGGGTGTGGAGCCCTTTGCCCGCCATTCCATCATGTCCGTCTTGCGGGACCCCCTCACCCTAACCCTCTCCCCAGAGGGGGGAGGGGATTGGGGCGCTTCGCTGCTTTTGCATACTCCGATCGAAGGAGTGGCGGGGGGCGGCGTGGAGGGCGATATGCGGGATGGGCTTGGGGCGGCGTGACCGGAAATTGTCACGGGCGGGGCGCAAGCAACCTGAGCGGGTTGGCGGCGGGGCGGTGGTAGGATGCCGCCCTACGCGCGAAACAGGAGATCGCAGGATGTTCGGGAAGGGTGTCGTTGGGGCGGGGGTCGCGGTGCTCGCGCTGGCGCTGGCCGCGCCGGCCGTGGCCGGCGATAAGGGGCGCGGGCACGGGCACGGGCACCACAAGCACAAGCATCACCACGACGACGGGCCGGTCGTGATCTACCAGCAGGCGCCGCCGGTCGTGGTGGTGCAGCGGCCGAGGACCATCGTCGTCGCGCCGCCACCCAGGGTGATGTACGCGCCGCCGCCGCCCGTGGTCTACGCGCCCATGATGCCGGCGCCGGAGCCGGGGTTGAGCATTCAGATGAACGTGCCGTTGCGGTGAAGGGGGAGCCCTTCTCCCCTTGAGGGGCGACGCCGAAGGGCGTCGCGGTTGGGATGAGGGGTCGTTACGCCCGGCAAGGCGGAAGAAAGACTCTTTTTTCCCGCCTTCCGGCGGTAACCACCCTCACCCCAACCCCTCTCCCATGAAGGGAGAGGGGCTTTTACAATTCTAGCGCTTGCCCTTCTTGGCCTTGATGGCGGCTTTGCCGGACTTGCTGTAGGGGGCGCCGGGGGCGTGGGCGGGGACGCCGCGGGCCATGCGGCCGGTGCTGATGCCGATGCTGCCGGGCTGCTCTATGCCGAGGTCCAGGGATTCCAGGCGCTTGATCTCGTCGCGCAGGCGGGCGGCCTCCTCGAACTCCAGGTCGGCGGCTGCGGCGCGCATCTTCTTTTCCAGGTCGGCGAGGACGGCCTTCAGGTTGTGGCCGACGGTGGCGGCGTCGGTGGGGACGGTGACGTGGTCGCCGCGCTCGTATACGCTGTCGAGGATGTCGCCGATCGCCTTCTTCACCGATTCCGGCGTGATGCCGTGCGCCGCGTTGTAGGCGCGCTGCTTCTCGCGCCGGCGGTTGGTCTCGTTGATGGCGTACTTCATGCTCTCGGTCTCGCGGTCGGCGTAGAGGATGGCGCGGCCCTCCACGTTGCGGGCGGCGCGGCCGATGGTCTGCACCAGCGAGGTCTTGGAGCGCAGATACCCCTCCTTGTCCGCATCCAGGATCGCCACCAGGGCGCATTCGGGGATGTCCAGACCCTCGCGCAGCAGGTTGATGCCGATCAGCACGTCGTAGGCGCCCAGGCGCAGGTCGCGGATGATCTCGATGCGCTCCAGCGTCTCCACGTCGGAGTGGATGTAGCGCACGCGCAAGCCGGCCTCGTGCATGTATTCGGTCAGCGCCTCGGCCATCTTCTTGGTCAGCGTGGTGACCAGGACGCGGAAGCCCTTGGCCGTCACCTCCCGGCACTCGGCGATCAGGTCGTCGACCTGCGTCTCGGTCGGGCGGACGATCACCTCGGGGTCGATCAGGCCGGTGGGGCGCACCACCTGCTCGGTGAAGACGCCGCCGGTGCGCTCCAACTCCCAGTTGCCGGGGGTGGCGGAGACGAACACCGTCTGCGGGCGCATGCTCTCCCACTCCTCGAACTTGAGCGGGCGGTTGTCCTTGCAACTGGGCAGGCGGAAGCCGAAATCGGACAGCGTCGCCTTGCGCACGAAGTCGCCGCGGTACATGCCGCCGATCTGCGGCACCATGACGTGGCTTTCGTCGACGATCAGCAGGGCGTCCTTGGGCAGGTACTCGAACAGGGTCGGCGGCGGATCGCCCGGCGCGCGGCCGGTGAGGTAGCGGCTGTAGTTCTCGATGCCGGCGCAGGAACCGGTGGCCGCCATCATCTCGATGTCGAAGGTGGTGCGCTGCTCCAGGCGCTGCGCCTCCAGCAGCTTGCCCTCGTTGGCGAACTCCTCCAGGCGGATCTTGAGGTCGCGCTTGATCTGCTCGATGGCCTGATGGAGCGTCGGCTTGGGCGTGACGTAGTGGCTGTTGGGGTAGACGCGCACGGCCTCCAGGCTGGCCAGCTTCTCGGCGGTCAGCGGGTCGATCTCCTGGATCGATTCGATCTCGTCGCCGAATAGGCTGATGCGCCACGCCCGGTCCTCCATGTGGGCGGGGAACAGTTCCACCGTGTCGCCGCGCACGCGGAAGAAGCCGCGGCCGAAGCCGGCGTCGTTGCGCTTGTACTGCAATTCGGTGAAGCCGCGCAGAAGCTGGGCCTGCGGGATGATCTGGCCGACGCGCAGGTCGATGGTCATCTCCGCGTACAGCTCGACCGAGCCGATGCCGTAGATGCAGCTGACCGACGCCACGATGATGACGTCGTCACGCTCCAGCAACGCCCGCGTCGCCGAGTGGCGCATGCGGTCGATCTGCTCGTTGATCGAGGATTCCTTCTCGATGTAGGTGTCGGTGCGCGGGACGTACGCCTCCGGCTGATAATAATCGTAGTAGGAGACGAAGTATTCCACCGCGTTGTTCGGGAAGAACGACTTCATCTCGCCGTAGAGCTGCGCCGCCAGCGTCTTGTTGGGGGCGAGGACCAGCGTGGGCCGCTGCACGCGCTGGATGACGTGCGCCATGGTGAAGGTCTTGCCCGAGCCGGTGACGCCCAGCAGCACCTGATCGCGCTCGCCGGTGTCGAGACCGGCCACCAGCTCCTCGATGGCCTTGGGCTGGTCGCCGGCGGGCGTGTACTCGGAAACGACCTCCAGCCGCTTGCCGGGTTCCAGCTTGGCGAGCGGCTTGCGCGGGATGGCTTCGAGGACGGGGTGCGGCATGGGGGCTTCACCAGGTACGGAACGGGAACTCGGGAAATATGGCGGGCATGGGCGCGAGAGTCGAGCGGAGGCTTGATGGTGGGCCGCGCCGTCACGGTCCCACGTTGATCACACCGGCCTATGCGGGCGCGGGTATAGCCTTCGGACAAAACAATCCCAGGAGGATCCGCATGGCCTACACGGTCTGTTTCTGCAACGCGGGCAGCCGCGATGATACCCAGAGGGTCGGACACATCGGCCCGTTCGACACGCTGCCCGAGGCGGTGCGGCTGGTGATGGAACGCATCCCCGCCCCAAGCCGCCCCTACGCCGCCATCGAGGCCGGCAGCAGCACCGTCCTGCACTTCGACGACATCGCCGCCGCCTACGCCCGCCTGCCTCGGCGCGAACTGATGGACGCGTGAGATGGGGGGCGTGAGGCGGGGGCGCTCGCTCACTCCTCCGTGCCGGCCCAGGCGGGGCTGCGGACGGCGGCGTCGTAGTCCTTGATCAGCGCCTCGCACACCCGGCCGGGCGTGAAGTGGTGCTCGCCGATCTGGCCCACCGGGGTGACTTCCGCCGCGGTGCCGGTGAGGAACACCTCCTGCGCGGTCGCCAGCTCCTCCGGCTTGATCGGACGCTCGATCACCGGGATGCCGCGCTTCTTCGCCAGATCGATCACCGTGCGCCGGGTGATGCCGTCGAGGAAGCAGTCGGGCGTCGGCGTGTGGATGGCGCCGTCGATCACCAGGAACAGGTTGGCCCCCGTCGCCTCGGCCAGCAGGCCGCGATAATCGAGCATCAGCGCGTCCTGGTAGCCCTGCTGCTCGGCCGCGTGCTTGGAGATGGTGCAGATCATGTACAGGCCGGCGGCCTTGGACGCGGTGGGCGCGGTGTCCGGCGCCGGGCGGCGGTAGGGCGCCCACATCAGGCGGATGCCGGCCATCTTCGCCTCGGGGCTGAAATAGCTGGGCCATTCCCACACGGCGATGGCGAGGTGGATGCGGTTGTGCTGCGCCGACACGCCCATCATCTCGCTGCCGCGCCACGCCACCGGGCGCACATAGGCGTCCGCCAGCCCGGTTTCCTTGACCACGAGGTTCGTCGCGGCGTCGATCTCCGCCACCGTCCAGGGGATCTGGAAGCCCAGCAGTTCGGCCGATCGGGCCAGCCGCTCGCTGTGCTCGGTCAACTTGAAGACGCTGCCGTTGTAAACCCGCTCGCCTTCGAATACACAGCTTGCGTAGTGCAGGCCGTGGGTCAGCACGTGCACCTTGGCCTCGCGCCACGGAACCAGGGCGCCGTCGAACCAGATCACGCCGTCGCGGTCGTCGAAGGGAATGATGGCCATGGCAGGGGGTATCCTCACGTTTGGCTTGGTGGCAGGTCTTCGCTTGCTTGTTGTGCGATCCCGATTGTTCGATTATGTCTGAACCGCTGACCCATTCGTAACATTCCTCAAAAAACACGTCAACATGGCTGACATAAAAGCAGGCGTGAACCAACTCTTCCTCCGCGAGGAGGAGCTGCGCACGGGCATGGAACTCCTGTTCTACGCCTACCGCGAGTTCACGGCCGAACCCGATGAGATCCTTGCCAAGATCGGCTTCGGCCGGGCGCACCACCGGGTCATCTACTTCGTCGGCCGCCACCCGCGGATCACCGTGTCGGAGCTGCTCGGCATTTTGCGCATAACGAAGCAGAGCCTGTCGCGCGTGCTGGGGGAACTGGTGCGTCAGGGGTACATCGACCAGACCACCGGCGTGCGCGACCGCCGCCAGCGCCTGCTGGAGCTGACGAAAAAAGGCGTGGAGCTGGAACGCGAGCTCTCGGAGACGCAGCGCCAGCGCATCGCGCGCGCCTACCGCATGGCCGGCGCGGAGGCGGTGCAGGGCTTCCGCAAGGTGATGCTGGGCATGCTGGACGAGGAGGACCGCACCAAGTTCGCCCCGCCCGGCGAGCCCCGGCTGGCGACGGTGAAGCGGTAGGGGGCGGGCGAAACCCGTTGGCACCAAACCGCGCGGCGAAACGCTGACGCGCAGGGCCGGTCCGCGCTATAGTCCGCCGCATGACCGAGGACCTGCCCCACATCCTGGTCGTCGACGACGACACCCGCCTGCGGGAGCTGCTGCGCAAGTATCTTGCCGGCAACGGATTCATGGTGACCACCGCGCAGGACGCGGCGGACGCGCGCGCCAAGCTGGGCGGCCTCGCCTTCGACCTCATCGTGCTCGACATCATGATGCCGGGCGAGAGCGGGCTGGAGCTGACCGAGTCGCTGCGCCACGACAGCGACATCCCCATCCTGCTGCTGACCGCGCGCGGCGAGCCGGACGACCGCATCGCCGGGCTGGAGGCCGGGGCCGACGACTACCTCGCCAAGCCGTTCCAGCCGCGCGAACTGCTGCTGCGCATCACCTCCATCCTGCGCCGGCAGGCGGCCAAGCCGCCCGACCCGGTGCCGGCGCAGCCGGTGCGCCTGGGCGCGCTGCTGTACCTGCCCGACCGGGACGAGCTGCGCAACGGCGAGGAGGTTATCCGCCTGACCACGGCGGAGGCCAGCCTGCTGCGCGTGCTGGCCGGCCAGCCCGGCGTCACCTTCACCCGCGAGGAGCTGACCGAGCGCAGCAAGGTCGCCGGCAACGCCCGCACCATCGACGTGCAGGTCACCCGCCTGCGCCGCAAGATCGAGCCCGACCCGCGCGAGCCGCGCTTCCTGCACACCGTGCGCGGCGAGGGCTATGTGCTGAGGCCCGACGGATGAGCGCGCCGGGTGCCGTCTCCTCCGAGACGCCAAGCCCGCCGGCGATGCCGGCGGGGCTGAAGCGGGTGCTGCCGCGCACGCTGTTCGGGCGCTCGCTGCTGATCATCGTGACGCCGGTGATCCTGGCGCAGGCGGTGGCGACGTGGATCTTCTACGAACGCCACTGGGACACCATGACGAACCGCCTCGCCACCGCGGTGTCGGGCGAGATCGCCATGATCATCGACCAGCTTGAGCGCGACCCCACGCCGGACGGCCGGCAAAAGACGTTCCTGACCGCCGCGCGCAGCTCCGACCTGATCGTCACGCTGGAACCCGGCAAGACGCTGCCCGAGCCGCGGCGCCCGTTGCGCGGCCTGCTGGAGCGCACGCTGGGCGAGGCGCTGGACGAGCGCGTGCACCGCCCCTTCGCCATCGACACCCGCGTGGCGCACGAATGGTACGAGATCCGCGTGCAGCTTCCCGACGGCGTGCTGTCGGTGATGTCGCCGGAGCGGCGGCTGTTCAGCCCGACGTCCTACATCTTCATCCTGTGGATGGTCGGCTCGGCCATGGTGCTGTTCGCCGTCGCCATCGTCTTCATGCGCAACCAGATCCGGCCGATCCGCCGCCTCGCCATCGCCGCCGACAGCTTCGGCAAGGGGCGCGACGTGCCGAACTTCAAGCCGGAAGGGGCCATGGAGGTGCGGCAGGCCGCCGCCGCCTTCCTGAAGATGCGCGAACGCATCCAGCGCCAGATCACCCAGCGCACCGAAATGCTGGCCGGCGTCAGCCACGACCTGCGCACGCCGCTGACGCGGATGAAGCTGGCGCTGGACATGCTGGGCGACAACGCCGAGGTGGAGGAGCTGCAGGCCGACGTCGCCGAGATGGAAACGATGATCGAGGGCTATCTCTCCTTCGCCCGCGGCGAAGGGGCGGAGCCGGTGCAGCCGACGGACCTCACCCGCCTGCTGAACGAGGCGGTGGCCGGCGCCCGGCGCGAAGGGGCGGCGGTGACCATCTCCGTGCCCGACGGGCTGGAACTGCCGCTGCGGCCCAACGCCATGCGCCGCTGCCTCGCCAACCTGCTGGCCAACGCGCGCCGGCACGCCAAGCACATCCAGGTCGCCGCCCGGCGCACCGGAACGGCGATCGAGATCACCGTGGACGACGACGGCCCCGGCATCCCGGCCAAGGCGCGCGAGGACGTGTTCAAGCCGTTCTTCCGCCTGGACAGCTCGCGCAACCCGGCGACCGGGGGCGCCGGCCTGGGCCTGACCATCGCGCGCGACGTGGTGCGCGGCCACGGCGGCGACATCACCCTGGCCGACAACCCGCAGAACGGCCTGCGCGTGCTGGTCCGCCTGCCGGTGTGAGGGCGCGGCCCCGCCCGCAACCCGGCGCGCGCCGACCCGCAGCGGATGGAAAAGTGGCTGCACTGGGCCCCCACCCTAACCCTCCCCCGCTCTCAGCGGGTCCAAAGGACCCGCCTGTCGCGTCAGCCGGATCAAAGATCCGGCGAGAGCGCAGTGGGGGAGGGATGGGGTGGGGCCCGACGACGAGACTTCGTCGGCCACCGACACTCCGGCTCCGTCC
>DASWVP010000067.1:0-2450 GCA_036401175.1 Azospirillum sp. | reverse complement strand
ACCCTCGGTTCGCCCTCCGATGCACCGCCGCAGGTGCCGACGGCCGAGCGCCGCGCCGCCGATGGCGGAGGCCGGGTCGCCCTGGAGGCGCTCGTTCCGCTGGGCGCGCTGCGCGGCGCGAAGCCCGGCGAGCCGAGGCGGATCGGCTACGGCCGCGACGTGCCACACACCGACTCGGCCGCCAAGACCGGCAGCCAGCTTGCCTGGCGCCCCGTGCCCGGCGGCGGTCTGGCCGGGCAGATCACGTTCGCCTCCCCGCAGGCGCTGGGATTGCGCCTGGGATTGCTGGTGCAGCGGCTGCCGGCGGATGCGACGCTGCGCTTTTACGCCCTCGCCTCCCCTGCCACCCTGGAGGTGCCGGCGCGCGAAGTACTGGCGGTGCTCGAACGCAATCGCAACGCGGGGGACGACTCCGAGGCCGGCCGCCTCTACTGGAGTCCCCAGGTCGAAGGGGACGAGATCACGATGGAAGTGGAACTGCCGCCCGGCGTTCCCGCCGCCGCCGTGGAGCTGTCCGTGCCGCGCCTGTCGCACCTGTTCCGCGATGCGCTGGCCGGCGGCGAGAACACGCCGCAGGCGATCGGCGACTCGGCCGCCTGCGAGGCCGACGTCAGCTGCCACGCCTACGGCACAGAGAGCAACGCGGTGGCCCGCATGTCCTTCGTCGGCAGCGACGGCGGCAGCTACTGGTGCAGCGGCACGCTGCTGAACGACCGGGCCTCCAGCGGAACGCCTTACTTCCTCACGGCCAACCACTGCATTTCGAAGCAGGCGGTCGCCTCGACCCTGGAGACCAACTGGTTCTTCCGTTCCTCGGCCTGCAACAGCGGCGCGCTTCATCAAGGCACGCGCACGCTGCGCGGCGGCGCGACCCTGCTGTGGTCGAGCGCCGCGACGGACACGGCGTTCCTTCGGCTCGCCGGCACCCCGCCGCCCGGCGTCACATATGCGGCCTGGTCCCCCGACGCCGTCGCGCTGGGGACGGACGTCGCGGGCGTGCACCACCCGCGCGGCGACCTGCAGAAGATCAGCCTCGGCAGCGTGACCGCGTACGGCGACTGCCGCGTCACCGACGCGTCCGGCAGCTTCAGCTGCGCCCAGGCGAGCCAGTCCACCGGCGAATTCGTCAACGTGCGCAACGCCGTGGGTACCACCGAAGGCGGCAGCAGCGGCTCGGCGCTGTTCCAGTCCATCGGCGGCTCGCGCTACGTGGTGGGCCAGTTGTACGGCGGCAATTCCAGCTGCACCAACGCGGCGGGCAGCAACTTCTACGGACGCTTCGACATCGCCTACAACGCGGCACTGCACCAGTGGCTGGATGGCGGCGCCGGCATCGCGCTCGCGGTGAACCGCGCCGGCACCGGCCAGGGCAGCGTGGATTCGGCGCCGCGGGGCATCAGCTGCGGGGCGACCTGCACCGCGCCGTTCGCCGCCGGCACGGCGGTCACCCTGTCCGCGACGCCGGCGCCAGGTTCGGTCTTCACCGGCTGGGGCGGTGCCTGCAGCGGCACTGGTGACTGCGTCGTGGCCATGACCAGCGCCCGCAGCGTCGTCGCGACGTTCGCGGTGCCGGTCGTGCCGCTGGCGGCCGCCGCCGACAACCCGGACCTGGCGTGGTCGACCGGCGGCAGCGCCCCGTTCGGCGCCCAGGGCGGTGTGGTGAACCACGGCACGTCCGCGCTCCAGAGCGGCCCGGTCGGTCATTCGCAGAGCAGCTGGCTCGCCGCCTCCATCACCGGGCCCGGCCTCCTCGCCTTCGACTGGAAGGTGTCGTCGGAAGCGAATTACGACTTCCTGACGCTCTCGCTCGACGGCGTCAAGCAGGGGGCCGTCAGTGGCGAGGCGGGCTGGGCCCGCAGTTCGCTGTGGATCCCCGCGGGCATGCACACGGTTCGCTGGCAATACACCAAGGACCAGGCGGTGATTTCGGGCCGCGATGCCGCGTGGATCGATCAGGTCACGTTCGTGCCTGACGGTGTCGCGACGGACACGGCCCGGTTGTTCAACTGGGCGGAGTTCGCCTACCCCGCCTTCTTCTCGGGGGCGTGGACGACCGGCAGCTACCAGGGTTTCACGTTCCGCCACTATGCCGCCACCGGCAACTACGTGGCGGTGCGCGACGCCCGCGTCGTCGTGCACAACGGTGCGGACTGGAATTTCCTCGACGTGGGCGGACTGGACGAGTACCTGGTGAGCGCGAGCGCCGCCGGATTCTGAGGGCATCGCGCCGGCGCGCAGCGCGGCCGCAACGGCACAACTGGAGCGCTTGTCGGACAAGGGAGCGACCGGGCGTCAGCGCGCGCGCCAGCGGCTCAGTTCGCCGGGTGCGGCCATTAGACTTTTCCGATTGCAACCAGCCAGCTTTTGGGAGAGACCCTAGTGCGCCAATCCGTTCGCCGCCGTGCCGTTCTGAAATCGTTCATGGGCGCCGCCGTGGCCTCGGGCCTCGC